>NZ_SIHJ01000001.1:2418747-2742974 GCF_007859765.1 Posidoniimonas corsicana
GCGTGGTGTCCTGCGGTCCGCTCCCAGGGCCCGCTCATGTCGTAGGCCATGACGTTGAACCAGTCGATGCGGCTGGCGATGGCGCCGGTATCGAACCACTTGCCGAGGTGGTTGGACGGCGGCACCGCCGCGGTCAGCAGGTAAGGGGTCCTCCTCCGCGAACGCCGAGCTGCCGCGTCGAGTTCGCCGCGGAGCAGCTTCACGAGCCGAGCAAAGCCCTCCATGGTTTGCTGGTTGTGGGGCGACTCCCAGTCGATGTCGACGCCATCGTAACCGTTGTCGATTGCCGCGGCGGTGACCGACTTCGCGTATGCCTCAAGGCGTTCGGGCGATTGGGCAATCTTTGTCAGGCCCTCCGCGGTCTTCCCGCCGCCCAGGCTGAGCAGCACCCTCACACGGTTCTGGTGGGCCGCTTCGGTCAGCCGCTTGCTGGGGACCAGGTCGTTCTCGACCAGTTCTCCGTCGGAGTCGACCGCCAGGAACGCGTGGCTGACGTGCGTCAGCTGGCGCCACGGGATCTGTTCGATCGGCAGGTCGCCGATCGCCGCGTAGTAGCCCAGGAACACCCGTGGGGTCCGCTGGGCAGTTGCGGGCGTGGCGCAGGCCAGAGCCGTGGCGAGGATCATCAGCGGGGCGAGTCGGCGGGCGACCATAGCGGCTACTCTGGCATTTCTCGATTCGTGACTTTCGCTATTCTTATGGTCCGTCAAACAGGAACACTCCGCCAGCCCCAAACCCCCTAGGGCGCCAGGAGCGGGCACGCGAAAGGAATCGGCGCACATGGCAGGCAACGCGGCGTACGACGCGGTTATCATCGGCGGCGGTCACAACGGGTTGGTCTGTGCCTGCTACCTTGCCAAGGCGGGCAAGAAGGTCTGCGTGCTGGAGCGCCGGCACGTGCTGGGCGGCTGTGCAACGACCGAGGAGCTTTGGCCCGGCTACAAGGTCAGCACCGCGGCCTACGTGATCAGCCTGTTCCTCCCGCAGATCATCCGCGACCTCAAGCTCAAGGAGCATGGCCTCGAGGTCCTGCCGCGGACTCCTAGCTCGTTCACCCCCCTGCCCGACGGCCGCAGCCTGCTGATGGGCCCCGACGCCGAGCTGTGCCACCGCGAGATAAGCCAGTTCAGCGCCCGCGACGCCGAGCAGTACCCCAAGTACGAAGCCCTGCTGGAACGGGTAGCCGCGGTGCTGGAGCCGGTGCTCAGCGAAGCCGCGCCCGACCCGCTGCCGCTGCCAGCCAGCTGGCGGAAGATCGGCATCCCCAAGAAGATGCGGGACATTAAGAAGGGCTGGTCGATGTATCAGGCGATGGCGTCGCTTGGGGACGACATGCCCGCCGCCATCGAGCTGCTCACCGGCCCCGCGCGACCTATCCTGGAGCGATGGTTCGAGTCAGAGGCGCTCAAGGCCACCCTCGCGACCGACGCCATCATCGGCGCCTTCCTGTCGATCAGCTCGCCCGGCAGCGCGTACGTGCTGCTGCACCACGTGATGGGCGAGGCGGGCGGCGCCCGCGGCGTGTGGGGCTACGTCCGGGGCGGCATGGGCGCCCTGTCTGAGGCGCTCGCCAGCGCCGGGAAGCAGTTGGGGGTGGACGTGCGACGCGAGTCGCCGGTGGCCGGCATCAACACCAGCGGCGGCAAGGCGGTCGGCGTGACGCTGGTTGACGGCTCGGTCATCGAGGCGCCGGTCGTCGGCTCGAGCGTCGACGCGCACCTGACGTTCGAGAAGTTCTTACAGCCGGCGGATCTGCCAGAGAGCTTCCGCACGGCGGTGGCGAACATCGACTACGCCTCGGCGTCAATGAAGATCAACCTGGCGCTCGCCGAGCCGCCCAACTTCACCGCCCGCCCGACCGAGCCGGGAGCACCGCGGGGCGTGATGCCGCACCACCACGGCACGATGCACATTGGCCCCTCGATGGACTACCTGGAACGCGCCTACGACGACGCCAAGTACGGCCGTCCGGCCGAGGAGCCGATCCTCGAGATGACGATGGCGACCAGCGTCGACGAGACCATCGCCCCGGCCGGCAAGCACATCCTGTCGATGTTCGTACAGTACGCGCCCTTCAACCTGGCGCCGCTAGACGCCCGCGACCGCACCGAGGAGACCGTGCAGAAGTCGCCCGACCAGTGGGACGCTATCAAGGACGACTTTGCCGACCGCTGCATCCGCAAGCTGGCCGAGTACGCCCCCAACGTGCCCGACGCCATCGAGCACCGCCAGGTGCTCAGCCCGCTGGACCTGGAGCGGACCTACGGCATCACCGGCGGCAACATCATGCAGGGCGCGATGAACGCCAACCAGCTCTACTGCTTCCGGCCGGTGCCGGGATGGGCCGACCACCGCACCCCGGTCAGCGGACTCTATCTGTGCGGCGCCGCCAGTCACCCAGGCGGCGGTGTGATGGGCGCGTGCGGCAAGAACGCGGCGGAAGAGATCCTCCGCGACGGTCGGTGGGGGTAGCGGTCCTGGGGCAGCCGTATGCTGGCTAGCTGTTTGTCGGGGCGCCCCGTTTGTGGCAAACTAGCCGAATGGCCCAGAAGCTCCTGTTAGTCGACGACGATGAGCTGCTCCGCGAGCGGATGGCGCGGGCGTTGACCAAACGCGGGCTCGAGGTGCACCCGGCCGCAAACGCGGATGAGGCAGTCGCCGTCGCCAGAGCGGAGGGGCCGGACCTTGCAGTGCTCGACCTCAAGATGCCAGGCCGCACCGGACTGGAGCTGCTGACCGAGCTGCGGGGTCTGCTGCCCGAATTGAAGTGTGTGATCCTGACGGGGTACGGCAGCATCGCCAACGCGGTCGACGCGATGCGGCTGGGCGCGGTCAACTACATCACCAAGCCGGCCGACGCCGATCAGGTCGTCGAGGCGTTCCGCCGCGGCGGGGGCGAGCTGCCTACCGAGCCCGCCGCGGCCGACGAGATCCACCCGCCTTCGCTCGCCGAAGCCGAGTGGAACCACATCCAGCAGACGCTTTCGGACTGCGACGGCAACGTCACCCGCGCGGCGGAGAAGCTCGGCATCCCCCGTCGTACCCTGCAACGCAAGCTGAAGAAGCTGGCGCCTTAGTGGATCTGGGGCGCCGCGGCGCCAGCGGCCACGCGCAAACATCCAAGCCCACCCATTCGGGTGTGACTCTTTGCCGTCTAGTTGAGCCGCGATTCGGTCGTTATCTTTAGCTCCTTACTGCACTTGTGCAGCGTCGCGCTCACCGAGTCACGCCTCGAAGTAGCTCTTCTAACTGACGTTGCATAGGTGCTGGCGGGCCGTCCTGGAGACCAGGCCGGTTCGTCGTAAGTCGTTTTTTGATAGACACTTGCAATTTGACGGACCGGCTGTGGACCGCTTTCACTTTCCGCCCTGGGTCAACACGTTCACTCTGATGGTGCTCGGCGGCGCTGCCGCGGGCGGCGCCTACGTGGGCGGCATGTTCTTGTACGGCACCTGGCCTAGCGTCATGAACGCCGGCTACGCGCCCGAGCAGCCCGTCCCGTTCAGCCATAAGCTGCACGCCGGCGAGCTGAAGATGGACTGCCGGTACTGCCACAACACCGTGGAGTCATCGGCCCACGCCGCGGTTCCGGGCACGAACGTGTGCGCGAACTGCCACCGTGGGCCGGGCGCGGACGGCAACAACACGACCACCGCCGTGCACACCGCGAGCCTCAAACTGCTGCCGATCCGCGAGGCGATCACCACCGGCGAGCCGATGCAGTGGGAGCGGGTCCACGACCTGGGCGACTACGTCTACTTCAACCACAGCGTCCACGTGAACCGGGGCGTCAGCTGCGTTGAGTGTCACGGCCGCGTCGATCAGATGGAGCGGGTCGAGCAGATGAAGCCGCTGAGCATGAGCTGGTGCCTGGAGTGCCACCGCAATCCCGCGCCACGGCAACGCGACCCCGACCAGATCACCAACCTGGCCTGGAGCCTCGACGGCGACGTCGACCCGCAGGCTTACGGCGAGGAGCTGCAGAAGAAGCACGGTTGGAGCTCGCAGGCGCCGACTAGCTGCTCCACCTGCCACCGGTAGACAACGGGACCTCTCACGCAGGCCCCGCAACCAGGCCGCCCGCGGCCTTTCCGCAACGCGCAACCGATCACAAGTCAGCCTCACGCGATGAGCGAAGCAACCACTCAAACCCGCACCAGCTCCCCCAAGTCGGGCCCCAGCAAGTACTGGCGCAGCATCGACGAGCTGCAGCAGACCCCCGAGTTCCTGGAGTTTGTGCACCGGGAGTTCCCGCAGGCCGCGGACGAGATCCCCGCAGGCGTCAGCCGCCGGCGTTGGATGCAGCTGATGAGCGCCTCGTTCGCGCTGGCCGCTGTGCAGGGCTGCCGGTGGAAGACCGAAACGATCGCCACGTTCTCCGATCGCCCCGAGGGTTACGTCCCCGGGTCGATCACCAAGTACGCCACCAACATCGATTGGGCGGGCGCGCCCCGGCACCTGCTGGTCTCGTGCTACGACGGCCGCCCCATCAAGGTTGACGGCAACCCCAATCACCCGGCCAGCCGGGGTGGCAGCGACTCGTTCAGTCAGGCCGCGACGCTTTCGCTGTACGACCCCGACCGCCAGCAGCAGCCCATCGACCGCAGCGGCAAGGAGGCGCAGGGCGTCGACTGGGCCGACGTCGAATCGCGCTTGGGCGAGCTCGCCACCAAGCTCGGCGAAGGTGGGGGCGCCTCGCTGGCGGTGCTCAAGCAGCCAACCAGCTCGCTGTCGATCGACGCCGCACTCAAGTCGCTGCTGGAAAAGTTCCCGCAGGCCAAGCTCTACGAGTATGCCCCAATCTCGCGCGAGGCCGAGCTTGCGGGCGCCGAGCTCGCCTTTGGCGAGCGGGTCCGCACCCGCTACAGCCTGGCGGACGCGAAGGTAATCGCCTGCTTCGACTGCGACCTGCTGAAGGACGACCCCGAGTCGATCGCGCTGTCGGCCGACTACGCTGAGGGCCGCGACCCCGACGGCGAGATGAACCGCCTGTACTGTGTCGAGAGCCAGTTCAGCATGACCGGCGGCTGCGCCGACCATCGCCTGCCGTTGAAGTCGTCGGCCGTCCCGGCTGCCCTGTCCAAGCTGCTGGCTCTGGTCGAGAGCGGCGAGGTCACCGTGCCGGCGATTGCCGAAGACGCCAAGTCGCCGACCGAAGACCAGTTCCTGGCCGCCCTTGCCCAGGACCTGCTCGCCCACAAGGGGGCGGGCGTGGTCGCGGTGGGCGGTTGCCAGTCGGCCGAGTCCTTCGCCTTGGCCCACAAGATCAACGCGGCTCTGGAGAACGCCGGCCAGACGGTGCTCTACTCGGCCGAGCCGCAGGGCGCCGCCGAGGTCAAGCCGCTCGCGGACCTGGCCGGCGAGATCGCCGCGCGGCGCATCGACACGCTGGTGATCCTGGGCGGCAACCCCATCTACGACGCGCCGGTCGACCTCGACTTCGCGAAGCGGCTGGGCGAGGTAGAGACCTCCATCCACCTCAGCCCCTACGACGACGAAACCTCGCAGGCCTGCACCTGGAGCCTGCCGGAGACCCACCCTTTCGAGTCGTGGGGGGACACCCGCGCCTGGGACGGAACGGTCTGCGTTCAGCAGCCGCTGATCGAGCCGCTCTTGGGCGGCAAGTCGGCCCTGGAACTGCTGTGCCTGATGGCGGGCGTCGAAGAGTCGCCCCGCGAGTTCGTCCGT
This sequence comes from Posidoniimonas corsicana, assembly GCF_007859765.1. Taxonomy (NCBI): domain Bacteria; kingdom Pseudomonadati; phylum Planctomycetota; class Planctomycetia; order Pirellulales; family Lacipirellulaceae; genus Posidoniimonas; species Posidoniimonas corsicana. Next base: position 2,424,436 of record NZ_SIHJ01000001.1, read on the forward strand.
GCTGCGGTGGCCGATCAGGCCGGCGGGCTGGACGACGCCGGCTGGGAGCAGCTGGTGCACGACGGCTACCTTGCCGACAGCGCCGCCGAGGCGGCCAGCCCAGGCGTGCAGGACTTCGAGTTCGAGCCCGCCGCGGCCGGCGAGATGGAGGTGGTGCTGACCGTCAGCGAGAGCACCTACGACGGCCGCCTGGCGAACAACGGCTGGCTGCAGGAAACCCCCGACTTCATTACCAAGCTCACGTGGGACAACGCGGCCCTGATCAACCCCGAGACCGCCAAGTCGCTCAATGTTGGCCAGGGGCAGATGGTCACGGTCACGGTCGGCGAGCGTTCGCTCGAACTGCCGGTGTTCATCCAGCCCGGCCAGGCGAAGAACTCCATCGGCGTGGCGCTGGGGTACGGCCGCAAGGCCGCCGGCCGCGTGGGCGGCCTGCTGAACGAGTCGGGCGGCGCGGTGCAGGGACTGTTCCCGAACGGGATCTACGGCACCTGGGTGCCGATCTCCGCGGCACCGGTTGGCTTTGACGCCTACCAGCTGCGCACCACCGATGGCGCCCGCGTGCTGACCGATGGCGTGAGCGTGAAGGGCGCCAGCGGCAAATACACGCTGGCCACCACCCAGGACCACCACGCCATCGACGTCGGCGGCCTGGAGGCGATCACCGAGCGTTCCTTCGAGTTCATCCGCGAGGCGTCGCAGGACTTCTACAAGGAGCACCCGAAGTTCGCCCAGGAGATGGGCCACCACATCGCGACCGAGAACCTATGGAAGGAGCCCAGCTTTACCCGCGAGTCGGACGCCGGCGACATCTCGCCGGACCGCTACAAGTCAACCACGGGCAACGCCTGGGGCATGGCGATCGACCTCAACAAGTGCGTCGGCTGCAACGCCTGCTCGGTCGCCTGCCAGGCGGAGAACAACGTACCGGTGGTCGGCAAGGACATGGTCAGCCGCGGACGCGAGATGCACTGGATCCGCATCGACCGCTACTTCCGCAGCCACGACGGCGAGTTCTCCGAGAGCCCGACCGTGGTCCACCAGCCGGTCGCCTGCCAGCAGTGCGAGACCGCCCCGTGCGAACAGGTGTGCCCCGTCGCAGCGACGATCCACAGCGCCGAGGGCCTCAACGACATGGTCTACAACCGCTGCATCGGCACGCGGTACTGCGCCAACAACTGCCCGTTCAAGGTCCGCCGCTTCAACTACTTCCACTACAACTGGGAGCTGGAGCGTGAGGACTGGCCGGCCGGCAAGATCAACGAGTCGAAGGTCAACGCGAACCGCGAGCTGCAGCGGCTGGTGATGAACCCCGAGGTGACCGTGCGTCACCGCGGCGTGATGGAGAAGTGCACCTACTGCACGCAGCGGATCTCGGCCGCCCGCATCGAGGCGAAGGTCGAAGGCCGCTCGATGGCCGATGGCGATGTCGTGGTCGCGTGCCAGGAGGCGTGCTCGACGAACGCCATCACCTTCGGCGACCTCAACGACGAGAACAGCAAGGTCGCCCAGGCGCACGCCAGCGGCCGCGCCTATGGAATGCTTGATGGCCTGCACCTGCGGCCCCGCACGCAGTACCTGGCCCGCATCCGCAACCCGCACCCGGCCCTCAAGCAGTTCCAGCCGCCCAACCCCGAGATCCACCACGGCGGCCACGGCGACGACCACCACGACGAGGGCGGGCACGGCGAAGCCGGCCAGGGCGAGGACGGCGCCGAACAAGATCACGCCGAAGCCAATCACACCGCCTAGCGAAAACCAAACGCCGGCCGCCCCACGGGGCGGGGGTGCCAAACTACTACCAAGCACACGTTCACTATGGCCACAGCCGACATCGCCTTTGGCAACCCGGACATCTCGCCCACCGAGGAGTGGGTCGAGCCGCACCTGGTGCAGGGCGACCAAACCTACGACTCGATCACCGAGACCGTCTGCCGGATCGCCGAGAACTCGCGGCCCCCGATCGCGTGGTTCGTCGCGTTCTTCGTGGCCGCCAACACGGCCGCCATGTTCGGCGCGCTGATCGGCTGGCTGCTGATCACCGGCGTGGGCGTGTGGGGCAACAACAACCCCGTGTTCTGGGGCTGGCCAATCGTCAACTTCGTGTTCTGGGTCGGCATCGGCCACGCCGGGACGCTCATCTCGGCGATCCTGTTTCTGTTCCGCCAGCACTGGCGGACCAGCATCAACCGCTTCGCCGAGGCGATGACCATCTTCGCGGTGGTCTGCGCCGGCACGTTCCCCGGCATCCACGTGGGCCGGGCGTGGTTCGCCTACTGGCTGTTCCCGCTGCCGACGGCTCAGCTGTCGATGTGGCCGCAGTTCCGCAGCCCGCTGCTGTGGGACGTGTTCGCGGTCGGCACCTACGCGACGGTGTCGCTCTTGTTCTGGTACATGGGCATGATCCCCGACCTGGCCACTCTGCGGGACCGGGCCAAGCACCCGGTGCGGCGGCTGGCCTACGGGATCCTGTCGATGGGCTGGACCGGCTCGGCCGGGCACTGGCACGTTTACGAGAAGGCCTACGGCCTGCTCGCCGCGTTAGCGACCCCGCTGGTGCTCTCGGTGCACACGATCGTTAGCTTCGACTTCGCGGTCTCCCAATTGCCGGGCTGGCACACCACGATCTTCCCGCCGTACTTCGTCGCGGGCGCCGTGTTCAGCGGTTTCGGCATGGTGCTCACGCTGATGGTGCCCGCCCGCGAGTGGTTTGGCCTCAAGGACCTGGTCACGACGCGGCACCTGGAGAACATGTGCAAGATCATCATCGCCACCGGGTCGATGGTCGGCTTCGCGTACGCCACGGAGTTCTTCATCGCGTGGTACTCCGGCAACCCCTACGAGCAGTTCACGTTTGTGAACCGGGCGTTCGGACCCTACTGGTGGGCCTACTGGATCATGGTGACCTGCAACGTGATCTCGCCACAGTTGTTCTGGATCAAGGCGGTCCGGACCAGCCCGATGCTGATGTTCATCATCTCGATCTTTATCAACATCGGCATGTGGTTTGAGCGGTTCGTGATCGTCATGACCCTGCACCGCGACTTCCTGCCGTCCAGCTGGGGCCTGTTCAAGCCGACGCTGGTCGACATCCTGATGCTGATCGGCAGCTTCGGTTTGTTCTTCACCCTGTTCCTGCTCTTCTGCCGCTTCCTGCCCATCATCGCGATGGCCGAAGTCAAGCAGGTGATGCACATGGAGAAGCACGGGCACTAATCGCCCGACGCCGACCGCCGACTTCCCAATAGAGTTAGCCGCACAACACGCCTCCCAATGTCCGACGACGCCAACAACACGACGCCCCCCGAGCCGAAGCTGCTCGGCGTGCTGGCCCAGTTCCCTGACGCGGACGAGCTGGTGACCGCCGCCCGCAAGACCACCGATCAGGGCTACCGCAAGGTGGAGGGGTTCAGCCCGTTCCCGATCCACGGCATCGACGACGCGCTCCGCGCACCCAAGACCATTCTGCCGTGGATGGTCTTCTGCGGCGGCCTGACCGGCTGCCTGGTCGCGTTGGCCATCCAGTACTACATGAACGGCGTCGAGTTCCCGTTCATCTACAGCGGCTACCAGTTCCCGATCAGCGCCAAGCCGATCTTCAGCCTGCCGGCGAACATCCCGGTCACCTTCGAGCTGATAATCCTGTTCAGCTCGTTGACAGCGTTCTTTGGCATGTTTGGGCTCAATGGCCTGCCGAAGCTGCACAACCCGCTGTTCAAGAGCGAGCGCTTCAGCCGCGTCACAAACGACGGCTTCTTCCTGTGGATCGACGCCGCTGACCAACAGTTCGATGAGGCGATTGTCGGCGACTGGCTCAACTCGGTGGGCGCCACGCACGTCGAGACGATCCACGAAGAGGTCGAGGGCCGTCAGGTACCGGCGTTCCTGCTCGCGATCGGCGCCGTTGGCGCCGCGGTGGCCCTGGTGCCGCCGCTGTGGGTGGCCGCCGCCGCCGGCACCTCCACCAGCCCGCGGCTTTCGCTCTGGTGGGACATGGACTACCAGGCGAAGCTCAAGACCCAGACCGCAACCGACCTGTTCGCCGATGGCCGCGCGATGCGGAAGGCGCCGGTTGGGACCATTGCGTGGGGTTCGATCGAGGCGAAGCAGGACCAGCGGTACTACGAGGGCATCGAGCCCGACGGGGTGGCGTCCGCCGCCGTGCCGGCCCACTTCGTGAGCGCTCAGGTCGAAGGCGACGCGGCGGCCGCGGGGCAGCCCGCCGAGGTCCCACCCGAGCCGAATTGGACCAAGGACTTCCCGCTGGAGGTCACGCAGGAACTGATGGAGCGTGGTCAGCAGCGGTTCAACATCTACTGCGCCACATGCCACGGTCAGGCTGGCTACGGCGAGGGCCTAGTTACCCAGCGGGCGATGAGCCTGAATCAGGGAACGTGGACCAGGCCGCTAAGCCTGCACGACGAGGCGGTGCGCGAGCAGCCGGTCGGGCGCATCTACAACACCATCACCAACGGCATCCGCAAGATGCCGGGCTACCGACTGCAGATCAACGCCGAGGACCGCTGGGCGATCGTGCTCTACGTCCGGGCGTTGCAGAAGAGCCAGCACGCCTCGCTCGACGAGATCCCCGAAGAGGACCGCCCCGTGCGGTAGCGCCCCGGCGCACCGCGAGCCAGAGCGGGCGGCGCCCGCTGCCGAAATCCAACCAACGCCCAGCGCTTCACAACGACCCATGGCTACCGCCGCGACCACCACGACCGATGCCGCCCCCGAGGAACTCTCGGCCGGGACGACGTTTTCCCCGCTGGCCGGCCCGGCCCTGATCGCCGGCGCCGTGCTGCTGCTGATCGCGGCGGCGATCGGCGTCTCGACCGGCAGCGCGGCGTTGTTCTGGCACGCGTACCTGATGAACTTTGTGTACGTGGCCAGCTTCGTGATCGGCGGGCTGTTCTTCACGCTGGCGTGCCACCTGTTTGGCGCCTACTGGGCGACCTCCATCCGCAGACTGGCGGAGATCGTGGCCAGCGCGATGCCGGTGATCATCCTGCTGTTTGTTCCGATCGCCCTCTTCGTCCTCAACGACGAGACCGGCGCCCTCTACCCGTGGGGCGACCGCGCCGCCACGCTGGACGACGCGGTCCTCAAACCGAAGGCGGACTACCTCTCGCCCAAGTGGTTTGTGATCCGCGCGGCCATCATCTTCGCGGTTTGGGCGTTTGCCACCCGGATCATGGTAAAAGGGTCACTGAAGGTGGACAAGACCGGCAGCGTCGCAACGCTGCGTGGCCTAGCCCGCTGGAGCGGCCCGCTGATGGCGCTGTTCGCGGTGAGCCTGAACGTGGCCGCGTTCGACTGGCTGATGTCGCTCGACCCAGTCTGGTTCAGCACGATGTTTGGCGTGTACTACTGGGCCGGCTGCGTGCTGGGCTTTCTGGCGCTGCTCACGCTCATGATCCACTTCCTGCAGAGCCGCGGCATGATCACCCAGTCGGTCCGCGTTGAGCAGCGGCACGACATCGCCAAGCTGATGTTCGCGATGGTGGTGTTCTGGGGCTACGTGACGTTCTCGCAGTTCATGCTGATCTGGTACGCCAACGTGCCCGAGGAGACCAAGTGGTACGCCGACCGCGGCGCCCCGGCCCCGTTCGGCATCTCATCGATGACCGGATGGCTGTTTATCCTGCACCTGTTGATCCCGTTCCTGGGCTTCATGTCAAAGCGGGTCCGCCGCAACCCGCAGGCGATGGCCGGCTGGGCCGCCTACCTGCTGGCCGTCCACTGGTACGACCACTACTACATCGTGATGCCGACCCTGAAGGTGACCTACTCGTTCACGGGCGTATCGTCGGGCTCGGCGCCGCCGTTCGTGCTGGAGGCCCTCTGCCTGGTCGGCATGCTGCTGGTGCTGATCGGCGCAATCGCCCGGGGCACGACCCGCAAGTGGCTGGTGCCGATCAAGGACCCCCGCATGCACGAGGCCCTGACGTACGTCAACCACTAGGCCGCGACCCCGGCCGGGGGGCCGCCCCGGCGACAACATTCGATCTCCAGCACGCCGCTAACCGCTAGCATACCCATGAGCGACACTGCTCCCGAATCCGTACTGCCGCCCGCCGAATCCGGCGTCGAGGCGGACGACCTGAACACCACCACCATCGTCGTGGTGGGGCTGATCTCCACCGCGCTGGTGCTGGCGTCCGCATTGGGCGTGAAGGCCCTCTACTCGGCGTACATCAACATCGATTCGGCGAAGAAGGCGTTGGTGGCTACCGCCAGCGAGGCGGATTCGTTGGTGCAGCAGCAGGACTCCTCCCTCCTCGGGGCCCCGCACGAGATCGCCGGTCAGCCGGGGGTCTACTCGATGCGTATCGACGACGCTATGAAGCTAGTAGTGAAGGAACTGTCGGCCGAGCAGTCCCAGGGCCAGGAAGGCCAGTAACCCGCGCTGCCGAATAGTCATGACCCGCTTCCCCACTTTCATCCTGATCGCGATTGTCCTGGCGTTGCTGGGACCGGTGTGCGCCCAGGGGCAGCTGCTGGAGGACAAGCCGGACGAGATCAAGGACGTCGGGGTCGACGAGAAGCGGGGCGCTCAGATCCCGCTGCAACTCAAGTTCCGAGACGAGAACGACCGCGTCGTCTCGCTGGGCGACCTGTGCAACGGCGAGCGGCCGGTGCTGCTGTCGCTGAACTACTCCGACTGCCCGATGCTGTGCCGCGTGCAGCTGAACGGCCTGGTAGACGCGCTCAAGCAGATGGAGATGACCGTCGGCGAGGACTTCGACGTGGTGAGCGTCAGCATCGACCCACGCGAGAGCCCGCAGCGGGCGAAGAAGACCGAGGAACTGTATCTGTCTAGCTACGCAAGGCAGGGCACGGCGGGCGGTTGGCACTTCCTGACCGGCACGCAGCAGAACATCACCAAGCTCGCCGACGTGGTGGGCTTCCGTTACAAGTACGTGCCCGAGCGACAGGAATTCGCCCACACCGCCGCGGTTATGGTCTGCTCACCCGAGGGAATGGTATCGCGGTACCTGTACGGCGTGATGTTCGACCCCCAGACCGTGCGGCTCTCGCTGGTCGAGGCCGCTGACGGCAAGGTCGGATCGGCGATGGACCAGATCATCCTGTTCTGCTTCCACTACGACGAGACCAAGGGCCGGTACGGGCCCGTGGCTCGCAACATAATGACCGCCGGCGCGGCGTTCACGGTCCTGACCCTGGCCGCCTGCCTGCTCCCGTTCTGGGTGCGTCGCAGTTCCGGCACGCGCCCGACCGACGGACCACAGGAGGAGCGGTTCGCTCCCACCGATACCCCGGACCCCCAAGCGACATGACGTTCCCCGTGTTGTCCAACATGACAAGCCCCGCCCTGCTGGCCGATTGGTTCCGCCCCGGCGCGTCGACCACGGCGCACTACGTGGACAACTTGTTCTACGTCATCTCCGTGATCTGCGTGTTCTTCTTCGTGCTGATCATCGCGATGATGGCGTGGTTCATGTGGAAGTACCGCGCCCGCCCGGGGCACCGCGAGGAGCACACAGCCCACCACAACAACGCGCTGGAGATCACGTGGTCGGTGATCCCGCTGATCCTGGCGATCTGGATCTTCTTCCAGGGCTTTGTCGGGTACGTGGCGATGCGGAACACGCCGCAGGACGCGTACGAGATTGAGGTCATCGCCCAGAAGTGGAGCTGGTCGTTCGTCTACCCGACCGGCGCCATCTCGCCCGAGCTGCACGTCCCCAAGGACCAACCGGTCAAGCTGATCCTGTCGTCGAGGGACGTGATCCACAGCCTGTACATCCCCGCTTTCCGGGTGAAGATGGACTGCGTGCCGGGACGCTACAACGAGATGTGGTTCGAGGCGACAACCGCGTCGGACGAGGTCAAGGATCCCACCTGGGACAATGACCAGAACAACCCCGAACTCAAGTACACCGACGGCAGCGCCACCTACGATGAGGCCGCTGCGACCGAGGGGTACGACCTGTTCTGCACGGAGTACTGCGGCACATCCCACTCGTCGATGATCACCAAGTGCATCGTGCACGACGAGGCCGGGTTCCAAGAGTGGATGAAGAAGGCGATGGACCCCCGCAGCCAGGGCACCCCGGTCGAGGTCGGCAAGCAGCTCTACAACCGCCGCGGCTGCGCCCAGTGCCACACCATCGACGGGACCGACCGCCCCGGGCCCGGCGGCCCCAGCTTCAAGGGCCACTACGGCGAGACCGTCACCTTCAAGGACGGCTCGACCGGCAAGATGGATGATAACTACATCCGCGAGTCGATCCTCAACCCGCAGGCGAAGATCCGGCAGGGCTACAACCCGATCATGCCGACCTTCCAGGGCCAGCTGAACGAGGACGAGATCTTCGCCCTCCGCCAGTACATCCGCAGCCTAAACGACGAGGAAGTCAACGACTGGGCGCCCAAGGAGGGTGAGGAAGGCGAGGAGGCCGAAGGCGAATCGGAAGAGGCCAGCGCTGACGGGCCCGCGACGCCCCAGGAAGAGTCCGCCGGCGACGCCGAAGATGACGACGAAGCCCCGGCGACCGCTGAGCAACCCGCAACCACGGACGAGGCCGACAACGCCGACCCCGAAGAGACCGAATCCGACGATTAACTTTTGAATCGCCACGGGCGCTATGCACGCCGAACAGGCGGCGTTGACCGCTCGCTCCCCTGCGGCCCCGACGCCGTGGCGGCTCCCCGATAGACACGCAAGCAGTTCGAACTATGATCGCCCAAACCGACGGCGCCAACTTCAACGTCCCCTCGGGGACTCGGATCGAGAACCCGCAGGGGCCCAGCTACCTGACCGGCGGCGGGATCATGTCGTGGGTGTTCACGCTGGACCACAAGCGGATCGGCGTGATGTACCTGGTGGGCGTGCTCACGGCGTTCCTGCTGGGCGGCGTGCTGGCGCTGCTGGTCCGCACGGAGCTGCTGACGCCGCAGGTCGACTTCTTCACCAACTTCGTTGAGAGCACCGGGGACGAGCCCAACATCGCGGCCGCCAAGGACGCCTACAACGTCGCGTTCACGCTCCATGGCGCCGTGATGGTGTTCCTGTTCATCATCCCGAGCATCCCCGCGGCGATCGGGAACTTCTGCCTGCCGATGATGCTCGGCGCCAAGGACGTGGCGTTCCCGCGGCTGAACCTGGCGAGTTTCCACCTGTGGGTCGTCGGCGCCTGTTTCTTCCTCGCCGCGCTGTTAACCACCGGGCTCGACACCGGTTGGACCTTCTACACACCGTACAGCACCACCACCAGCGGGCCGGTGATAGCAGCCACGCTCGGGGTGTTCATCCTTGGCTTCAGCTCGATCTTCACTGGCATCAACTTTGTGGTGACGGTCAACACGATGCGTCCCAAGGGGATGACCTGGTTCCGCATGCCGCTGCTGCTGTGGTCGCTCTACGCCACCGCGATCATCCAGGTGCTGGCGACCCCGGTGCTGGCCATCACGGTGCTGCTGCTGACCGTCGAGAAGGCGGTGGGCATCGGGATCTTCGACCCGGCCCTGGGCGGCGACCCGGTGCTGTACCAGCACTTCTTCTGGTTCTACTCGCACCCGGCGGTGTACATCATGATCCTGCCCGCGATGGGCGTGATCAGCGAGGTGATCCCGGTCTACAGCCGCAAGCACATCTTCGGCTACCGGTTCATCGCGTACAGCTCGATCGCCATCGCGCTGCTCGGCTTCCTGGTGTGGGGCCACCACATGTTCACCTCAGGGCAGAGCAACCTGACCACGGTGATCTTCAGCTTCCTGACGTTTAGCGTGAGCATCCCGTCGGCGATCAAGGTCTTCAACTGGCTGGCCACGCTCTACAAGGGCAACATCCACTACAACGCCGCGATGACCTACGCCCTGGCGTTCATGTTCCTGTTCACCATCGGCGGCCTGACCGGCCTGTACCTGGGGTCGCTCGCCACGGTGATCCACCTGCACGACACGTACTTCGTGGTTTCGCACTTCCACTACGTGATGATGGGCGGCACGCTGGTGGCCTTCCTGGCGGCGCTGCACCACTGGTGGCCCAAGATGTTCGGCAAGATGTACAACGAGCTGTGGGCGAACATTGCCGCCCTGATGGTGTTCGTAGGGTTCAACGTCACGTTCTTCCCGCAGTTTATTCTCGGCACGCAGGGCATGCCCCGCCGGTACGCCAGCTACAAGCCAGAGTTTGAGGGGCTGCACCAGCTCAGCACGTTCGGTTCGTACCTGCTGGGCGCCGGCCTGACGCTGGCGGCCCTGGTGCTGGTGCACTCGCTGTTCCGCGGCCGCAAGGCGCCGGACAACCCGTGGGGCGCCGCGACGCTGGAGTGGAAGTGCTGCTCGCCCCCCACGCACCACAACTTTGAGGTCAACCCGCTGATGGGTTCGCCCTACGTCTACGACAATTTTGTCGAGGACCCCAACGGCGACGGCTACTACGAGGTGCTGCCCGACTTCAAGCGTGAAGCGGCGCCCGCCGAACAGCCCGCCCAGACCTAGCGAGAGCTCCTCCGGCCCCGCCCGGCCTGGACCGTCAGTTTTCCCAAACGCCTACCGCCCAACGACCAACGCCTCCCCATGGCCACCGCCGAAGCCACCACGCACGACGCCCACGCCGATCACGGGCACGACCACGACCACCCGGAGTGGCTCGCCCACCACTTCGAGTCGCCCGAGCAGCAGTTCGACGCGGGCAAGCTCGGCATGTGGCTGTTCCTGGCGCAGGAGGTGCTGTTCTTCTCCGGGCTGTTCGTTGCCTACACCGTCTACCGGGCGAACCACCCCGAGGTGTTCATCCAGGCGCACCACTTCCTCAACCCTTGGCTGGGGATGCTCAACACGATCGTGCTGCTGGCCAGCAGCCTGGCGATCGCGTGGGGGGTGCGGGCCGCTCAGAAGAACCAGCAGCAGACGCTGATGTGGATGCACATCTTCACGCTGGCGTGCGCCGGGTTCTTTATGGGCGTGAAGGTGGTTGAGTACAGCTACAAGTTCGACGAGGGGCTGTACTGGGCGGGCTGGGACCGCGAGTACGGCCACTGGAACGAGGACCTGACGATCAACGCCGACGGCGAGGCCGAGCCCAAGGTCCACCTGACCGACTCGGGCATGCACACCAAGCTGAAGGGCGTCATGGTGTGGAGCTTCATCATCGGCGGCGTGATGTACGGCTACGGCTGGATCCGTCGCTACTCAGCGCCGGTTAGGGCGTGGGTCTTCATCGGCCTGGGCCTGACGGTGTTGGGCATGGGCGGCGGGGTCGTTGTGGCGAACGGCGTCCAGCAGATTGAAGTCGACAAGCACGCCGCCCACGCGGCAGAGGGCCACGCCGGCGACGGCCACGGCGACCACGGGGACGAGACCCACACCCCCACCGGCGCCGAACTCGACGCGGCCGTGCCAACCTTCCAGGACGACATGCAGGCCGGCGGCGACCACGCCGAGCACGCGGTAGCCGACGAGCGTCACCCGATGGGCGAGGTTCAGACCGAGGATGTCGAGGCCGCCATCGTTCCTGAAGCCGAGGCCGGCGCAGTCGGCGTCGAGGAGACCCTCCGCGAGACGGTGCCCGTCAGCAACGAGGGCCGCCCCGCCAACGCCGGAAACTTCTTTAGCATCTACTTCGCCATGACCGGCGTGCACGCGTTGCACATCCTGGCGGGCGTGGCCGCGATCAGCTGGATTGTGGCCCGCATCGCCCGCGGCGACTTCGGCCCCGAGCGGTACGGCCCCGTGGAGTACACCGGCCTGTACTGGCACTTGGTCGACCTGGTGTGGATCTACCTGTTCCCGCTGCTGTACCTGATCCACTAATCCGGGCTATTTACCAAGCTACGCCTCACGTCCCGCGGCCGGTTCCGCGGGCAGTAAGATACGACGAGATAAGCAGATAAGCCATGTCCGATCACTCGCACGACGCCCACGAGCACCACGTCACCAGTGTCGCGACCCTGGTCGCCACGTTTGTGGCGTTGGTCGCCCTGACGGTGGCCACGTCGGCGCTCTCATTCGTGAACCTGGGACGCGCAGACATTTGGGTGACGCTTGGGATCGCGACCCTCAAGGCCGCCCTGGTGGCGACCATCTTCATGCACCTGATCCACGACAAGGCGTTCAACGTCATCATCCTGCTGGGGACCATACTGTTCGGCGGGCTGTTCATCGGTTTTACGCTGATGGACTCGCGCCAGTACTCGCCGGAAGTCGAGGCCTACTCTGCCACGGTTGAGCAGCAGGCCTACGCCGACAAGTTGATGAACGAACCGGCCCCCGCGGCGGCCGACGCCGAGGCGCCCGCCGAAGGCGCAGAGGCCGAGGGCGAACACAGTGAAGAGCGTGAGGCGGCCGAGTAGCTACCCCCCTGCTCACTTTTTGTAGCGACTGGGCCGGCCGGTGTCAGCCGGTGGTTCGCATGCCCGCCGCAACGCCCTTAATGACCAGCTGGGTCAGGCGGTCCAGCTCGTCGGCGTGCGTGGCGCCTTCCTCGGCCTGCTTTGCGCGCCGCATCACGTCAACCTGCACGAAGTTTAGTGGGTCGACGTAGCGGTTACGCAGGTGGATCGATTCCTGCAGCCAGGGCACGTCGTCCAGTAGCGCGTCACAGCCGGTCACGGCCAGCACCGCGTCGCGGGTGCGGTTGTACTCTTCCTCGATCAGCGTGTAGATCGCCTTGGCGCTCGGGTGGTCGGCCAGAGCGGCGTACCGCTTGAACACGGGCGGGTTCGCCTTGGAGAGCGCAAGCACCGAGTTGTCGATCGTCGCGCGGAAGAACCGCCAGTCCTCGTAGAGCGTGCGGAGCGTCTCGAGGCTGTCGGGTTCGGCGGACGTGAGCTCGCTGAACGCGGCGCCCAGCCCGTACCACGCCGGCAGCAGGCAGCGACACTGCGTCCAGCTGAACACCCACGGGATCGCCCGCAGGTCCTCGATCCGGTCGCCGCCCTTGCGGCGGGAGGGGCGGGAGCCGATTGGCAGCCGCTCGATGCCGGCGATCGGCGTGGCGCTACGGAAGAACGCGACGAAGCCGTCGTGGTCGACCAGCGAGCGGTACGCGCGGAGCGAAGACGCCGCCAGGCGGTCCATCAGGTCCCGCCAATCGCCCATCTCGGCGGAGGTGTTGTGGGTGGCGGCGGTCAGCACGCTCCACAGCATCTGCTCCAGGTGGCGGTGGGCGATGTGGGGGTCGTCGTACCGCTCGGCCAGCACCTCGCCCTGCTCGGTCAGCCGGACGGACCCGTCGAAGGTCTCGCTGGGCAGGGAGAGGATGGCCCGGGCGGCGGGCCCGCCGCCGCGGCCCAACGAGCCGCCGCGGCCGTGGAAGAACGTCACGTGCACGCCCTGCTGCTTGGCCGCCTCGAAGATGTTGAGCTGACCGCGGTGCAGGGCCCACTGCGCGGCCAGGTAGCCGCCGTCCTTGGTGCTGTCGGAGTAGCCGACCATCACCATCTGCTCTTCGCCCAGGCCGCGGACGTGCTCGCGGTACTCGGGGATGGCCAGCGCGTCGGTCAGGATCTGGGCGCCGTTCTGCAGGTCGTCGATGGTCTCGAACAGCGGCACGACCGGCAGCCGCAGGTTGACGTCGATCTGGGCGTCGTACTCTCGGTTACGGGCGTCGGCCCGCTCGGACCACCGCCACAGCCACAGCACGGTCAGCAGGTCGCTGGGGCTGGTGGTCATGCTGATGACGTGCCCGCCCAGCGCCCCCATGCCGAACCGACGGGCGATCCGCCTCAGCAGACGGAACAGGTCCAGCGTCTCGCGGGTGGTCTCGCTGCGGTTAACTGGCGACAGGTTGGGCGCCACCGGAAGGGTTTGCAGCAGCAGCTCGACCCGGCGTTCCTCGCTCAGCGGCAGATCGTCGTCGGAGATCAGCTTGGCCGACTTCCAAATCTCCTCCATGACCTGCGCGTACACGCCGGAGTGCTGGCGGATGTCGAGCCTTGCGGTCTGAAATCCGAAGGCGTCGATCTGATCGAGCCACGGCTGCAGGTCGGTGTGGACGATCTCCTCGTTGTCGGTGGCCAGCAGCGACCGCTTGGCGAGCAGCACCTCGTCGCGGAGCTCACCTACGGTCCGGTAGGCGCCGTCGGGGATCGGCCCGCTGAGCGTCATCTGGGCGGTCTGCGACAGCCGCCAGGCCACCACCTTCAGCTGCCGGCGGTAGAGCTCGTCGGCGGCAATCCGCTCGAGGCCCTCGGCCACCTCGGGCCACCGCTCGCACGCGGCCGCGACTGAGTCGCGGAGGGCGTCGCAAGCAGGAGTGGCGCCGCAGGAGATGCTGATCGAATCGAGCAGCGTCTCGCAGGCCTGCAGATGGTCCTCGATCGCCGCCCGACGGAGCCACAGGCACGTCTGCTCGGTGAGCTCAGGGGTGACGAATGGGTTGCCGTCGCGGTCGCCGCCCATCCAGGAGCCGAAGCGGATCATCCGCGGCGGCTCGACGTCGGCGTCTGGGTAGCTCTGCCGCAGGGCCCGCCGCACCTGGTCCATGACCCGGGGAACCGTATCCCACAGCACGCCCTGAAACGACAGCCCCCGCTGCACCTCTTCCATGACGGTCGGCTTGGTGGGCCGCACCAGGTCGGTCTGCCAGAGCTTGACGATCTCGCTCCGCAAGGCGAGCAGGACCTGCTCCTTCTCGACCGGCAGCAGGTCGCTGTTGTCGAGCTCGGCCAGCATCCCCCGCATCTTGCGCAGTTTGCTGCGCAGGCTCTTCCGCTTGGCCTCGGTCGGGTGGGCGGTGAACACTAGCTCGATATCGATCTTCGCCAGCGCTTGGGCGGTCTGCTCGGCGGTCAGGCCCCTGGCGGCCAGCTCCTGCACAGCCGCGAAGGCCGACTCGCGGCGGGGCTCCGGGTGGATCTTCAGCTCGCGCTCGCGGAGGGCCCGCACCCGCTGACGGTCCTCGGCCAGGTTGGCCAGCTCCAGGAACCCGCTGAACGCCTGGATGACGATTCGCAGCTGCTCGGCGTCCAGACCCGCGAGCAGGGCAGCCAGGGCGTCCCCCTGGCTGGCGTCGCCGTCGCGGAAGTCGCGGGCCTCGGCGCGCACCTTCTCAACCAGCTCGAACGCCGGCTGCCCGGCGTGCTGCAAAATGACCTCGCCGAACACCTGGCCCAGCATCGTGATTTCTTTGCGCAGCTTCTCTTCAACGGCCATGGTGTACAGGCGGGGGTGAGGGGAGGGATGGCCTGGCCAACCCAGCATGGTCGATTGCGGGCGTGCGTCAAGCGGGCTGGGGCTCGCGCGGTCGGTGCCAGGTCTGTAGCCAAGTTCTAGGCTCTGGCCGCCAAACGCCCACCTTCGCACCGCCCAACGGGTCCCCGTCAAGCGATGGACGCAGCAAAGTCGTCTTACCGTCTCATCGGCAGCGGTGCGGCGGTCCCAACGCAGACTCTCGCGTAATTCGACGGCCAAGGGCTGACGCACCCCGGCCCGGCCAAGCTAAAATGGGGCCTTTCCCGCCCCACCGCCGCCCGGCCCGCTGCTGCTATGGAAGCTGCTGACTTCCCCTCCGACCCGACCATCTCCCTCCGTGAGGCGGCCGAGTCCGACCTGCCCGCGATCGTCGAGATCTACAACGCCGCGATCCCGTCGCGGACGTCGAACGCCGACCTGCGGCTGATCACCGTCGAGAGCCGCCTAGACTGGTTCCACGCCCACTCGGCCGAGCGCCGCCCGCTGTGGGTTGCGGTCCACGAGGGGCGGGTGGTGGCCTGGGTCGGCCTGTCGGACTTCCTGCCGCGGTACGCGTACCACATCACGGCCGAGGCGAGCCTGTACGTTGACCCGAGCCTGCAGGGCCGCGGCCTGGGCCCGTGGATGATGCAGCAGCTTATTGACGAGTGCCCCCAGCTGGGCGTGGAGAATGTCATCTCGCTGGTGTTCGCGCACAACAAGCCGAGCCTCAAGGTGCACGAGCGGCTCGGCTTCGAGCGGTGGGGCCTGCTGCCGGGCGTCACGAAGCTCGACGAGAATCGCGGCGACGTGGTCGTGCTCGGCAAGAAGATCTGATTCCTATTCGCTTCGTGGCGGCTGATCCTGGCCAGCGCCCTGACCCCAACCCGGGAGCATCGGTTCAAGTGATCACCCTCCGTATCCTCGCGGCGTGCTGCGCCGCCGTTGCAGGCGCTGCGCCCGCACTGGCGGCCGCGCCGCCGCTGACCTACGCCAACCCGATCTACGGCGGGCAGGACCCGTACGTGTTCCAGGCGGACGGCTGGTACTACATCGCGGCCAGCGCGCCGGGCGACACGGCGATTGTCGTTTTCAAGTCGCGGTCGCTGACCGACCCGGGAGTCAGCCGCACCGTGTACCGCCCGCCACCGACCGGCCCCTACAGCAAGCAGCTGTGGGCGCCGGAGATCCACCGCATCGACGGCCAGTGGTACATCTACACCTGCGCCGACGACGGCGACAACGCCAACCACCGGCTGATTGTGCTGAAAGCCGACACCGACGACCCGCAGGGCCCGTACAGCATGGCCGCCGAGCTGCAGACCCCCGGCTGGGCGATCGACGAGAGCGTGTTCCGCACCGCCGACGGGACGCTGTATTGCGTCTGGTCCGGCTGGCCGACCGACACCGTGCCCGACTCGACCCAGCACCTGTTCATCTCGCGGATGAAAAGCCCCACCGAGCTGGTTGGCCCAGCGGTGGATATCTCCGGCAAGATGTACGAGTGGGAAACCCGCGGCCGCCCCGCGGGACTCAACGAAGGCTCGCAGCCGCTGCAGCGCAACGGGCGGCTGTTTATCGTGTACGCGTGCAGCGGCAGCTGGACCGCCGACTACGCCCTTGGCCTGATGGAGTGCACCGACGGCGATGTGATGAACCCAAGGTCCTGGGTCAAGCGGCCCGAGCCCGTGCTCAGCCGCACCGACGGCGTGTACGGCCCGGGGCACGGCTGCCTGACCAAGAGCCCCGACGGCACGGAGGACTGGTTGGTCTACCACAGCTCGATCGACCCCGAGGGCTCGTGGAACCGCGCGATCAGCATCAAACGCTACGGCTGGAAGCCCGACGGCACGCCCGACTTTGGCGAGCCGGCGCCGTGGGGAAAGGTGCTTCCCGCCCCGTCGGGCGAAGCGCCGCCGCCGGCCGGCGACGCGTATGCCGATGACTTTACTTCTGTCGACGCGTGGGAGCCGATCACGTTCTTCCGGGAGCACTCGGTCTCGGCACGTGACGGGCGGGTGGCCATCCGCGGCGCGCTCGACCCCCGCTACAGCGACAAGCTCGTCCTCCGCGACCGCGGCTACGACGATCTCGACATCACGGTCGAGGTCGCCCGTCGCCGGGGCGATGGCCCCGCGGGGCTGCTTTTCCGGGCGAGCAACTGCGCGGTCGGCCGCCACCGCTACTCCGGCTACGTTGCCCAGATCACCGCAGACGGCGTTGTCGAACTCGGCCGCAGCGATGGACGCTCGCTAACCATCCTGGCCGAGGCCGAACTGCCCGACTCCGGGCGCGGTCCGCGCCGGCTCCGCGTCGTGGCCCGGGGGCCGGAGATTTCGGTCTACATTGGTGACGCCGACCAGCCAATCCTCACCGCCACCGACGACGCTCACACGACCGGGCGGGTTGGATTGCTGGCCGATGGCGTCAACGCGTTGTTTGGCCGCTTCCGCGTGGAGCCGCTTTAGCCTGCTGGAGTGGCTCGCGTACGCAGATTAGTCGGTCCTCGTACCGCAGCAGCAGCGAGCCGTCGCCTACGGCGGTGCTGGCCCACAGCCGGCCGGGGATGGTGTTGGTGCGGACCAGCGTGAACTCGGCGCCGGGCTCAAGCACGTGCACGCCGCCACGATCGTCGGGCAGCAACACCTTACCGCCCACGGCCCAGGGCGACGCCCAAAACGCCGACGCACCGCGGACGCGTTCACGGTACGCCTGCTCGCCCGTCTTGGCGTCCAGCGCGTGCACGATCCCGCCGCGGCGGGTCAGCACGTAGACCATGCCGTCGTAGATCAACGGCGACGACATGCCGAGCGGCGTCTCGGTTGAGCCCCACAGCAGGAAGGGGCTCTGCCCGTCCTCGCCGCTTGAGATGTCGCCCTCGCCTCCGGGCTTCACCGCGAAAATGCCGCCGCGCCCGCCGCCGCGCCGCGAGCGGTCCTCGGCGCCTACAATCAGCAGCTCCTCGGTCGCCGCCGGCGAGGCCGAGCTGCGGCTGCCGCCGACGTCGAGGGTCCAGAGCAGCTCGCCGGAGGCCGGGTCGTACGAGCGGAACTTCCCGCCGCCGGTGACCAGCTCGGTCCTCAGGCTGTTCTTCCAGATAATCGGCGTGCTCCAGTTGGAGCCCTCGTCGCGGTCCTCGCGCCACAGCTCCTCACCGTTGTCGGCGTCCAGCGCAACTAAGAACGACTGGTCCTCGCTGTCAACCTGCACGAACAGCCGACCGTCGTGCAGCACCGGTGAGCTGGAGGTGCCCCAGTCGGCTTGCATGCGGTAGGTGCCCAGGTCCTTCTGCCACACCTCGTTGCCGTCGAGGTCGTAGCAGTACAGGCCGGTCATGCCGAAGTAGACGTACACCCGCTCGCCGTCGGTAACCGGTGTCTCCGAGGCGTAAGTGTTGTCGCGGTGCGTGCCGACCGTCGGCACGCCAGCCTTGGCCACCTTGCTCCACAGCTCGTCTCCGGATTCCAGGTCCAGACAGATAAGCTCCCACCGCTGCGGCCGACGGCGGTCGTCGCCCCCCTCGGCCTCCTCATCGGGGACCGCGGTGGCGATCAGCACCTTGCCCCCGGTGATCACCGGCGCCGCCCAGCCGCGACCCGGGATATCGGCCTTCCACGCGACGTTTTCCGATTCGCTCCAGCTGAGCGGGTGGCTGTCGCCGTCGACGACGTTGTTGCCGTTGGGGCCGCGGAACTGGGGCCAATCCGTAGCGAAGGCGGGCAGGGCGGTGAGGGCGGCCAAGGCAAAGGCCGTCAGTCGAGGCTTCATATCACGTGCTCCATGGTGTGAGGGCCGGACCGAAGGGGTGGCCGCGGACCGGCCACTTTAGTGTGTTAGGACGTCGAGCTCGAAAGGGAATGAAACCCACCAGTAATGTGCAGGTTTTCCGTGATCTTTCCCCGTCTTTCCCTGACTGAGCATTTAACACTCCTGCCGCTTCGAATTTTGCGACTCTACTCGGTCGGTTTCGTCCGGTCGGATCTTTGTCAGAATCTTCTATTGCAGGCTCAACCGCGCTGCGGCAGAAGCGTGAGCCTTCTAACTTTGCCCCAACTCGATTCATCCAGGGGACGAAACGCCAGCCGGATAAACTGTGAGAACGGTCGCAAAGCTGGAAGTGTTTGGCTGTCGGTATCCGCATCGACGCGCCCCAATGTTGCATTGCTCGGGGGCTAGCACTCGAAGGCTCGCCAATTCGCTTCGCCCCATTTGCGTAGCCGGTTCTGCGTGCAACTGGCGGTGTCCCGCGGGTTATCCTGGGGCCACTCACCGTGGAGAATCCTCGCCGCTCAGCCGGTGCGTCTGCCTCGCGATTCGCGGCATCGACGTCCGCAACGGGTAATGATGGATATGTGAACGGCGGCAGGAAACTGCTTGCTTCGACGCTGGCCGGCGCCCTATCCTGACGCGGGCGCTCGCCACCCGCGTTCCTCTTCTCTATCCGCCGCCAACGCCGAGTCGCCATGAGCGAACCCGCTGCCTTTGCGCTGATCAGGGACGGCAAGACTCGCTACTTCGCGGACCGCTGGGCGAGCGCCCTGCTGCGCCGGGAGGTGATGTGGGGTCCTCAGGACTTCGCCGCCTGGGTCGAGCAGTTCGAGGAACTTGACGAGTGGGCGCTCGACTGCGATGGCGGCGCCGTGGTGGACTACGACAACCGGCTCTTGCTGTGGGAGGGCGCCGCGTCGGAGTACCGCGTGCCCCGTGTCCGCCGGCTCTACAACCGCCTGCTGGCCGCCGCGTGGCAGGAGTTCAAGGTAGAGCTTGCCCCCGCCGGCAGCGACAGGCTGGCGAAGCACGTCGGCATAATCGACGAGCCCCGCGACCACGCCGACGGCGAACTCCCCGACGACGAGGACGAGGAAGACGACGACTACGAACCTCGGCTGCAAACGGTCGAGGAATCCCGCCGCTACGAGCCGGACGAGGATGACGACCCCGACGAGGACGATGATGATGTTCCCCGGGCGTGGGTGACCATTGTCGATGCTGAAGGTTCTTCGCGCCACCGTCAGCTCGACGAACTCCCGCTCGACCTCCTGCAAGGCGAACCCGAGGCGCTGGAGGCGGTCGCCAAACTCAAGCCGGCGCAGATACCGCCGG
This sequence comes from Posidoniimonas corsicana, assembly GCF_007859765.1. Lineage (NCBI taxonomy): Bacteria > Pseudomonadati > Planctomycetota > Planctomycetia > Pirellulales > Lacipirellulaceae > Posidoniimonas > Posidoniimonas corsicana. The sequence goes on from NZ_SIHJ01000001.1 coordinate 2,444,680, forward strand.
AGGCGGTGGTCTCCGAGGGTCTGTTCCTGAATACGAAAGAGCGCATCGCGTTCGTGTGGGGCTCGCCCGAGCTTCGCGAGCGGATGAAGGAGTTGGGCCGCCGCTGGCGCGGTTGGACGCTCCGCTGGAGCAAGCAGGGCTACGCGCAGCAATGCGCTGCGTCGGGCGTCGCCGGGCAACCCATGACCGACGCCGATGCGCTGGCAAGGATCCTGCCGCTGGTGCTCTCCACCGAGCAGTTCAACCTGGGGACCGTCATCGGCGCCATCGGCGGTGGGGTGCAGAAGTTCGCCCGCAAGGCGACCGGGTGTCTGATCGTTGTGCTCTGCCTGCCGCTGCTGCTGTTCGGTGTGTTCTCCGGCGCGTGGATGTCGGTGCTCTACGCTGTCGTCGCTACCGTGGTAGTGGTTTCTGGGCTGTACATGCTGATCGTGCGTCGGGTGCGGAGGTCGTTCGCCAAGAAGATGCAGCCCCTGCAGGGCGACGGCGGCGCGCCGACCGTCGTGGCGGGGCCGCAGGACGAGCAGGAACGCAAGGTGCGGATCGACCGGCTGCTGGCGTTGGCCGGCCTGCCGCCGCTGGCGGAGGTGCAGCCGCTCTTCCCCAACGCGACCGGTCTTGAACTGCTGGCAGAACAGTGAGCCTCCGGATGTCGACCCGCTACTACACCGAGAACCTGGCAAAGATCCGCTACAAGCACCTCAAGCAGGCGCTTGCGCCAACGGCAGGCCCGCTCGCGGGGCTGATGGCGGGCGGGCTGCGGCTGGCGCTCATGGCCGGCGTGCGGCTGCCGGCGGCGCACGGGGATGGTTTCCCAGGGTCGGAGCGGACGATCGACCCGGCCGAGCTGCCGTCGGCCGCTGTGGCGAAGTGGGCGCCGATCCTGGAGCAGCTCCGCGACCTGGGCTTCGAGCCGCTGCGCACCTGCCAGGACCAGACGGTCGGCGCTAAGCTGCACTACGGCACAACCCTCTACAATCCCACGGGGAACGCCGTGGCCATCCTGGAATGGACCCGGATGGCGGGGGCGGGTGGTTTCGAGGAGAACACGCCGCTGGAGCTAAACGCCTACATCGACGGCGGCCCCGACATCGTCACCGGCGTCGTCCGGCGTCAGGACATTGCGATGGCCGACCTGGTGCAGATCGAGTCGGCCGAGATCGTCAGCTTCGACAACCGCCGCCCGCTCGGTGAGCTGTACGCTCAGCACCGCGAACGCTGCGCCGGCAAGGACGTCATCGCGGTGGGCGAAGAGAACGTCGAGGCGCTGGTCGACGCTCGCGCCCGTCAGCGGTTTGACGAGCTGCTGCAGAGCGGGCTCCTGCGGGAGCTCTCGCCCGACGAGGTGAAGCGGCTGGCGGCGGCCGACGTCGGTGAGCTGCATGACTGCTGACGCCGCGGTGCGGCCGCCGTGTCGCACGGCGCGACAGCGCGCGTCGGTCCAAACAGCACGGCGAATGTGTGACCCCACCATCCGGGGCGGTTTTCGGTCGGATTGAGGCAATGTCGTCCGGCGCCCGATTCGCTTCTAGCCACCGCGGGGTTCTCCCCGTAGTAGTATTTAGCAGCCCCCGGGCCGTCCGACGGCCCAGTTCCGCACCAATCAACCGTAGAAACCTATGCCAACCCGAATCGCGACTGGATTGCTAGTTACCTGCTTGCTGCTAACGCCGGCCGCCGGCCTGCGCCCGGCCGCGGCCGCCGAGGCCGATGCCAAGGCGGTGGTCGCGAAGGGGCTGTCGTTCCTGCGTGAGAAAGGCCAGGACGCCAACGGGGCGTTTTCTCCGCGGGCGGGGTCGGGCATCACATCGTTGTGCGTTACAGCGGCTCTGCTGAACGGCGCCGGCCTGGACGACCCGCTCGTGGCGAAGGGGCTCAAGGCGGTAGAGGGCTACGTGCAGCCGGACGGCGGCATCTACGGCAGCCCCCGGCTGAAGAACTACGAGACCTGCGTCGGCATCGTCTGCCTGGTCGAGGCCAACAAGCGGGCCGGCGACGGCCGCTACGACGAGACCCTCAAACGAGCCAACGCCTACGTGCGCGGCTTGCAGATCGGAGCCGAGGGCGAGGTCGGTAAGGACGACCCGCAGTTCGGCGGCGTCGGCTACAGCGGCCGCGAGCGGCCCGACCTGTCCAACACCAGCTACCTGGTCGAGACGCTGATCGCCATGGGCGCCCAGGACGACGACCCGGCCATCCAGCGCGCGCTGGCGTTCGTGACCCGTTGCCAGAACCTCCAGGGCGCCGGCAACGACACCCCGTTCGCCGGCAAGGTGAACGACGGCGGCTTCTACTACGTGATCCCCACCGAGAACGTCGACCCGTCGACCTCCGAACGCTACACGGCCGACGGCGGGCTGCGGAGCTACGGCTCGATGACCTACGCCGGCTTCAAGAGCATGGTCTACGCCGGCCTGAACGAGAACGACCCCCGCGTGAAGGCCGCCCTGGAGTGGATCGGCAAGCACTACAGCGTCGAGAAGAACCCGGGCCAGGGGACCGCGGGCCTGTTCTACTACTACAACACGTTCGGCAAGGCGCTTGAGGCTTCTGGCAAGGCGAAGATCGACACCGCCAGCGAGGGCGAGCGCGACTGGCGGCAGGACCTGATCGCCGAGCTCGCCAAGAAGCAGCGCGACGACGGCTCGTGGGCCAACTCCAACCAGCAGTGGTTCGAGAACGACCCGAACCTCTGCACCGCCTTCGCGTTGCTGGCCCTGTCGTACTGTCAGCAATGATCGGTCCGCGGTTGGCGAGGTTGAGCGGGTGGGTGTCGGCTACGGTGTGGGCGGTCAACGTGGGTTTGCTCGCCGCTGCCGCGGCGTGGGTCTACTTGGACGGCGGCGCTCCCCACAGCGTTGAGGCCATTGCGGAGCTGCGGGCAGGTTCGACCTGGAGCGACCAGACCACCGCTCTCGCGAGCGCCGTCGTGGCGGCGGCCGCCACCGCGGTCGTGATGCTCCTGATGTTGTTCATCGGTCCCCCCTGGTGCCGCTCAACCAAGGCCTGGCTGCTGTTCACCGGCGTGGTGTGCGGGTGGCTCGGCCTGGGCATCCTGTGGCCCGATCTGTACTGGGCGGGCCAGCAGCGGCGGGTTGCGTCGGAGCTGGCCGCGGCGACCGAGTTCGCCCGGCAACTCAGCACCGACTGGCCAACCAACGACGGCGAGCTGCCCGGCGTGGGGATGTTCCTGGCCTACCCCAAGGGGGCGCCGACCGTGATGCTGCTGATCGGCACGGCGGAGATCCCCGGCACGGGCCTGTGGTTCACCCTGGTCGAGCGGGGGCCCGGCGGCGTGCTGCGTTTCGAGCTGGCCGGCGACGAATCCGACGCGTGGCTCGAGTGGCGCCCCGACGGCTCGTCCCCGGAGACCTACGTCGGCGGCCTAGAAACCCACTACCGGCTCCGCCGCGACACGCGGCTGTCTGACCAGTGGGTGCTCTCGCGGTACGACGCGGGACCGGGTTGAGTCCCATTCGTTTTGTCCAAAAACACGCGCGGAGGCTCGCTAAATGCTCTGTTTTTCTACGCCGGTCCTTGAATTCATAGTGGAGCTGCTCCCCTTTAATGCGGACGCCCCTGAAGACCGTCTCTCGCCGAACCTTCTGCCGCTTGAAGCCCTTCAGGTCGATGCAGAGCTTGTGTTTGGAGAGCGGCTTGTGGCCTTGCTCATGGCACCATCTAGAGAAGTGCTGGTAGAGACCCGCCAAGGGCAGGCAGGTGCTTTCAGAGGCCTTTTCGATCTTCTCGCTGGCGTATTGAGCTGACAGGCTTAGTTCTTGAGAAGGCAGGTAGGCCTTTAGTATGTTATTGTTGGCTACATTTTTATAAAGAATGTGATATGAGAGAGCTTTTCCCTCTTTGGTCTTGTAGCCTTCATCGATCATCCGCTGGAGAGTAATCGTCAGCGGGTAGCCCTCGTCAAGAAGTTCTTTGGCCCGCTTGATCGTTGGAGCTTCTAGCGTTCGCCGCCTGACGCCGCTGCTTCGGCTTCCGTAGAGCTTGCTGCTGAAGTGATGAATGACCGCCAGTAGGTCCTCGGCCAACTCTTCTTTCTCTTCAAGGTCTTGCTTCTCTGTGAATACAACACGTACCTCGTACTGGGTTAATAGGTACAGGATGAGTTCAGTTCCAAAGCGAGCTAGTCTGTCCTTCTGAGTAATTAAGAGGGTGGCCCCATTGAGCTTTCCATTGATCGCATCACCCAGCAGTGTGGTTAATCCACGCCGCTGATAATTAAGACCACTCAGTACATCCTTATAGACCAGTGGATCCTTGCACTGATAAAGATCTAAAGCTGAGGCTTTTAACCTCTCAATCTGTCTTGCTAGATCATTATCCTTGCCCCCTTTCGCGAAGCCCTTCGCCTGATCGTTAGTCGAAACGCGCGCGTAGATCGCAACCACGCCCGCTGATTTGGGCTGGCTTTTCTCAGAGTTGATCCAGGCCAGAAGGTCGCTGCGCAGAAAGCGGCGGTGGCCAGAAGGCAGCTTATAGACTTTCAGCTCGCCCGAATCGGCTGCTCTTCGAACAGTTGACCCATGGCAGCCCGCTAGAGCTGCAGCGTCTCGTAAGGCCAGGAACTGGGCACCGCGTGCAGGTTCCCCGTTTTGTGCACCTTGAGCGGCCATGATCCCCGAAGAATTCGAGTCAGGAAGTCAGCCGCTGATAGATTTTGGTAGAATTTTGGTGGCGGGGACAAAACTCGGGGCCTACTCCGGCCTTGAATTGTCGTAAGTGCTTTCGTGCTGGTTGATTCCGTTCCTATCCCCAACGAGGCGCGGCGGGGTTTTGTCCGATTTGGGGGACGCGGAACGGACGTTCCTTTCTGTGCTCGGATAAGATCTCAGCGCGCAGCGGGCGCCGCTGCCCACTGGCGTACATGCGGTCCCTTCATTAGACCGCGCTGGGTGGCCGTTTTCAGCTAAGAACCGGCAACCAAACAAGAGAAGAGCGCCGCCCTCCGAGCCCCGCCCGTTCGACCCGCGCGGGGGCTGGCGGGTGCGACCGCTGCCCGCGATGGCGTCCGACTCGGTTCAGACTTCAACCACGCACGACGCCCCGCTGTCGACGCGGCGCGGGCCTACCGCTTCAGCAGCATGTGGGCTTCGCGGGGGTCGTCGAGGCTGGCGGCCAGTTTGCCGAGGGCCTCGGTCTCGATCTGGCGGACCCGCTCGCGGGTCAGGCCGAGCTGCAGGCCGATCTCCTTGAGCGTGCGGGGCTCGACGCCGCCCAGGCCGAAGCGGAGCTTGAGCACGGTCGCCTCGCGCTCGTCCATCGTCTTGAGCATCTCCAGCACGTGCCGCAGGCTGTCGTTCTCGACCAGCGCCTCGTCCGGGCTGAGCTGGTCCTCGTCCATCACCATGTCGCCCAGCGTCCAGCCGGCCTCGGTCTGGTCGGTCTGCGGCGTGGCGTTGTAGATCTTGATCGCCTTCTTGATGATCGGCAGCTTCTTCTTCGGCAGGCCGAGCACACGGGCGACTTCCTCGGGCGTGGGGCTGCGGCCCAGCTCCTCGGTGAGGCGGCTGGTCGCGCGGCGCCACTTGGACAGCAGCTCAACCATGTACGCGGGGATGCGGATGGTCTTGCCGGTGTTGATCAGCGCCCGCTTGATGGACTGCTTGATCCAGTAGCTCGCGTAGGTGCTGAACCGCGTGCCCATCGCGGGGTCGAAGCCCTCCACGGCACGGAGCAGCCCGAGGTTGCCCTCCTCGATCAGGTCCTGCAGGCCCAGGCCCTTGCCGGAGTAGCCGCGGGCGATGTTGACCACCAGCCGCAGGTTGGCGCGGACCATGCGGTCGCGGGCCTGGGTGTCGCCCTCGCCGATGCGGACCGCCAGCTCCTTCTCCTCGGCGGCGGTGAGGAGGGCGGTCTCGTTGATCTCGCGGAGGTAGGTCTCCAGCGGGCTCTGCACACTCGAGCTGGATCGTTTCTTGGGGGCGGCGGGCATGGCGGGCAGGGGCGGTGGGGCTGTCGGCGGGGCGCCGTGGGGGCGGGCGCACGGATAGTGCTAGCTAGCAGTGGGTATCGTCGCCCGGGCCGGTCGACCTTTGCGGCGGCGTAAGATGGTGGCCGTGCGCGGGATGCGCGCAAAGCTCCGGCCGCGCCAAAAAAAACGACGCGACGGGATGCGACCCGTCGCGTCGTGTAGTCGTAGCGGTTAAGCGGGCCGTGGGGCCCGTCGGGGGAGCTAGTCCTCCTTGCTCTCGCCTTCGGCTTCCTCGGACTGCTCGGCGCCGGGGGCCTTGAACAGCGGGCCGCCGTCGCCGAGGCCGCCCTTGAGGTCGGCCGCGGGCCTGGACGCGGCGACCGCGTCTTCCGAGCCGCCCTCGTCGGTGGCGAGGTCCTCTTCGGCCCACTCGACCCGCTTGCGGGACAGGCCGATCTTGCGGTCGTCGGTGTCGACGCGGAGGATCTTGACCTCGATCTCGTCGCCGACGTTGCAGACGTCCTCGGGGTTCTCGACCTTCTCGTCAGCCAGCTCCGAGATGTGCAGCAGGCCTTCCAGGCCGTCTTCCAGCCCGACGAACACGCCGAAGTTGGTGATCTTCGTGACCTTGCCCTGCACCAGCTGGCCCGGCTGGTAGCGGCTGGGGATGTCGGTCGCCCACGGGTCGTCCTCCATCTGCTTGAGGCCCAGCGCGATGCGGCGGCGGTCGGTGTCGACCGAGATGACCTGGCACTCGACCTCCTGGCCCTTCTCGACCACCTCGCTCGGGTGGCTGACCTTGCGGGTCCAGGACATGTCCGACACGTGCAGCAGGCCGTCGATGCCCTCCTCAATCTCGATGAAGGCGCCGTAGTTGGTGAGGTTGCGGACCTTGCCGGTGACCAGCTGCCCGGGCGGGTACTTCTCGGCGACCTTGTCCCAGGGGTTGTCCTGGGTCTGCTTCATTCCGAGCGAGATCTCCTGCTTCTCCTCGTTGATGCCGAGCACCACGACCTCGACCTGGTCGTCGATGTTGACCAGCTCCGAGGGGTGGCTGATGCGGCGGGTCCAGGACATCTCGCTGATGTGGACCAGGCCCTCGATGCCGTCCTCGAGCTTGACGAAGGCGCCGTAGCTCATGACGTTGACCACCGTGCCGGCGACGCGCGAGCCGACCGGGTACTTGGTCGAGACGTCGTCCCACGGGCTGGGCTGCTTCTGCTTCAGGCCCAGCGCGATCTTCTCCTTCTCGTAGTCGATGTGCAGGACCACGACCTCCAGCTCGTCGTCGATCTTGACCATCTCCGACGGGTGGCTGATGCGGCCCCAGCTCATGTCGGTGATGTGCAGCAGGCCGTCGATGCCGCCCAGGTCGACGAACGCGCCGAAGTCGGCGATGTTCTTCACCACGCCCTGGCGACGGTCGCCGACGTTCAGCTCCTTGAGCAGCTCGGCCTTCTTCTTCGCCCGCTCCTGCTCGATCAGGCTGCGGCGGCTGACCACGATGTTGCGCCGCTGCTCGTCGATCTTGAGCACGATGCACTGGATCTCTTTGTCGATGTACTCGCCGATGTCGTGCGGGCGGCGGATGTCGACCTGGCTGGCGGGCAGGAACACGTTCACGCCGATGTTGACCAGCAGGCCGCCCTTGATCTTCCGCTCCACCACGCCGGTCACGACGTCGCCCTCGTGGACGGACTCCATGACGGACATCCACTTCTCGATCTTCTCAGCCTTGCGCTTGCTGAGCACGATCATGCCACGCTCGTCGTGGCGGCCGACCACGTCCTCGACGTCCTCGACCAGCACGCGCACCGTGTCGCCGACCTGCGGGTCGGGGTCGGCGGCGTTCTCCTCGTCCTCCTCCCACTCGCTGCGGGGCACCATGCCCTCGCTCTTGTAACCGACGTCGACGATGACGTACTCGGCGTCGACGCGGACGATCTTGCCCTCGACGATCTGGTTGATCGAGACGTCCTCGCCGGCCAGCCAGTCGGCCTCGTCCGGGGCCTCGAGCAGGCCGACGCCCATCGCGGCTTCTAGGTCGTCATCGGTGACGTCAAACTCACGCAGCAGGTTGCGGTTAACCATTGAGGGATAGATAGAGAGGGTTGCGCCGCGTCTTACGCGCCCTGGCAGGGCCCGAGAAGGGGCCAAAGAACGGGCGGCAGCGGCTGGTATCGGCTCCTCGGCCCTGGCCCGCACCACGCGGACCGATCCATCGGGACTGGGAGAATCCGCCAATCTAGCAGACTGCGGAAGCGGGGGAAAGCCGGACCGGGCCGGGTTTCCCCCGGCCGCGGCGCGTTCCCGCCCCTCCAGGATCGGCCGATCGGGCCCTGCCACTGGCGTGCGAATCGGCAGAACCGGCAGATCCAGCCCCGCTTCGCGGGCGTTCGGCCCCCGCGTCGGCCCCGCGGGCGTGGGCCGCGCTCTCGCTGATTACGCTAATACAGAGAGGCTTCCCCTGACGACATAACCGGTAGAGTTTGCCATGACGCGGTGGTTGATGCTTGTGTTGCTTGCGATGGGCGTGGGGGAGCACCCCGCGATGGGCCAGACGCCAGGCGGCGCCCCGGCCTACCAGCGTCGTGGCGGCGGCCACCCGGGCTACGGGCCCAGCCACGGGCCGTACCCAGCCAAATACTATGGGCGGCCGGACTACGGGCGCCGTCCCGTGCCGGAGGCGAACGTGTCGGCGGGGACGTTCCAGCGACCCTACCCTTATCACCTGGACTACTACAAGCAGCGGTACGGCGGGAGCTACGAGCCCTACTTCGGCAACCTCTACGGGCCGCCAAACGTGGTGCTGGGAGGGGTTTACGGCGGCTACGGGGCGCCGGTGTACGCGCCGCCGTACGGCTACCCAGTGGCCGCCGACTACCCGGCAGCGCCGGCCGCGACCCAAGCCATCGTCTGCCCGCACTGCCAACAACCGATCTACCTCGCCGCTCCCCCCGACGCGGGCGAGTGAACCACGACTTTCGAACAGCAAGGACGCTCTCGATGCCCGGTTTCAACGCCAAACAGGTCGTCAAGCACTCGGCCGCGACGGCCCTCTTCGCCCTGACGCTCTGCCCGTCCGCCATGGGCCAGGCGCCCGCGGGGTACGCGGGGCAGCACACGGCCAGCATCCACCCGGAGGTCGCGCCGTACGCCGGGCCGCACAACTACGCGACCCAGGTCCGGCCGTTCCGCTACGGCTGGTTCGGCGCCCAGAGCTACTCGCCCACGAGCGAGGCCCACCGCACCTACTACAACGACGTCATCCGCTGGTCCCGCTGGCGGATGTACTAGGCGGTTGGTGCCGGGCACGCGGCGCCGCGGTGTGTTAAGATGCGGGGGCTGTAGCTGGTCCCTTCTCAATCCCCGCCGACGCCCACCCTATGCTCATCCACCGAATCGCCGCCGCTGTTGTCTGCCTGCTAATTGTCTCGCCGCTCGCGGCCGCCGAATCGGACGGGTTCGTTCCGCTGTTCGACGGCAAGTCAATCGAGGGCTGGGTGAAGCAGGGCGGCGACGCGACCTACAAGGTCGAGGACGGCGTCATCGTGGGAACCAGCGTGCTCCACACGCCCAACACGTTCCTCTGCACCCCACGCAAGTACGGCGACTTCGAGCTCACGCTCGAGCTGAAGGTCGACAACAAGCTCAACTCCGGCGTGCAGATCCGCAGCCTGTGCAAGGACGAGCCGTACGAGGCGACCGCCAAGTGGGCCAACGGCAAGGAGTGGAAGGGCCGGATCCCGGCCGGCCGGGTGCACGGCTACCAGGTGGAGATCGACCCCTCGGACCGCTCCTGGTCCGGCGGCATCTACGACGAGGCCCGCCGCGGCTGGCTGTACAACCTCGAGGGCGAAGACCGCAAGGAGGCCCGCGCCGCCTTCAAACGCGACGAGTGGAACAAGTACCGCATCCGCTGCCAGGGCGACCACATCCAGACCTGGGTGAACGGGGTGCCCGTGGCCGACCTGCGCGACGGCGCCACCCCCGAGGGACTGATCGCCCTGCAGGTGCACGGTATCGGCGGCGACAAGGATAAAGAGGGCACGCAGGTCCGCTGGCGGAACCTGATGATCAAGGAGTTGTAGCGGCGTTCCCTCGGGTGGGCGCTACTCTTCGATCCGCTGCTTGAACTTCTCGTACAGCCGCTTGTGTCGGTCGGTCAGGTCGATCTCCTCGCCCTGCACCCACGCCCGCTCGATCTGGGTGGCGATCTCCAGCGGGTCGCCGTCCGCGACGAACAGCGTGGCGTGCTTGCCCGGCTCGAGTGAGCCGACCTTGTCGGCCACGCCGAGGATCTCGGCCGGCGCGATCGTGACCGAACGCAGCGCCGCGTCGCGCGGCAGGCCAAACCCGGCGGCCACGCCGGCGTGGTAGGGCAGGTTGCGTACGTTCGAGGCCGTGTCCTGCCGGTCGCCGGCGATGCAGAACCGCACGCCCGCCTCGTGCAGCCGGGCCGGCAGCGAGTAGGCGTGGTCGTAGGGGTCGCTGCGGCGCTGGGGGACGCGGAGCACGCCGCCCACGATGACCGGGACGTCGTGCTCGATCAGCAGGTCGGCGCAACGCGGCGCGTCGTAGCCCCCGTGCAGGATCATCCGCAGCCCGCGTCGTGCACAAAACGCCACGGCGGCCTCGATCTCGGCCAGGTCGTTGGCGGTGATGATCACCGGGCGCTCACCGGCGAGCACCGGGCCCAGCGCCTCGAGCCGCAGGTCGACCGGCTGGCTGTCGGCGGCGTCCGGCTGGCGTTGTCGGTGGTAGGCCTCGGCCTGATCGAACAGCAGGCCAAGCTTGCCGACCGCGTCGTCGGCGTTGTCGGGCTCCTCGTCGTGATTGTGCTCGCCGGTCGGGCGGCGGGACCGCGGCCAGCGGATGTGCAGGCCCGCGTCCGGTTTCACGAGCATGTCCTCCCAGGTCCAACCGGCCAGCTGCATCACGCTCGAGCAGCCCGGCATCCGGCCCCCCTCGGGCGCCGAGAGCGCCAGCAACACGCCGTTGGAACGGGTGACCGGGATCAGCTCGCTGTCCGGATTGAACGACTTGTGGGCGTGCGCGTTGGGGTTGATGGCGCCCGCCTCGTCGAAGTCCCGCGTGGCCCGCACGGAGTCGATCTCCACCAGGCCGAGCTGCGTGTACGGTGCGATCATCCCCGGGTAGACGTGCTTGCCCGCCAGGTCAACGACTTCCGCGTCCGCCGGCCGGGTAGACGCGTCGCCAACCGCTTCGATCCGGCCGTCGTGGATGACCAGCACGCCGTCCTCAATCGGCGGGCCGGTCACCGGGTGGATCGTCGCGCCAACCAACGCCACGGACGCTTCCGCGGCGCGGAGGTCCGAAAGCGGCAGCAGCAGGAGGCTCAGGCAGGCGATAGAAAGGAGCGGCTTCATGGCGTCTGGCGGGCAGTGGTGCGCGGAGCGGTGTAAGCGGAGGGCGGTCGCCGGCGGGCGTCAGTGGGTGTGGCCGTGGCCGTGGCAGAACTCGTCGTGGCGGGGCCACAGCTTGGACGGGTCCTCACGGTTCTCGCCGGGCTTCGCCGCCGGCTCTCTGGAGTCGAACACCGCCTGGACGAGTCGAGCGTGCAGCTGGTGGTCCTGCTCGACGCGGCGGCGGTCCTCCTGCCGGTCGAAGTACTTGCGCCCGTCGACCCAGGTCTGCTCGCACCTGGCGAAGACCGACAACGGCGGGGCGTCCCACAAGGCGAGGTCGGCGTCCTTGCCAACGGTGATCGAGCCGACGCGGTCCTCGATCCGCAGCTGCTTGGCCGGGTTGAGCGTGACGAACTTGAGCGCCTCGTCGGGGCTGACGCCGCCGTACTTGACCGCCTTGGCGGCCTCCTGGTTGAGGCGGCGGCCCATCTCCGCGTCGTCCGAGTTGAAGGAAACCACCACGCCCGCCCGGTGCATCAGCGCGCCGTTGTGCGGGATGGCGTCGAAGACCTCGTACTTGTAGGCCCACCAGTCCGCGAAGCTGCTGCCCGTCGCGCCGTGGGCGACCATCTCCGGGGCGACCTTGTAGCCCTCCAGGATGTGCTGCAGCGAGCCGATCGTCACGTCGAAGCTGTCGAGCGTCCGCAGCAGCGCGAGGATCTCGCTCTGGCGGTAGCTGTGGCAGTGGATCCACCGCTCGCCGGCGAGGATCTCGGCCAGCGCGTCGAGCTCCAGGTCGCGTCGCGGCGGCGGGCCGACCGGATCGGCGGCCCAGGCGTCGTGCTCGGCCTGGTAGGCGCGGGCGGCGCTTAGCGCGTCGATGTGCAGCTCGTCCACGCCCATGCGGGTCTGCGGGTAGCGGGTGGTGTGGTCGGATCCCCAGTTGCTCTGCTTCACGTTCTCGCCGAGGGCCCACTTGATGCCGGCCGGCGCGCCGGCGAACTTCATCTCCTCCGGTCCGGCGCCCCAGCGGAGCTTGATGACCTGGTTCTGGCCGCCGATCGGGTTGGCCGAGCCGTGCAGGATGTTCGACGTCGTGACGCCGCCGGCCAGCTGGCGGTAGATGGTGATGTCGTCCGGGTCGATCATGTCGCCGATGCGGACCTCGGCGGTGATCGCCTGCGACGACTCGTTGATGCCGCCGTCGGTCGCCATGTGGGAGTGGCAGTCGATCACGCCGGGCGTGAGGTGCTTGCCGCGGGCGTCGACCACTACGGCGCCGTCGGGCTGGGCGAGCCGTTTGCCGACCTCGGCGATGAGTCCGTCGGTCACGAGCACGTCGGCCTGCTCGAGCGTGCCCGCCTCGTCGCAGGTCCAGACCGTGGCGCCGCGGAACAGCAAGTGCTTGGGCGGCTCCGGCGGGGAGGCCCGGCCGTAGGCGCCGAGCGGGTAGTTGACGGCCACTTCGACTTCTACAGGCGAGGGCGCTTGTTCGTCATCTTCCCCGTCGTGTTCGTGTTCATCCTCATCGGCGTCTTCCTCTCGTTCATCCTCCTCCTCTGAGTGCTCGCCCGCTTCGTCGGTCTTGGCGGCGGTAAAGCGGATTGAGGGTTTGCCGAGCGGTTGGAGGACGCCGGACAGCGTCAGGTCGTCGCCGGTTCCGATGGCGTTGGCCGACAGCACCACGCCCCCCGCCAGGCCCAGCGGCTTGCCGTCGAGCCTCGCGGTGAGCCGCGAGTGATCGAGCCGCAGGTCCTTCAGCTTGGCAGACTGCTCCTCTTCATCGGTGTCGGACTGATCCTCGGCGGGTTCGTCCTGTTCCGCCGGATCGCTGGCGAGCGTCAGCTTGCCGCTCGGTTTCGTCGGCTTGCCGGTGATCGAAAGCATTAAATCGCCGAGGTCGGTTTCGCGTTTCAAGGCGATGTGCCACTCGCCGGTGAGGTCGACCTCCGCCGTTTGGGTGATCTTGAACTCTTTGCCGGCCACCCAGGTCGAGAGCACCTTGGTCTTCTTGTCGAACAGGTCGCCATCGGTGACTACCAGGTTGGCGTACTTACCCGATGCCAGCGTGCCGACCGAGTCCGACACGCCGAGCAGCTGCGCGGGCGCGGTTGTCAACGCCGCCAACGCGGCGTCGGCCGGCAGGCCCCGCTCGACCGCCTGGCGGACCTGTTTGAGGAAGTCGCCCCGCTTCTTCAGGCCGTGTGTGGTGAGGGCGATCGTCACGCCCGCCTGGTGCAGGCGGGCCGGGTTTTCTAGGGCCAGCCGCCAGTGCATCAGCTCTTCCAGGCTTGCGTCGGCCGCGGCGTCGGGGGAGGAAACCGGGGGCGGCTTGGGGAAGTCGACCGGCACGATGATCGTCCGGCCGGACTTGGCGATCGCCGCCAGCCGGCGGTACTCGTTGCCCGATCCCCGCACCGCCAGCCGCAGCGAGAACTCGCGGGCGAAGCGGTCGGCCCGCAGCACGAACAGCTCGTTCGCGGCGTCTGCGATCAGGAGCTGGCGGCCGTCCAGGCAGCCGGCGAGCGCTTCGAGGGCCGCGCTGGGCGCCACTTCCGAGGCGCCGCCGCTGGCCTTGGCGGCCGCGGTCGCCTTGGCGTGCCACTGCGCGTCGAGCATCGCCTGCCGCGCGAGCGCAACCGCGCCCATCGGGCTGTTGGGGAAGCCCGAGCGGCCACGCCGGCGGATCGTCAGCTCGGCGTGCAGGGCCGCCTCGTCGGCGAGCAGGGCGCCCGAGTCGGCGTCGTCGCCCGTGAGTGCGACGCAGCTTATCCCCTTGATGATGCCGTCGTCGGGCGCGACAAGCCGGGCGGTGATGCCCTGCCCTCGCAGCTCTTTCTGGACGGATTCCGACGCCTTGTACCCGGCGGCCACGCGGCGCTGCGGCGTGACGTTGTCGTTCCAGTAGCCGGGGCCCGGCGCCGCGCCGTCGATCGACTGCTCGGTGAAGGCGTCGATCAGGCCCGGGTAGATGGTCTTGCCGGCGAGGTCGATTGTCTCCGCTCCGGGCGGCGGCTCCACCCCGGCGCCAATCGCCTGGATGACTCCGTCGTCCAGCACCACAACGCCCTGCTCGATCACCTCGCCGGGCGCGGTGACGATGCGGGCGCCGGTCAGCGCGTAGAGCTTCGGCTTGTGGTCTCGCAGGCCGGCGACCGGCTTGAGCGGCACGACGCCAAAGGCGCTGTGGCAGCACAGCAGCAGCGTCAACACACCGGGGAGGTATCGCATGGCGGCAGTTCGGTGGGGTGTGGGCGGGGCAGGAACCACAAGCCTAGCCCGCTGGGGACCTGATCTCAACAAACTTCCGGGCAACCGCGTGGGGCGATCCGAGCCGAAACTGGGTGAATCCGCCGTCCGGTTGCATTAGACTTACCGGTCCTGGGGCACGCGGCGGCGGGACGCCCGTGTTAGCGGTTCACAGATTGCTAGTCTCTTGTGAGAACCATCGATGCCTGCCCTGCTGCGCGGCTCCTCCTCAATTCTACTTCTTGCCACTGCCTGCTGCCTGAACGCCGGGGCCGCGGCTCTGGAGGTCGGCGACCTCCGCTGCCAGTACCGGGAGAACCCGGTGGGCGTTGACGCCGAACAGCCCCGCCTGTCGTGGAAGCTGACGTCGACCGCCCGCAACCAGTCGCAGTCGGCCTACCAGATCCAGGTCGCGACCGACGCCGACAAGCTTGCCGCCGGCGAGGCGGACCTGTGGGACAGCGGCAAGGTCGCTTCCAGCAGCACGCGGGACATCCCCTACGACGGCAAGGCCCTGTCCGCTCACCAACGCTGCGTCTGGCGCGTGCGGTCGTGGGACGCCGATGGGCAGCCGGGCGAGTACAGCGAACCCGCGGAGTGGACCGTGGGCATCCTGAAGCAGGACCAGTGGCAGGCGGAGTGGATCGGCTACGACGCCAGTCGGGCCGACCGGCGACCGCCGGCGGACCTCGACGGCGCGTCCTGGATCTGGGCCGCCGACGAGGAGGGCAAGGCGGCCGAGCGGGGCGACTTCGGTTTCGCCAGCACGCTGGAGATCCCACAGGACGCGAAGCTCGAGTCCGCGGTGGCGACGCTCTACGGCGACGACCAGGTGATCGTCTACGTGAACGGCAAGCGGGCGAACGTCGGCGTGCGGCGCAACCGCCCGTTTGAACTAGACCTGCTGCATGTGATCGAACAGGGCGAGAACGACATCCGCCTCGCCTGCCACAACGGCTCGCCCGAGTCTGCCGGAGTGATCATGAAGCTGGTCGTGAAGACGGACCAGGGCGAACGGACGCTCGTCACGAGCGGCGACTGGTCGAGCGTGAAGAGCCCGTCGAACGAGTGGCGGGCCGCCCAACGCCCGGCCGACGAGGGCGATCACGCGCTGGTGGTGGCGGCCAACGGCGAGGGTCCGTGGGGCGAGGTTGGCCCCTCGGCCCAGTACCTGCCGCCGCCGGCCTACCTGCGCGTCGGTTTCGAGATCACCAAGCCGGTCAAGCGCGCGCTGGCGTACATGGCGGCGCTCGGTGATTGCGACGCGCGGATCAACGGCCAGCGGGTCACCGACGACTACTTCCCGTCGGGGTGGACCGACTACAACAAGCGGGTCTACTACCGCGCCTACGACGTGACCCACCTGCTCCGCCAGGGCGACAACGCGGCCGGCGTGGTGCTGGCCGATGGCTGGTTCAGCGGCCACGTGGGCTGGGGCGAGCAACGCGACCACTACGGCGACAAGCCCCGCTTCGCCGGCCAGCTGGTCGTGCAGTACCAGGACGGCACGCAGCAGGTGCTGGCCACCGGCGAGGCCTGGCGGGCGGGGGAGGGGGGGACCCGCGAGGCCGACTTCCTCGGCGGCGAGGTATTCGACGCCACCCGGGAGCCCACCGGCTGGGACGCGCCCGGGTTTGACTCCAGCGGCTGGGCGGAGGTCGATCGCGGCGCGGCGGTCGACCCGCTGGTTCAGTGGCACCCGGCGCAGCCGGTCGAGGCGATCGGCGAGTTCTCGCCGCAGGAGATCACCGAACCGCTGCCGGGGGTGTACGTGCTCAACCTCGGCCAGAACTTCGCCGGCGTGCCGCGGCTGAAGGTGAAGGGGCGGAAAGGCCAGGCGATCCATCTCCGCTTCGGCGAGCGGTTGAACCCGGACGGCTCGCTCTACCTCACCAACATGCGTTGCGCCCGGGTGACCGACACCTACGTCTGCAGCGGCCAGGGGACCGAGACGTGGCAGCCACGGCACACGTTCCACGGCTTCCAGTACGTGGAGGTCCGCGGACTGGACGCCAGCCCGGAGTCGGGCGAGGTGGTTGGGGTGGCGCTCAGCAGCGCGACGCCGCGGGTCGGCTCGTTCGAGTGTTCGGACGAGCGGGTCAACCAGCTGGTCAACAACATCTACTGGACGCAGCGGTCCAACTTCATCGACATCCCGACCGACTGCCCCCAGCGCGATGAGCGGCTCGGCTGGACCGGCGACGCGCAGGTCTACATCGGCGCGGCGACCCTCAACTGCGACGTCCAGGCGTTCTTCCACAAGTGGCTGCAGGACATGACCGACTCCCAGCGCGCCGACGGGCAGTACCCCAAGGTCGCGCCGGAGAAGGTGGCCGGCAACGACGGCGGCCCCGCCTGGGCCGACGCGGGCGTCATCTGCCCGCTGCAACTCTACGAGACCTACGGCGACCGTGAGATCCTGGCCCGGCAGTACGCGTCGATGAAGAAGTTTGTCGACTTCTGCCGCGACCGCAGCAAGGACGGCGTGCTGCCGCCCGACCGCTTCCACTGCTACGGCGACTGGCTCAGCATCAACGCCAGCACGCCCAACGAGGTGATCTACACGGCCTACTACGCGCACGCGGCCGACCTGCTCTCGCAGGCGGCCGAGGTGCTGGGCATCGAGAACGACGCCCGCGAATACCGCGAGCTGTTCCACAAGGTGCGCAACGCCTTCAACGAGGCCTACGTCAAGGACGACGGCTCGATCCACGGCGACACGCAGTGCTGCTACACGCTGGCGATCGTGTTCGACCTGGTCGAGGGCGACAAGCTCAACGAGGCCTCGCGGCGGTTGGTGGCGGACATAGAGTCCCGCGGCGGCCGGCTCTCGACCGGGTTTGTCGGCACGAAGGACCTGATGCACGCGCTAGACAAGATCGGCCGCCTGGACGTGGCGTGCGGCTTGTTGACCCACGAGGAGTACCCCGGTTGGCTGTTCTCCATCAAGCACGGCGCTACCTCGATCTGGGAGCGGTGGGACGGCTGGACGCCCGACCGCGGGTTCCAGGACCCCGGCATGAACTCGTTCGCCCACTACTCGTTCGGCGCGGTGTACCGCTGGATGGTCGAGTGCCTGGGGGGCGTCAAGCCAACCAGCCCTGGGTACGACCAGTTCGTAATCGCGCCCTACCTGCCTGAGGACCTGGAGTGGGTGAAGGTCGGGTACGATTCGGTGCACGGCCCGATCGAGAGCGCCTGGCGGCGGACGGACCGTGGCGTGACGGTGCAGGTCACGGCGCCGGTCAACACCACGGCCACCATCCGACTGCCAAGCGGCGATCGGGACGCGATCAGCGTGGATGGCAAGCCGCTGTCGGAATGCGGCCTGCGCGTCGGCGACTCGACCAACGATTCGACCGCGGTCGAGATCGGCAGCGGCAGCTACGAGTTCGTCATCGCAGCGGAGAGTTGATAGCGCAACTCATTCAGGTTGACGCCCGCTGCCGCGCCGCGCAGGATTGATGGAGTAGCAACCGACTCGGCACTCCAACTCATCAGGCGGCGGCGTATGCAGCGTAGGCAGTTTCTTCAGGCGGCGACCATCGCCGCCATCACTTCATCAGGGAGCCAGGCTCTCGCCCGCACGACGACCGAGCAGCCCCCGCGTATCGAGTCCGATTTTTGCAAGCGTTTGCAGCCGTTGGGTCGGATCCTCGAGCTGGAGGGCTACTTCGTCTGGTGCAATACGCCCATCTACGGCCCGGACGGCAGGGTGCACGTCTTCTACTCGCGCTGGCCGAAAGGCCGCGGGATGGGTGGTTGGCTCAACGCGTGCGAGATCGCCCATGCGGTCGCGGACCAGCCGGAGGGCCCGTACGAGACGCTCGACGTGGCCGTCGCCCCGCGCCCCGGCAACTGGGACGCGACCACCTGCCACAACCCCCACATCCAGCAGGTCGACGACAAGTACTGCCTGTTCTACATGGGCAATCGAAACGGTCGCACCAACACCAAGCGGGTGGGGCTGGCGATTGCCGACTCGCTCGACGGCCCGTGGCGTCGCGCGGACGAGCCGCTGCTGCTGCCCGGCGACGAGGGCGCCTGGGACGACCACTGCACGACCAACCCCTCGTTCATCCGCGCGGCCGACGGCCGCTGCCTGCTTTACTACAAGGGGTGGAACGACAAGGACTACGTCACGGGCAAGCCGCCGATCCGCGGGAATCGTATGTACGGGCTGGCGGTCGCCGACAGCGTCGAGGGCCCGTACCGCAAGCACCCGGGCAACCCCCTGGTCGATTTCTCAGGCCTGGGCGAGAACCAACAGTGCGAGGACGCGTACGTCTGGCTCGAGGACGGGCGCTACAAGATGATCGCCCGCGACATGGGCGTGTTCGATCACGAGGTCGGCCTGTACATGGAGTCGGACGACGGCGTGCAGTGGTCCCCGCCAAAGGTTGGGTACTACCCTCTGAAGCACTACGTCGACCAGCCCCCCGCCCCCCGCGGACTGCGACGCTACGGGCGGCTGGAGCGTCCCCAGTTGCTGATGCGCGACGGCCGCCCCACGCACCTGTTTTCGTCGTCTCAAGGCGGCGAGCAGCAGACAGCATCCGGATTTGTGTTCGCCTTGGCATAGACTTTGCGTGGGCCGGTGCGTCAGGGGCTGTCTCAATACAGGTCGGCCGCGTTCGCCACGCCGGTGCAATCCCGTGGTTGAATAACGCAATCGGTTTGGACCCCTGTGTTGCAGCCGCTTAGGATGGACCGCAACGCGTTCGATACGCGTCCCCAGCGACCTCCTGCCTCCCTCTCGTTTCCTTCACTTGTCGTCAATCCCTGTCCGCCGGCTTGCGCTGGCGTTCTCGGGGCCGCTTCTTTAAACCAGGACGGACATCATGAGATTTGTGGCAACCGCCGCGGTAGCTGCCTGCTTGGCAGTCCTTTCGCCCCACTACGCCAGCGGCGTGCTGCTGGTCTACGAGGGGTTTGACTACTCCGAGGGCGCCCTGAGCGGCCAGGCCGACGGCGGCTTCGGCTTCGCACCCGGCAGCTCGTGGGGCGGCGGCTCGGTCGTTGCTGGCAGCCTGTCTTACACCGATGGCGGGAGCAACTCGCTGCCGACTAGCGGCAACCGGGCGCTGGTGAGCGCCGAGAGCGGTAGCGTTTCCGCTTACCGTCAGCTCGGCCGCGGTTACGGCGACGACCCTAGCTACGGGCCGGGCACGTACTGGCTTAGCTTTCTTGGTCAGCGGCTGCAGCCCCATATCACCCAGGACGAGAACGCCGCCCGCTCGTTTGGTCTCCAATTGCACAGCAGTGGTGGCGGCGACGAGCGGCTGGGCGTCGGGCGTGTGACGATCAACGCGCCGGTTCCTTCGGTTGGCTGGGGCCTATTCTCTGATGGGTCCGCATCGCTTTATACCGAGGCGGCGGAGTCGATGTTCGATCTGTCGTTCAACGTGGTGGAGATCACTATCGCCGACGCGACCGACGGCAACCTGAGCGACTCCGCCAAGCTGTGGGTGAACCCCGACCTGAGCGGAACCCTCGGCACGCCTAGCGCCGAGCTGGCGGTGGGCAGCGGGCTGAACTTCGACTACCTGTTCGACACCCTGCGGCTTTGGGCCGGCGGCACATCGGGGGACAACCCCTACGCGGCGTACGAGGTGGACGAGATCCGCATCGGCACCCTGCTGGAGGACGTGCTCGGCAACTCGGTGATTGTCCCGGGCGATGTCGACGGCAACGGCACGGTCGACGTCAACGACCTCACCCCGATCCGGATGAACTACCGAAACGGCGACGCCGTCCGCACGGACGGCGACCTCAACGGCGACACCTTTGTGAACTTCGCCGACTTCCGCCAGTGGAAGACGGCCCTGCTTGAGGCCGGTGGCTCGCTGGAGGGTGTTGACCTGGCGTTCCTGGGGCAGGTTCCCGAGCCGGCGTCTGCCCTGCTGCTGTTCATGGGGTCCGCCATGCTGGTCCGGCGCGGCCGTCGCTAGCATCGCCCCTTCTTATACGTGGCCTGCTGGGACTGGCTGTGTCGACGCGCTCGCACGCTTGTCGTCGGTAGACGCTGAAATGCTTATTCGCACTCTGGAGTGTTGGATCACATGAAATCAACTCACCTATGCCTGTTTGTGCTGGCCCTCGTCGCGGGCCCAGCAATCCAGTCCGCATCTGCAATCTCACTCATCCCCGACGCCGACGCACGCCTGGCCAACGACAGCAACCGCGGTCCGACCAGCAACGTGGGTTCGAGCGGTCTGTGGGAAGTCCGCTGGCACGAGGCGCCCCGGGTACGGATTGGATACGTCCGGTACGACATTACGGGGGTTAGCCCTTCGCTGTTCGCCGACGCCACCCTTAGCGGAACATTCACCGCCAGCTCCTACAACGGCCCGGGCACGTGGGACGTCTACGGGTTGAATGACGACGTGGTGGCGAACGCGGGGACCGGTCGGCAGGGCAACGACTGGGATGAGTCCACGATCAACTACGCGAACGCGGGCGGCGTGGACAATTCCGCGGCGGAAGGAACCTTTGCGTTTACCGACTCTTCATTTCTGGGGACGATCACCCTGGATGGAGTTGACGAACAGCCTCTGCCGTTCTCGTCCAACCCCACAGATCTGAGCCTCGAGACCTTCCTCAACGCCGACACCGACGGGCTCGTCACCTTCTTGTTCATGGACTCGTCGCAGACCGGCGCCGAGTATCGGATCGACAGCAAGGAAGGGAACATGGAGGACGGGCACGGGCCCACGACGCTCAACTTTGAGCTGAACTGCGATCCGGGCGACGTCGACTGCATGGGCGGCGTGACGCTAGACGACCTGGCGATCATCGCGGCCAACTTCCGCACCAGCAACTTCCGGGAGTTCGGCGACCTCACCGGTGACGGCTTCGTTGACTTCGACGACTTTGGAGAGTGGAAGGACAACTACACCGGTTCACTCGAAGGCGTTGACTTGTCGTTCCTCTCATCGCCGGCGCCGGAGCCCTCGGCCAGCATGCTCGTTGCGACGCTTCTCGTGAGCTGCATCGGGCGGCGCCGTTCGGCCCACCCCTGCAAGTAACCACCGCGGCGACCTAATCGACTTCCCGAGACTCAACCCCCAGCACGGCGCGATGGCCATCAACAATATGCAACTTCGAATTCTCAGCCTCTCGGCGTTCGCCGTGGCGGCCTGCTGTGGCCTGGCTAGCAAGCCGGCCCACGCACAGGTGAACTACCTCTTTCAGGCGGCGCCCGGCGCGGCCGAGTCTGCTCGTCAGTGGAGCACGCCGGGAAACTGGCTGAATCCCGACAACAACAACATGTTTGTGCCGAACGCGATGTTCGACGAGCGCGCCGTCATCGACAACGGGGCCACGGCGATCCTCAACGTCAGCAGCCCGTCGTCGGGCGAGAGCTCGGTCGTCACGCCGGGCGCGCTGCAGGTCAGCAATGGCGGCCTGGACATCCGCAGCACGGGCGCGCTGTTTGTGACCGCCAACGACTTCACGCCCGGGACGGTCTCGATCGGCGGATCGGGCGTGCTGACGATCGCTTCCGGCGGTGTGCTGAATGCCGGCGGCGCCGTGACGATGGCCGGCGGAGCGGCCTACAACGTCGGGGTGACCGGCATCGGCAGCAATGGCCGGATCAACACCGACGCCTCCGCGTCGGTTGGCGGGTCGTTGTCGCTGCAGTTCAGCGGGTACAGCCCGTCAGCGGGCGACTCGTGGACCGTGCTGGAGGCCGCGTCGATCAGCGGCGGCTTCAGCTCCGTTAGCGCTTCGGGCCTGCAGTTCAACGAGACCATCCACGTAAGCCAGGCCGACGTGGCCGGCGGGCGTCGGGCGCTCAACGCTTCGGTCGCCGAGGTGCTCGTGCTGGACGTCAACCGGGACACCGGCGTCGCGACTATCACGCACCCGGGCAGCACCTCGATCCAGCTCGACGGCTACTTTGTTGGCTCAGACTCGGGGCTCCTCCGTGCGGACCCCGCCAGCTGGAACAGCTTCAACGAGAGCGGCGCGCTGGGCAACGACTGGGTGGAAACCGCCCAGACCGTTAACAACATCGGCGAGCTGAAGATTGGTGGCGAAGCCACCTTTGGCGCCGATTTCAACCTGGGCGCCATCTACGACCCGTTGGCCGGTGAGTTCGGGACCGCCGCCGAGGACCTCGAGTTCGGCTACCGCAGCGCGGACGGCTCGAAGTACACGGGCGTTGTGCGTTACAGCGGCGCCAAGGCCAACACGCTGGTGCTGCAGGTCGACCCCAACGGCACGGGCGACGCCTACCTCCGCAATACGTCTAGCACGAGCGTCCAGTTCGACGCCTACGAGGTGCTGTCCGCCAGCGGGGCGATCAGCCCGTCCGCGTGGGACAGCCTGGACGACCAGGACGGGCCGGGTAACGTTTGGCTCGAGGGCCTGAACAACACGGCCAACCTGATCTCGGAGTTCGACTCCGAGGGCTTCACCACCATCAGCCCGGGGCAGAGCTGGAACCTGGGGCCGCTGTTCACCGGCGGTGCGCAGGACCTCTCGTTCAACTTCCTGATGCAGGGCGAAGAAGTCGGCACGGCGGGCCTGGTCGTCTACGAGCAGTACGTGCCGGGCGTCGGTTTGGCGGGCGACTTCAACGAGGACAACGTCGTGGACGCCGCCGACTACACGGTCTGGCGTGACAACGTCGGTGCGGCCAGCCTGCCGAACGACAACGGTCTCGGCGTAGTCGGTCAGGCCCACTACGAGCTGTGGCGGTCGCAGTACGGTTCGACCCAGTCGGGACCGTCCGCCGCGGCCAGCGCGCCGGAGCCCGCCGCTGTCGTGCTGATGTTGGCCGCTGCCGCCGCGTCGATCGGCGGCTGCCGTGGTCGTGCTTCGTGATTGTCTGCGGCGTTGGCATTGAGGCAGTTGGGGATCGGCGGGTCGATTGACCCGCAGGTCCTGAACGCCGGGCGGAGGCAACGGAGGTGATCCGCCGCTGGCGCCGCGTCGTTGTTGTTGGCTCATCGTTCCTCGGCCAGATCGGGGACGCTCCTCCTCCTGGAACAGAACGCCTTGAAACGCCTGTCCGCGGTTATCACCGCCCTCGCCTTGTCCCCCGCCCTGGCCCAGGCCCAGGTGGACGATCCAATCCTGCCCGGCATCACGGTCGAGATCGCCAACGTTCTGCGTCTGCCAGACACCAGGGGCATGGGCCCCGAGGACGGCCGTTCCGGAAACAACTACGCCCGGATCAACTTCCTGCAGGAGATCGACGACAACCCCAACGACTGGTTCATCAACGACCTGCGCGGCCAGGTCTACCGGGTCGAGCCGTCGACCGGGTCGATCACCGAGTACCTGGATGTGGGCGACGAGTTCTCGCGGTTTATCATCGGGCCGGGCGGGCTCTCGACCGGGCTGATCGCGATCACACCGCACCCGGAGTTCGCCTCCAACGGCAAGTTCTACACGATCCACGAGGAGTCGGCCTCCGGGAACCCGGCCACGCCGGACTTCCAGGCGGCGGCCAACGCAGGGAACCTGAACAACGGGCAGCATGGCGTGGTTACCGAGTGGACCGCCTCCGACCCGACGGCCAGCGTCTTTAGCGGCACGCACCGCGAGCTGATCAGGGTGGCTCAGCCCGCCGGCAACCTGCACAACCTTGGCGATATCGGCTTCGACCCGCTGCTGTCGCCGGGCGACGAAGGCTATGGGCTGATGTACCTGGCCGGCGGCGACGGCGGCTACGACGCGGCTGGCAAGGGCAGCCGCCAGGCGCAGCGGCTCGACTCGGTCTTCGGAAAGCTGCTGCGGATCGACCCGGACGGCGACAACAGCTCCAACGGGCAGTACGGCGTCCCGTCGGACAACCCGTTCGCCAACGACGGCGATTCTGACACCCTGGCCGAGATCTACGCCTACGGATTCCGAAATCAGCACCGCATCAGCTGGGACCTGCAGACTGGCGTTATGATCGGGACCGACATCGGCGAGAGCCGCACCGAAGAGGTCAACTTCCCCAAGATTGGCGGCAACTACGGCTGGAGCGAGTACGAGGGAGTCTTGCATCGGGACGGCTCCCCGATTACGCGGGACGACGACACCTCCGAGTTCGAATGGCCGGTCGCCAAGTACGACCACGGCGACGGGTTCGCCATCGCGGGCGGATTCGTCTACCGGGGAACCCTGGTCCCAGAGTTAACGGGAAAGTTCATCTACGGCGACATCGTCAACGGCCGCATCTACTACAGCGACCTGGACGAGATGCTGGCCGCCGACGCCGATGGCAGCTTCTCGACCTCCGCTGACGTTTACGAGCTCTTCCTCACCCAGGACGGCGAGTCGGTCTCGATCGCCAGCCTGGTCACCGAGGAGCGGGGCGGAGAGCTGCCGAACAACCGGGTTGACCTTCGCTTCGGTCAGACCTCCGACGGCGAGTTCTACCTGACCACCAAGCAGGACGGCTGGGTGCGGCAGCTGACGTCGGCGTCAATGGCGGGCGACTACAACCGCGACGGCGTCGTTGACGCGGCGGACTACACCCTGTGGCGGGACACGCTCGGCCAGGCGGGCAGCGCCCCGGCCGCCGACGGCGATGGCGACAAGGTCGTGACGCTCGCCGATTACGATGTCTGGCGCAACGCCTACGGCCAATCGGGCGCCGCCCCAACGACGGCCGCCCCGGAGCCCGCGGCCGCCCTGCTCTGCCTGGCGGCGCTCGGCCTGCCGCTAGCCCGCCGAGGCCGGGGGCGGTAACCAGCGGCGGGGCGCCCCGCCGCGATGCGAAACCCCGCTTGGTGCACCAATGCAACGCACGATGCTTGCCCACACGCCCCGGGCATTACGCCGGGGCGTCTTCTTGCTGCTCACTCTCTCGCTGACGCCCGCGGCGTTCTCGCAGGCGATCGACCGCCGTGCATTGGTGGGTCGACACGCGATCAACTACTCGCGGTACAGCCCCGAAGCTCCCGCCTCGGTCGGCAACGGCGAGTTCGCGTACACCTTCGACATCACCGGCATGCAGACGTTCCCCAGCGCGCAGCCGGGGCATCTGCCGCTCGCCACCATGGCCCAGTGGGCGTGGCACCGGTTCCCGGGCAGCGAAGCGTACGCCTACGAGGACACCCTCAGCGACTACGACGCCCACGGCCGGCGAGTCAGCTACGCGACCGACATGCGGAGCGAAACCGCCACCGCGATCCGTTCCAACCCGCACCGCTTCTCACTGGGACGAGTTGGACTCCTGCTCGAGGGGAAGGACGGCGCGCGGGCCAAAGTTGGTGATCTATCAAACCCACAACAGACACTCGACCTCTGGACCGGCGTCGCGGAAAGCAGCTTTGAGTTCGACGGCCAGCCGGTGCGGGTCCGCACCGCGTCGCACCCGGAACAGGACGCCGTGGCGTTCCAGATCACCTCGCCGCTGGTGAGCGAGGGGCGGGTCGGCGCCGAGCTGCGGTTCTCGTACCCGAGCGGCGCCTGGGGCCCCGGGCTGCAGCGGTGGGACGCGGACTCCAAGCACACCACGACCCAACAACAGGCGCCCGGCGGGTACCGCATTAGTCGCGAGATGGACGGCGTCCGCTACGACGTGCTGCTGTCGACCGACGCCAATCTGGACCAGGCGGGCCCGCACCAGCTGACGCTGAAGCATCTAGGCGCGGACACACTCCAACTGGTGGTCAGCTTCAGGAAAGAAAATGCAGAGCCGGCGGCTGCCGACTCAGCCGCGGAGGTGCTGGAGGCCAGCGCCGGCCATTGGCGCCGGTTCTGGTCGAACGGGGGAGTCGTCGATCTGTCGGACAGCTCCGACCCCCGCTGGAAGGAGCTGGAGCGGCGGGTCGTGCTCTCGCAGTACCTGACCGCCATCAACTGCGCGGGGTCGCTGCCGCCGCAGGAGACCGGCTTGTTGTGCAACAGCTGGTACGGCAAGAGCCACCTCGAGATGCACTGGTGGCACGCGGCGCACTTCCCGCTTTGGGGCCGCGACGAGCTGCTCGAACGCAGCCTCGGTTGGTACGAGCAGATCCTGCCCGCCGCCCGCCGCATCGCCGAGCGGCAGGGCTACGCCGGCGTGCGGTGGCCAAAGATGACCGGTCCGCACGGCGTCAGCAGCCCCAGCGAAGTGGGCGAGCTGCTCATCTGGCAACAGCCCCACCCGATCTACTTCGCCGAGCTGGCCTACCGTTCTGACCCGAGCGCCGCAACGCTCGATCGGTTCCATGAGATCGTGGAGCAGACGGCCGAGTTCATGGCCGACTACGCCGAGTGGGATTCGAGCGAGTCGAACGCCGGCGAAGGGCGGTACGTCTTGGGGCCCGTGCTGATCCCTGCCCAAGAGTGCTACGACGGCCGCGGCAAGCCGGGCGTGCTGAACCCCACCTTCGAGCTGGCCTACTGGCGGTGGGCGTTGCGTACGGCCAACGAGTGGCGCGAGCGGCAGGGGCGCCCCGCCAACGAGGAGTGGGCGGCGGTCGCCGAGAAGATCGCGCCGCTGCCGGTGCGCGACGGCGTGTACACGGCAATCGAGAACGCGCCGTTCACCCGCCGCCGCGACCACCCGTCGATGCTGGGCGCGCTGGGGGTGATGCCGGAGGTCGGCCTCGTCGACCGTGGGACCATGTCCCACACGCTCGACGACGTCCGCGGCGATTGGGACTGGGCCGAGACCTGGGGATGGGACTACCCGATGATGGCCATGACCGCCGCGCGGCTCGACCGCGGCGCCGACGCGGTCGACTGCCTGCTGATGGACGCCCCCAAGAACAACTACCTGCAGAACGGGCACTGCCGCCAGACGGACCGGCTGCCCATCTACCTGCCGGCCAACGGCGGCCTGCTGACCGCGGTTGGCATGATGGCGGCCGGTTGGGACAGCCCGACCCCGCTCCGCGCCGCGCCCGGCTTCCCAGACGACGGCGCCTGGCGCGTGCGTCACGAGGGCCTGCGGCCCATGCCGTAGTTAGTACGCGCTGCCGTTGCGGGCGCCACTCGAGATCGTGGCGGCTTGCAGCACCGCAACGACTGCGGCTCGCCGGTGGCGTCGCGGTCATCCGCGGCCAATCCGACGCAGGATGTTCGCCGCCCGTCTATACTGAACGGGCTTCGATTGATTGCCGGAACCGAGTTGATGCCGCCTCCCTCCTACCTACCTCGTCTGCTGATCGCGGCTGCCGCGGCGCTGCAGGCAACGCACGGCTGGGCGTACGTGCCTGACGAGCGGTGGTCGTTCGCCGCGTCGGGCCCGGCCGGCGTCGAGGGCGACCCGGTCACGCTCACCTGGAGCTTCGTCGACGACGGCGCCAGCATCTCCGATGGCGAGTCGTCGAACCTGATCTCGTACCTCGACGACCAGTTCAACGTTCAGTCGCCGACCGACGACCTCACTGATCGGCCGTGGTTTACGCTCTTCGAGCGGTCGTTTGACCGCTGGTCGGAGTTGGGCGGCGTGACCTTTCAGTACGAAGCCCACGACGACGGCCAGCAGCTGGGCTCGGGCAGCGGCGCCCTGGGCGTGCGGGGCGACATCCGCATCGGCGGCAAGCACGTCGACGGGCCCAACGGGACGCTGGCCTACACGTGGCTGCCAAACAACGGCGACATGGTGATCGACACCGGCGAGACCGCCTTCTACTCCAATCCCTCGAACGACTACCGGCAGTTCCGCAACACCGTGATGCACGAGGTCGGGCACGCGTTGGGGTTGCTGCACGTCGAATCCGACGACTCACGCCTGCTCCTCGAGCCGTACATCACCACCACCTTCGACGGCCCGCAGCTAGACGACATCCGCGGGCTGCACGCCCTGTACGGCGACGCCTACGAGAAGACCTACAACGGCCAAGGCAACGGCGCCTACACCCGGGCGACGCCGCTCGGCAAACTAGTACCCGGCGGCGAGCTGGCGGTTGGATCCGACGCGGCAGGCAACCAGTCGGTTGACCCGCTGGAGACCGACTTCGTCAGCATCGCGAACAACTCCGACCGAGACTTCTTCTCGTTCACGGTCGACGCGCCCGCCACGCTCGACGCCACGCTCACGCCGCTGGGCGGGGTGTTCAACCAGGCTGCCCAAGGTGGCGTGCAGAGCACGTTTGACGCCAACGCCCGAAACGACCTGCGGCTGGCGATCTTCGCGCCCAACGGCATGACGCCGATCGCCGTTGTCGACGCGGCCGACGCCGGCGGCGTCGAGTCGCTCAGCGGCTTCGCCCTCGACTCGCCCGGCCAGTACTACGCCCGTGTGATGGGGGGGGACGACAACGTGCAGTTCTACGAGCTGAGGCTGTCGGCCGCGGCGCCGCTGCTGGTGCTCGCCGGCGACTACAACGGCGATGGGGTGGTCGACGCCGCCGACTACACCGTGTGGCGGGACTCACTCGGGCAGTCGGGCCAGAGCCTGGCGGCGGACGGCAACGGCGACCTGCTCGTCGATTCAGCCGACTACGGCCTCTGGCGATCCAACTTTGGGGAGTCGGCGGCCACGGTCGGGCTTGCCGAGAACGCCCCAGAGCCAGCGGCGGTCCTGCTGCTGGCGTCCGGCGGCCTGGCCTGCCTGCGGCGCCGCCGCTGAACTCAGCCGCCCTACGCAGACAACCCCGGTGGGGACGCCCACCGGGGTTGCGCGTTCTTGTCAGCAGTCCTCAGAACTCACCAGGAGATCTGCGAAGCGTCGCTCTCGCTGACTCCCCAGATCGCGACCGCGTCGGACTGCACGTCGGCCGAGCGAAAGTTGCCGTTGGCGATCGCCACGCCGGCACTGGTGCTGTAGGCCTGACCGCCGAACACGCCGGTCGCGTTGGCCTGGCTGCGGCTCACGGCGAAGCCGCCGTTGGAAACCGCCGTGGAGCTGTTGATCGCCTCGCCGTAGCCGCCGAAGTAGCCTGACGCGTTGGCGCCGCCGCGGGCGATCGCCACGCCGCCGGTCGAGAACGCGGCGCTGGTGCTGCCGGCGAAGGCGTTGCCCCGGGCGCGGGCGTTGTCGTAAGCGGCGGCGTAGCCGCCCTGCGTCGCGGCGATGGCGTTCGAGTCGCTGCGGGCGCCCCAGCCGCGGGCCGAACTGTTCCCGCGGGCGATCGCGGTCCCGCCGTCGGCGGCGGCGATCGCCGTGCCGGTCGCGTAGCCGCCGTACCGGCCGTCGCCGGTCATGCGGGCGTTGGCGTAGCCGCCATTGGTCGCCACCGCGTGGGCGCTGATGTTGGTGTTGCCGCGGCCGCTGGCCGACGCGCGGGCGACGCCGCCGTTCGAGAAGCTGCTGGCCCGGACCTGGGCGGCGGCCTGGTCGGCGACCATCAGCGTCAGGGCGATCATGGCGGCGAGTGCGAGTGAACGGGACATGACTGGTTCTCCTTCTTGGTAGGTTGCGAGTGGTTGTTGGCTCGCGGGTTAGGGTGACACCCCTACCTGCCGGTTGAGTCCGCTGAGCCCGCGCAATGGGCTCACGATTCTTGAAAAGTTTTCAACACCTACTCTGGAGAATGCGCAGCAACAAACCGGGCCGCACCCATCGAGGGAGCGGCCCGGTTCGGATACTAGGGAGTTCAGACGCTAGGCTACATCTGGGCCCGGAGGGCGGCGGCGACTTCGGGAGACAGGGCGTCGAGCTGCTTCTGCACCTCGCCGGCGGCGCCCGCCAGGTTCACCTTCTGCGGGCCGTCGGCCGTCTGCACCACGGCTTCGATCTTGTACAGCCCGTTCGTCATGCTCGACGCGAAGGCGGTCACAGGCGAGCGGCCCACCGACGACGAAGCGCTGGCCGATCGCGGGCCGGTCGTCTGCCACATGCCGCCGACGCGGCTGCTGGTCGGCAGCGCGACCCGCGGCTGGAGCGTGACCTTGTGCGGGCCGGCCCCGGTCAGCAGGATCAGGTCAGCGGGCCGGTCGAGCGGCCCGACCTTGGCCGGGTCGGTCGCAATCTGGCCGTTTACCTGCAGCACCACGTGCCCGGCGCGGATGCCGGCCGCCTCGGCGGGGCTGCCGGCCCGGACCTCGCTGACGTACAGGCCGGCGCCGTCCTGCAGCTCGGGCAGCCGCTGGTAGAGCTCCGGCATCGCGTCGAATTTGAGCCCCCAGTTCAATTCAACCCGGTTGACCGGCGTGGCGATCCCCGCCGCGGCGTGCAGCGAGGGCGGCAGCAGCTGGCTGAGGGTCGAACGTTTCAGGTGCTCGAGGCTCTCGGGGCCGTAGGTGGTGATGCGGGGGCCCTGGGCCAGGACGGGGGTGGCGGCGAGGGCGACAATCAGCAGCACGGAACGGGACATGACTGGGTCTCCTTGAATGTAAACGGTTGGATTGGGGAGTCGCTAAGACTGACTGGCGAATGGCCGACCGGTCCCAGCGCGGAATCTCAAAAAGAACTCAAGAAAACCGGCCAGCGACGCTGGGTCGCTGGCCGGGGAGCGTTACCGGCCGAAACGGAACTTGCGGCCGCTGGGCAGGCTGAAGCCGCGGTTGCCGCCCGAGTTGCGGGGCATCACGGCCGGCTGGTAGTTGTTGCTGGATCCGGAGTTGCCGTTGTTGAACAGCACGGGGGATCCATTGCTGTTGTTTTTGCCGCCGAACGGCACGTACTGCGAGCCCGAGCCTGATCCCCACCGGCGGGTGCGGCTCTCGGTCCAGGCCTTGGTGTTGTCGCCCCAGCCAACGACCTCGCTGCCGCCGCCCTGCTGCGAGGCGCTGCCGCCGGCCTCCACGCGGCCGTTGCCGCCGCCGGTGACCACGCCGCCCTGGCTGACATGGGCGCCGTCGCGGCCAATGGCCATGTTGAAGTTGTGCCCGACGCCCGACGAGCCGTTCGAGGCGCCGATGCTGTGGGAGATCGCGACGCCGTCCTTCGTGACGCCGACGCCCAGCGCCCGGCCGAAGCCGTCGCGGCTCTCGGTCTTGGCGATGCCCCAGTCGCCGACGTAGCCGGCCGAGGCGCCCGATCCGCCCGGGCCGACGTCGACGCCGGAGTCGGCCGATTGGGCCAACGCCAGGGCGGGGGCGAGTGCTAACAACAATGCTGCGGTGAGGGAGGTCTTCATCGTTCTAGTCCTTCGTTTTGCGGGAGGGCCGAGTGGGCTCGGCGTGGGTCGGTTACACCCCTGACTGCCCATCCCCGCCCGCATCCCCGCGCCCGCCGCTGCTTTTTCGCCAAGAATCTTGAGTTTTTCCGGATCGCCCGGACTTTCGACGCCCCCGCGGCCGGGCTAGGCTAGGCTTGGACGCCAGACCTACCTCTTTTCCCCGGGAAAAATGCCCCATGGGCGACGTCACGGTCAATCACATCGGCGGCCTCTACGACGGCGACGAGGAGTCCCTCGCCTGGCTCTGCGAGAACTTCCTCCCCTCCGTCGAGGCCTACAGCCGCCGCAAGATCGGCAAGTTCCGCAAGGTGGCCGACGAGGAGGACATCGCGGCCCAGGCGATCTACATCTTCTGGCAGGGGATCCGCGAGGGGCGTTTCACCGACGTCGAAACCCGCGACGATCTCCGCAAGATCCTCTGCGGCATCGCGTTCCGCACCGCCCAGGGGCACGTGCGTCAGCAGATGGCCCAGAAGCGCGGCGGCGCGGGGCTCCGCGGCGAGTCGATGTTCGCCCAGCAACGCGACGCCGGCGGGCCCGGGCTCGACGGGTTCGAGGGCGGCGCGCCGCAGGCGTCGGGCGAGTCGATGAACGCGGTGCTCGCCCAGTGCGAGGACCTGCTCAAATCGCTCGACGAGCTCGACCGCAAAATCGCTGTGCTGAAGTTCGAGGGCCACACGCACGCCGAGATCGCCGAGATGCTCGACTACTCCACCGGCCACATCGAGCGCCGCGTGTCGAAGATCAAGCAGGTCTGGATGGAACGCGAAACCTACTTCCGCTCCCGCGGCGAGTGACGTGCCGCCCACCGAAGCTCCTCCCGCAGCCGCCGGCCCCCTGGCCCGCACCGCCGAGGTCGTCCACGACTACTTCCTCGGCCTGCTGGCCGCGTGCTACGCGCTGGCGCTGCTCGCGCCCGGCCCGGGCGCGTGGCTCCGCAGCGTGGAGCTTGGCGCCCGCGGCGCCGCGGGCGGGGTGTCGTTGTCGCAGGTGCTGCTGGCTGGGCTGCTGGCGATCGCCGGCGTCGGGATCGACCCAACGCGGGTCCGCGAGTCGCTGCTCCGCCCGCTGACGCTGGGCGGCGCGCTGGTGGTCAAGCTGGTGCTGCCGATCATTGTGGTGTCGGTGATCGCGTGGTTGGCTTCGTTCTGGGCGGGCTGGCTGCCGGCCGAGATGCTGCTCGGCCTGGCGATCGTCGCCGCGATGCCGGCCGCGGCGAGCTGCCCCGCGTGGACGCAGGCCTCCGCGGGCGATGTGGCGCTTGCGCTCGGCGTGGTGGTCGGCTCGACGCTGCTGGGGCCCTGGGCCGCGCAGTTCTGGCTGCCCGGCTTCGCCCAGGCGGCCGGCGCTGACCCCAACATCGCCCACGGGATCAGCCGCGCCGTGCTGGGCAGTTACTTTCTGCTGTGGGTGCTGCTGCCATCGGCGCTGGGCGTGGCTGCGCGGGTGCTGCTCGGCCCCGACCGGATCGCCCGCGTCCGCCCCGCCCTGCGGCTGGCGGGCAGCGGGTTGCTGCTCCTGTTGATCTACGCGTTCGCGGCGGCCGCGTTGTCGCTGGTCGAGGTCCGGCACGCGGGCGAGCGCCTCGCCACGGCGCTCTCGCTCGCCGGCGCGCTGTGCGCGGCGGCTTTCTTGGCCGGTTGGCTGCTGGCGCGGTCCACCCGGGCGTCCGGGCCCACCTCGGCCGCGCTGGTGTACAGCGTCGGCATGCACAACAACGGGGTCGCGTTGCTGCTGGCCGACACGGTGCTGCCGCGCGAGTCGGCCGTTTTTCTGCCGATCATCTGCTACGCCCTCGTGCAGCACGGCCTGGCCGGGATCGTGGACGCGCTGTTCACCCGCGCGCAGCACGCCGCGGGCGGTGCGCCGGCTACGGCCGCTCCTGAACAATAACGCACCAGCCGGAGTCCCGCGTCGCGTCGTCGCGCGACGGCAGCAGCACCGGCCCTGCTGCGGCCAGCCAGCTGCCGGTGAGCGCCGGGTCCACGGCGGCCAGGCAGTCGTGGTAGTCGGCCATCAGCAGCGGTTCACCTTTAGTGGCCCCAATATGATCGAGAACCTCTTCGCCGAGCCAGTACGGCGCAAACGCGTGGTCTTCCCGGTGGAAGTAGTTGTGCTGCATTACCAGACCCCGCCGCGTCTGCTCCTTGTCAAAGAAGTCCAGCCGGGTGTGCGCGATGGTGAGCGCTTGGCCGTCGCCAAGCTTGGCGTCCAGGTTGGTGATGTCGAACACCTCGACCGCCATCCCCAGTACGCCGATCACCGCGGGCTCTCCGTCCGCCGAGGAGGGGTCGTGGATCGGGGTGGAGAACGCTAGCACCGGCTCGAGGTTGGTTCCCTGGAACGGGGCCGTGATCAACGGTCTGGAAGTCGGCTGGATGCCGTCGGTCTCGTCGGCCTGGTAGATCGGCCCCTGCCCGTGGAAGT
Organism: Posidoniimonas corsicana; assembly: GCF_007859765.1. Taxonomy (NCBI): domain Bacteria; kingdom Pseudomonadati; phylum Planctomycetota; class Planctomycetia; order Pirellulales; family Lacipirellulaceae; genus Posidoniimonas; species Posidoniimonas corsicana. The sequence continues at coordinate 2,478,657 of NZ_SIHJ01000001.1, forward strand.
ACTCGCGCCGCGCGTACGACCGGCCCAGCGACTTGTACGGCTCGCCGGTCGACGCTTCGATTTGCGGCGCCCGGGCGATCTGCGTGCCTCGGCCGTCGTTCAGGGCGACAAACCAGCAGTACGACTTCAGCCGCCGCTGTTCGGTCCAGTAGTCCCGCTGGTTGATGAGCCAAGTGTTGACCACTGCCCACTTCTCGCGGTCCTCGGGCGCCGCGCGGGCGGCGCGGACCGCGTCGATCAGCCGCTGGTCCCGCGCCGCGCCCTCCAGCACCAGCAGCCGCCGGTCTAGCTCCGACGCCAGCGCGCCGGCGGCCAGCGTCGCCCGCGACACCAGGCCCTCCCGCCGCGCGGCGTTCGCCCGCTGCGCGGTGCTCGACTGCCACGCCGAGAACAGGGTGGTCAGCAGAAGCAGCGTCACCAATGCCGCGGCCGCGGTCTGCACCACCCGCAGGTGGCGCTTCACCCAGCGGGCCGCCACGTAGCTGAACGACTCCCGGTAGGCCGACACCGGCTCGTCGGCCAGGTGGTGCTCCAGGTCCTCGGCCAGGCGGAGCGCCGTGCGGTAGCGGTCGGCGGGCTCGGTGGCCAGCGCCTTCATACAAACTGCCTCGAGCGGCTTGGAAAGCGCCGGCGCGTGCCTGGTTGGCTTGGGGATGTCGCCGCGGATCGCCCGCTGCCGCAGGTCGGCCAGGTCGCTGGCCTCGATCGGGTGGTGGTCGGTCAGCAGCCGGTAGAGCGTCGCGCCCAGCGAGTAGATGTCGCTCGCCGGCTGCAGCGTCGTGGCGCCGGACATCTGCTCCGGGCTCATGTACGCGGGCGTGCCGGCCATGCTGTCGCTGCTGGCCGAGTCGCTCGTGACCTGCGGCAGCAGCGTCCGCTCGTCGGCCAGCTTGAACTCGGCCTCCCGCCCCACGGCCATCGCCAGGCCCCAGTCCACGACCAGCGTCTCGCCGTAGCGGCCCAGCATCACGTTCGAGGGTTTGATGTCGCGGTGCAGGATGCCCCGGTTGTGCGCGTACGCGATGGTCTTGCAAACCGTGATGAACCGCTGCAGCAGCGTCCGCAGCTCGCTGCTCTGCTCGTCGTACATGCCGTTGGGGTGCGCTTGGTGGAACGCGTCGATCGCCTGGTCGAGCGTCTGACCCTCAATCAGCCGCATCGCGTAGAACGGCCGGCCGTCTTCCACTGCGCCGGCGCAGTACACCGGCGCCACGCCCGGGTGCTCCAGCCTGCTGGTGACCTCGGCCTCGAGCAGGAACTGCCGCCGCGACAGCGGGTCGTGCGCGTGGTCCTCCTGCAGGAACTTCACCGCCACGCGGCGGCCCAGCTGCTGGTCCTCGGCCGCGAACACAATCCCCAGCCCGCCCTTGGCCAGCAACCGCAGCTCGTCGAGCTGCGTCTCGGCGCTCAGGCTGCCGTACAGCGGGTCGTCCGGGTCCGGGCCGGCCACGCCGTCGACGCGGGCGTCCATCGCCCGCAGCATCGCCACCTGCTGGATCAGCTGGGGCAGCAGGTCGGGGCAGTCGCGGCACAGCTCCTCGGGGGTGACCTCCTCGCCCCGGTCGTAGGCGTCGGCCCACTGGTCGACGAGTTCCAAGAGCTGGTCGCTGGTAGCCATAAACGCCTAGGCGTGTGTCTTGAATTAGCCGCGGGGCGTTAGCCCCTGGTTCGAACCGCCAGAAACCGATAGCAAACTCGCGCCCTAACCTGTGCCAGCCCACCCCCGCGGGCGGCCAATCACCGATCTTACCCAGGGCCCCATCGGCTCGCCAGCAGCGGGATTTCTAGGGGTTTGGGGTTTTTTCGGAAGTTTTTCCCCTGCCGCGCGGGGTCGTGCGGGGCAACCGGCAGTACTGGGTGTAGCCCAACGCCGACAACGGCCTCCGGGGCGATCAAAACCATCTCATTCTGGGGGATTTACCATGTTCCGCTCGATCCTGACCTGCTCGTCGCTCGCTCTGCTGATGACCGCTTCGCTTTCCGCTCCTGCCCAGGCCGGCGGATGCAGCGGTGGCGGCGGCGGGCACTACACGCCCCGCCCCATTTACCGACCCGTGGTGCGGCCGGTGGTGACCCCGAAGGTGATTGTGAAGAAGCCCGCCCCGCCGGCGCCCCCCAAACAGCTCCCCGCCCCTCCCCTGCCGCAGGTCGTGAGCGGCTCTCGCCTGTACCTCGACGGCAAGAACTTCGGCGGCGGCGAAGGCAGCGTGATGATGAAGGTCGGCCCGCTGACGATGAACGTTGAAGTGCTGAGCTGGAACGCCGCCGCGGTCGAGGTGCAGATGCCCAAGATGGCCCTCGACCTGGCCCTGCCCGCTAAGCTCAAGATCCTGCGTGCCGACGGCAGCCTGGTAGTGGTCAAAGAGGTGCAGCTCACCCCCGAGGCGCCCCGCCTGGCCCTGGGCCTGTAAGCCCGCCGCCACCCAAGCGACATCCCCCCCCGCCCCGTGGAACGAGCCGTTCGTTCTGCGGGGCTTTTTTCGTCGCCATGTTTTTTGGGCCCCACGGCCCGGTGGCCGCTAGAGTTTCGCCGCGGGACTTTTGTCCCGTTCTGGCGCATCGAGTTTTAGGGACAAAAGTCGGAGGGTTTTGTCTCCCTCGGTTTTCGTTTCACCCTGCTATAGCAGCGCCGACGGCGCCGCACCGGGGACAAAACGACCCGACTTTTGTCCAACCTTGTGACCCCATAGGGACAAAACTCATCCGAAGCTCCTTCCCCAAGAGAACGATCCACGCCGCAACCATCGGCGGAAGCCGCTGGTCTTTGATCCCTAGCACACCGCCCAGCGCAACCCTCATTGCACCACAGCAGGTGGCCGGTTTCTACCGAAAAGATGTGAGTGGGACGGAGTACTTGGAGGCGGTTGGCCCGGCGCAGTTCGCGATCCATGCACCCACCGTGAGGAGGCCGTCGTAACTTGCGAAGTGTTGCGGGTAGTTCAAGTGCCAACGATACTGCTTGCCAGTTGCTGATCGAAATAGACGAGTCACTCCGTCCAATGTGTCCACCGACTATGGATCTTACAACGCTTCTCCGGCAGATAGGCCGCCCTTGCACGGCCTTCGACGTGGGTGGGTTTCGCCCGACGAACGACATCGAAGAGTCATGGCTGGGTCGGGTAACCCACTACGCGGCGGACGAAACGGCGCCGACAGACAAGCACGGGGAACCGATGCTCGAACTGGGGCAATTCTACCTACCAGTAATGCCGTTCGTCCCGGCTTCGCTCGCTGGGACGACGCTTCTGACAGCCTTCATCTCACCGAACCTCGAAGGCGACAGCGACCTCATGGACGGCTGCTGGGAGATCCGAGAATACCGCAGCCATGCAGGCCTCGTCCGTAGATCGTCTGAGAAGACAGCTACGGGGCTGAAGCCGCTCCCCCTACGCAGCTATCTTGTCGATGCCGACCACCCCGTCTGGGACGGCGGCGGCCTGACCGCGGAACAGGAGGACGCATTCATTGCGCTGGAGCGGGAAGGAGCGATTGCAGATTACTTCGACGTCACTTCCCACATCTACGGGCATAAGTTTGGCGGGTATCCTTCCTTCTGCCAGTCAGGCGTCGATCTTCATCCCTTTGAGTTCGTGTTTCAGGTGTCGTCAGACCCCAAGATTCAACTGAACGTGATCGACAACGGGAGCCTCACTTTCTGGCGCCACCCTGAGTTGGGAACTTGGAAGTTATACTACGACTTTTACTAGCGGCGTTGCACTTCCCGATCGGCCTGCCGCCGTGACAACGCGAACCCCCTTTGCGACTAGCAGTTCAAAACAACCCAACTACCGGAGAACAGCCCGCCCATGGGCAAGATCATCCGCCACGAGTTCACCGGCAGCATCCTCGGCTTCTGGCTGCTCTGTCTTACCATCGTGCTGATCCCCCTGGCCATCGTGTACCTGCTGCACGGCACCCTGCAGATTGTGCACGAGGTGGACGACCCCGAAGAATTCGTCGCGCAGTACCGGGCCCGGAAGCAGGCGATTTAGGCGAAATCCTGCCCAGCAGCGTGAGAGATGGTCCACACTATTAAGCGCGAGCGCTACACCGCGCCTGATGAGGGCGCCCGAGCCCCTACCCGCCGCTCACGTCCGTCCAGCTTAGGCCGTGGCGGGCGAGGAGCTTGCGGACGCGGTCGGTGTCGTTGGGGTTGGCCTTCGCCTGGCGTGAGACGGCGAACAGCCGGCGGCCCGCCTCCGACAGCGACTTCGACTGGCGGCACACACAGACCGCCTCGGCCAGGCCGGCCTGGTCGAAACGGTCGACCTGCGCGGCGTCTACCAGGCCGGCGAGCGTCGCCTCGATCGAGTCGGCAGCAGCGGGCACGCGCCACTGCGCAGCGAGCCGGCTAGACTCCTCGTCGACCAGATCCACGCCGATCCGCCCGCCGGCGGCCAGCGTGGCCATCCGCGTGACCGCCGCGTTGAGGTCGCGGAAGTTGGCCTTCCACAGCGCCGAGGGCGCCTCGGCGAAGCGGAGGAACCGCGCCCGGGCCTCCTTGTTTATCCGCACCACGCCGCCGGTGCTGGCGGCGAACTTCTGCAGCTCGTAGTCCAGGTTGGGCTCGATGTCCTCGCGCCGCTCGGCCAGGCCCGGCAGGCGGAACGTCCACAGGTTGATGCGGGCCAGCAGGTCCTCGCGGAAGCGGCCGTCGGCGACCTCCTGCGACAGGTCGCGGTTGGTGCCGGCGATCAGCTGGAAGTCGCTCTGGGCTTCTTGGTCGGCGCCGACCGGCAGGAACCGCTTCTCCTCGATCGCCCGCAGCAGCATCGCCTGCTCGTCGGGGCCGAGCTCGCCGATCTCGTCGAGGAACAGCATGCCGCCGTCGGCCGCGCGGATCAGGCCCTCCCGGGCGCCGGTCGCGCCGGTGAACGCGCCCTTCACATGCCCGAACAAAGCGGACATCGCCTGGTCGCCGCGGAGGGTGGCGCAGTTCACCTCGACGAAGCGATCGCTCAGGTGGCGGCGGGTCAGCTTCAGCTCGAAGATGCGGCGGGCGAGCTGGCTCTTGCCGGCGCCGGTGGGGCCGGTGATCAGCAGCGGCGCCGCGCTGTGGATGGCCACCCGCTCGATCTGTTCGATCAGCTTGTTGAAGCCGGCGTTGCGGGTTTCAATCCCGGACTTCAGGAACGACACGCCCTGCTGTTGCTCCAGCGCGAAGCGGGCGGCGAGCTGGTCGTACCGCGAGAGGTCCAGGTCGATGACCCGGTAGGTGCCGATGCCCGGCTTGTTCCGCTTCGGCGGCGACGCCTGCAGCAGCTTGCCCGGCAGCCGCCGCGACTCGGCCAGCAGGAATAGGCAGATCTGCTGCACGTGGCTGCCGGTGGTGATGTTGATCAGGTAGTCCTCGCCGTCCGGCTTGAACTGGTACGCGCCGACAAACTCGTGCAGCCGGCCGTACACCTCCTCCAGGTCCCACGGGTCGCGGAAGCCAACCTCGTGCAGGCGCACATCGGTCTCCGGCGAAACCGAGGCGATGTCCTTGGCCGTGAGCTCCGCCAGCGCCTTAAGTTTCGGCTCGTAAAGCAGCTCCAGCCGGTCGATCAACAGGTCCTCGTGCTGGCACAACGCGACCGTCGGCCGCCAGGAGTTCCAGCGGTCGCCGCTGTGGCCCCGATCGAGGCGAGTTCCCAGCAGTCCGAACACGACTTGCTTGCAGGGCATGAGCTGAATTGCTTCCCAGGAGATATGTCGCTATCCAGAAAGATAATTGTAGCAGATCAATCTGGGTGAGGACTCGGCCGAAAATGCCGCCAAAGAAATCTGTAAGGCGTACCTATCGAAGGATTTACGTCGATTCACGGGTGGTCTGATCAGGGATTGGCACATCCGGTGCTTAAGTGCCTCCCATCGAAACTGGCATGCAGAGCACTTGGCCAACCCTGAGGAGATGATCATGGCAAACAAGGCACTTTTTGGATCGGCCCGCGGCGGCTGGAGCGCGAAGGCCGACGCCCGCAACGAGGCGGGTGGGCTGGCCTACCAACGCACGGACAAGCAGGCGCTCGCCCAACTGGCCGCGACCGGCTGTCTTGGTGCGACGTTCTACGCGTCGGCCGACGAGCAGCTGGACCGCGTGCTGGAGCTGGCCCAGCGGGTCGAGCCCGAGTTCCTGGCCCGCCTGGCGATCTACGCGCGGCAGCAGGGGCACATGAAGGACACGCCGGCCGTGCTGTGTGCGGTGCTGTCGGTCCGCTCGCCGGGTCTGCTGGCCGAGGTGTTCGACCGCGTGATCGACAACCCGAAGATGCTCCGCAACTTCGTGCAGGTCATGCGATCGGGCGTGGTCGGCCGCCGCAGCCTCGGCTCGCTGCCGAAGCGGCTGGTGGTGCAGTGGCTCGACGCCCGGAGCGACGACCAGTTGTTCCGCGGATCGGTTGGCGCCGACCCGTCGCTGGCGGACGTGCTGCGGATGGTCCACCCGAAGCCGGCCACCGCGTCCCGCGAGGCGTTGTACGGCTACCTCATCGGCCGCGACCACAACCGCGAAGCGTTGCCGGAGTTGGTGCAGCACTACGAGAAGTTCAAGCGCAACACCAACCCGGGCAAGGTGGCGCCGCCCGACGTGCCGTTCCAGCTGCTGACCGCGCTGCCGCTGACCGAGAAGGACTGGGCGCAGATCGCCCGCAACGCCTCGTGGCAGATGACCCGCATGAACCTGAACACCTTGGCACGCCACGGCGTGTTCAAGGATCGGGAGCTGGCGGGCCAGCTGGCCAACCGGCTGCGGAACCCGCGGCTGGTCGAGAAGGCGCGGGTGTTCCCGTACCAGCTGATGGTCGCCTACGCCAACGCGGGCGAGGGCGTTCCGCACAGCGTGCGGGACGCGCTGCAGGATGCTATGGAGCTGGCGATCAAGAACGCCCCGCGTGTGGCGGGCAAGGTGTACGTCTGCCCGGACGTTTCGGGCTCGATGCACTGGCCGGCTACCGGGAGCCGTTTCGGCAGCTCGACCGCGGTCCGATGCCTGGACGTGGCGGCCCTGGTCGCGGCGACCGTGCTGCGGAAGAACCCGGAGGCGGAGGTCATCCCGTTCAAGGAGGACGTGGTGAAGCTGCGGCTGAACCCGCGTGACACCGTGATGACCAACGCCGAGAAGATCGCCCGCGTTTCGCCCGGCGGCACAAACTGCAGCGCCCCGCTGCGGGAGCTGAACTGCCGCCGCGCGGTGGGCGACCTGGTGGTCTTCGTCTCGGACAACGAGTCGTGGATCGACTCGCCCGAGTACGGTCGGTTCGGTGGAGGCCGAACCGAGACCATCAACCAGTGGTCCAAGTTCAAGGCCCGCAACCCGCGGGCGCGGATGGTCTGCATCGACATCCAGCCGCACGGCACGGTTCAGGCGCGGGAGCGCGAGGACGTGGTGAACGTGGGCGGGTTCAGCGACCAGGTGTTCGGGCTGCTGTCCACCGTGGCGGCGGGCCGGCACTCGGTGGACCACTGGGTCCGCGAGGTCGAACAGGTCCGCCTGTAGGCCAGCAACTGTTTTGTAACTGCGTACGGGGAGGCGGGCGCCGTCCGGGCCCGCCTCCCCCGGGAACGGAGAACACGAAGACAGAAGCGAACGGGCCGAATGCCGTCGGGATTACATCTCAACCATGTCGCGTCTCGGCAAACCTTGTCGGCCCATTTGAGACTTTGGTCAGCGAATGAACGGCGGGACTACATTGGTCCTGGGGGTTCGAATCCCCCTCCCGCGGCGCAAGCCGGGGGATGTCTCGCCAACCGGCTTGTCGCCTGGCCTTGCGAAACATCTTGATACACGCGACGAATGCGGGCGGAACTACATGGTTTCTGGAACCCGAGGTCGTGGGTTCGAATCCCACCGGCTCCACTGAGTTGCTAGCGGCTCGACTGGGCTGACGCCAAGATCTCGCTCGCTGGTGTGTTTCTAGCGGCTTGAATTGGCTAGCGCCATAATCTCGCTCGCTGGTGGTGTTGCTGGCGGCTCAACGTGGCCGACAGCAATCCTAGGGGGCCGTAGCTCAGTCTGGCAGAGCGCGTAACGCGTTTCGTCAATCCTTGTCGTCGCGTCCTTTTGCCTTTGATTTCTTAACTACAAATAGGAGACACTGCGGCGAATGCCGGAGGGACTACATCACCTTGATTGTCGCGGGTTCGATCCCCGCCAGCGGCCGCGTGCTGCTGTAGCTCAGTTGGTAGAGCGCCAAGCCTGCGTCTCTTCAATTCCTTGTCGCCGCGGTCTAATTGCCATGTCCAGCCAGACTATCGAAACGAAGCCGAACAACGGCATTATCGCCGACGGCGAGGCGACCGCTATCCTGCCGACCGGCGGGAAGCACAAGCCGATCACCGTCATCGGCACCGAGGCGATCCGGGGCACGTTCGACGAGCTCTGCCTGCAGCAGGCGATCAACTCGCGCACCGCGCCGGGCGTGACCGACCTGGTTCTCAACCCGGACGCGCACTGCGGGTACGGGGCGCCCGTGGGGTGCGTGATGGTCTCGCCGACGCACGTGTACCCGGGACCGGTGGGGGTCGATATCAAGTGCTCCATGAGCCTGCTGCAGACCAGCCTGCCGGCCGACGCGGTCATCGACAAGCCGACCCGCCGGGCGCTGATCAACGCCATCTGCGAGCGGACGCCGACCGGCGCCGGCCGCGGCCAGCGTAACGCGCCCAAGTCCCGCCGCGTCGATGAGGCGCTCGGACGCCGCGTGCTGGTGGAGGGCGCGTCGCGCGGCGTGTGCGAGGCGCTGGGCATCCCGCCGGAGTGGGCCGAGCGGTGCGAGGACTCGGCCCACGTGGGGCACGACGACTCGACCGCGTCGCTCGCGCTGCGGCTGGAGAAGCTGATGCCGCAGATGCACAACTTCGCCGGCAAGGTGACGCAGCTTGGCTCGTACGGCGGCGGCAACCACTTCGGCGAGTGCGAGGTGGTCGAGTTCGGCGAGGACGACCGCAGCCGCCGCGTGGCGGACGCGTTCGGCCTGATCGACGGCGGCGTGGCGTTCTTGTCGCACTGTGGCTCGCGCGGCATCGGACACCAGCTCGCTACCGGCCAGTTCAAGGCGTTGCAGCAAAAGTTCGACCGCTGGGACATCCCGCTGCCGGGCCAGGACCGCGAGCTGGTGTACGCGCCGCTCGGCACGCCCGAGGCCGACGCGTACCTGGACGACATGGCGCTGGGCGCGAACTTCGCCACCGTGAACCACCTCCTGATCAACGCGCTGGTGCTCGAGGCGTTCCAGGAGGTGATCCCGGGCGTGACCGGCCGGCTGGTGTACTTTATCAGCCACAACATCGCGCGGAAGGAGATCGTCGACAGCCGGCCGGCGTGGGTGCACCGCAAGGGCGCCACGCGGGCGATGCCGGCGGGCCACCACGCGTTGGCGGGCACGCCGTTCGCCGAAACCGGCCACCCGATCCTGCTGCCGGGCAACCCGCAGGCGGGGTCGGCGGTGATGGTGGCGGACCCGGGCGCCGAGCTGAGCTGCTACAGCGTCAACCACGGCGCGGGGCGTCAGCTGGGCCGCAAGGCGGCCAAGCGGGCGCTCGACCAGCGTGAGGTGGACGCGTCGTTCGACGCGGCCGACATCCTGTCAAACTGCCGTCAGTACCCGATCGACGAGGCGCCCGCCGCCTACAAGGATTTTGATGAGGTGCTGCGGTCCGTCAAAGCGGCAGGACTGGCCAGTGAAGTCGCGCGGCTGAAGGCGCGGTTTGTGATAAAGGACGGCGACAAGGCGGACGACTAGACCGTCTTGTAGCCACCAATCGGAGGAAAACCAGATCGAGATCACCACCATCAACGGCGCCCAGGGCGAGGGCGGGGGGCAGATCCTCCGCTCCTCGCTCACGCTTGCGCTGGTGACCGGCAAGCCGGTTCGGATCGAGAACATCCGTGCGGGCCGCGACAAACCGGGGCTGATGCGCCAGCACCTGACCGCGGTGCGCGCCGCGGCCGAGGTGGGCGACGCCCGCGTCGAGGGGGACGCGGTCGGCTCCACCGAGATCACCTTCACGCCGAATGGCGTCCGGCCCGGCCGGTACGAGTTCTCGGTGGGCACCGCCGGCAGCGGCACGCTGGTGCTGCAGACGGTGCTGCCGGCGTTGATGTTTGCCGATGGGCCGTCGGAGGTGGTGGTGGAGGGCGGCACGCACAACCAGTGGGCGCCGCCGTACGACTTCCTTGCGCAGGTCTACTTCCCGCTGCTCGGCCGGCTGGGCGCGAGGGTCACCGCGGGGCTCGAGCGGCACGGCTTCTACCCGGCGGGCGGCGGTCGGTTCAGCGTCGGCATCGAACCGGTGGCCGAAGCGTTGGGGCTGGAACTGCTGGAGCGGGGCGAGCTGCTTTGCCGCTCCGCGACCGCCATCGTGGCGAACCTGCCGAAGGTGATTGCCGATCGTGAGCTGCAGACAATCGCCAAGAAGCTGAACTGGCCGCCCGATTGCCTGCACACCTACGAGGCGAACGACTCGGCCGGGCCCGGCAACATCGTGATGATCGAGGTCAACCACGATGGCCTGCGCGAGCTGTTCACCGGCTTCGGCCGTCACGGCGCCCGCGCGGAACGCGTGGCGTCCGAGGCGGTCAACCAGGCCCGCAACTACCTGGCGTCGGACGCCCCGGTGGGCAAGCACCTGGCCGATCAGCTCCTCTTGCCGCTGGGGATCATCGCCTGGCGGCACGGCCTGGCCAGCCGGTTCCGCACGCTGCCGCTGACCCGGCACTCGGTGACGCACATCGAGATCCTCCGCACGCTGCTGGGCGTGCCGATCAGCGCGGAGCCGGACGGCGCCGCCCAGCTGGTCTCGGTCGGGTGACGTCGGCTGCGCCGGTTGCGCCGTGGGGAACGGAGCGGCGGCCGGGCCGCGTATCCGGCATCACCCGCAGGGCCTTCGGCGATCGACAAAGCCTCGCGTCGGCCAACGCCGGCCGCCGATCCCTAGCTCTCGCGGGTGAACCCGCAGCCGGCACGGACGCCCGGCAACCCAGCCACCCAACCGGCAGCGGGGCCCGTCCGTGGACCAGAAACGACTCATTCTGCTCATCATCGACGACAGTCTGGGGGACGCCAGGTTCCTCCTGTCGCTACTGACGCAGGCGCTCGGCGATAGCTTCGACGCGCTGCACGTCGAGTCCGCGGCCGATGCTCGCCACGAGATGACGCAGGGCCGCTTCGACTGCGTGTTCCTCGACTACCTGCTCGAGGGCGACAGCGGCCTGGAGGTGATCCGCGCAATCCGCGCCGCCGGGGACGACACGCCCATCATCGCGGTGTCCGGCAACGGGAGCGAGGAGGTTGCGGTCGAGGCGCTCAGCCTCGGCGCCCAGGACTACATGGTCAAGGCCGGCCTGACGCCGGCGGGCGTGAAGCGGTCGCTGACCAACGCGATCGAGAAGGTGCGGTTCAAGCGGCTGCTGGCCGAGCAGCGCCGCGACCTGGAGGACTTTGCCCACGTTGCTGCGCACGACCTGCGCGAGCCGCTGGCGGGCGTGATCCTGTTCGTCGAGTGGCTGCAGGACCGCTTCGCCGACCAGGCGGACGATCAGGCCCGCGGCGTATTCACCCGGGTGCTGGACGGCGCGGACAACATGTCCCGTCTGCTGGACGCGTTGCTCGAGTACGCCGAGGTAGGCCGCTCGCAGCAGCCGCTTGAGGCGGTGGGACTGGCCGAGGTCGTCGACGCGGCGACCGCCAACCTGCAGCGTCGCATCCAGCAGACCGGCGCGGTCATCGACGCGGACGGGCTCCCGACCGTGCTGGGCGACCGCTTCGGCCTGGTGCAGCTGCTGCAGAATCTGCTGGCCAACGCCATCAAGTTCAGCGGCGACGCCACGCCCGTGATCCGTATCGGCGCGCGCCCGGAGCAGGGACGCTGGCTGGTCTCGGTGGCGGACAACGGGATCGGCGTCGCGCCGGAGGACCACGACAAGATCTTCGCACCGTTCCGCCGGCTGCACCAGAAGTCGGAGTACGAGGGTTCCGGCATCGGCCTGGCTACCTGCAAGCGGATTATCGCGCAGCACGAGGGCGAGATCTGGGTCGAGTCGGAGCTTGGCGTAGGCACCACGTTCTGGTTTACCCTGCCGACGGTCGACGCGGCGGCGGCCGCCTCCAACAACGAGCAGCAGGCGGAGGCCCACTATGCGCTATCGTAGCGAGTTGCTGTTCGCGGCGGTGGCCGTGGCGTGCACGCTGGCGCCTGTGGGGGCGGCGGGCAGCGAGCGGATCGGCCTGGCCGACGACGACAGCCAGAGGATCTGGTCCAAGGTCGAGGCGATCGGCGCCGAGCTCGAGGCGCTGCGCTTCTACATGGGCAAACCGGTCAACAAGCAGCCGGCCCTCGACGTGAACGGCGCCGACGCGCGTGAGGTCTACTACCAGTTGGTCGCCACGTTCCGGAACGCCGAGCGGCTCTGCTTCCAGCACCTCCGCGAGCACTCGATCGCCCGCCGCCCAGAGGGGGCCGAGGTCACGGCCGCGGATTCATTGCGGATGGCGGACGCGGTGCTGTCGCTGCTCCGCAAGGTGCGCCGCCACCTCGGGGTCGAGGCGCCGAGCGGCGCGGGACTGCCGGAGAGCGAGCAAACCCCTAGCGACCTGTTCTGCGCCGTGGTGCAGGCCAACCGCCAGCTGAACCTGCTGCTGGATCAGCAGGTCGCGCCGAGCGACGTGTTCGAGCAGGTCACCCGCGCAGTGGGCTACACCGCTCGGCTGCTAGAGGTGTTCCCTGACGCGGTGACCATCCCAGCCGAACCCGAGTACGTGGTTGGCCGGCGGCCTGGGGACGTTTACCGGCGGCTGTTGGGCTGCCGAGAGATTGTGCGGGAGATCTCAGCGGGGGCGGGTCAGCCGCTGCTGGAGCTTCATGTCGAGGAGGCGGATATCGAGCAGGCGGCGCCGAGCGACGTCTACCACCTGGCGTCGCTCGTGCTGTCGGAGGTGTCGTACCTGCACTCACAGCACGGCGGGCTGCCCGAACCGCCCGCCGTGTACTACGTCGGGCGCAAGTTCCCGTCGGACGTCTACCAGCGGGTGGGCCTGCTGGAGCGGCAGCTCACCGAGCTCCGCGCACACGCCGGCCTGCAGCCCGATTGGTTGATGACGGGGGCGCGCTAAGATGGAGCCCGGCGAGCAGCAACCGCTGGCCGAAGCGCCGGCCGCGGCCGCTTCCCGGGGCGAGGGGAGCCTGCGGATCGAGCTCCGCCGCTCGCACCTCACGGTGGCGTCATTCGGGTTGTTGTCGCTGGTGGCCATGCTGTGGCTGGCCATGTGGCTCAACGCCGTGGTGTGGACCCTGGCCACCGAGACCGGCCCGACCCTCCGCGAGTCGATGCGGGCGCGGGCGGCGGTGCAGCGGTCGCTAGCGGCGCTCCGGGGATGGATCGTGCTGGGCGACCCCGAGCTCAAGGGCATCCGCCGTCGCGCGTGGACCGACGACATCGAACCCAGCCTGGCCGAGCTGCGCAAGTCGAGTTCGGAATGGCCGCGTCCCGGCCTGGGGGACAAGCTGGACGAGCTGCAGCGGGTGCTGGTGCGGCTGCGTGACGCGCAGTGGTGGATCGAGGAGCTTGCCCAGACGCCCGGCAACAACCCTGCCCGCTCGACGCTGACGCGCGAGGTGGAGCCGATTGCGCGGGTGGTGTTCCAGGCGGTCACCGATTGCATCAACCTGGAGAAGGGGCTGCCCGAGGCCGGCCGCAAGGAGATGCTCGCCGCGATGGCCGACATCCGCGGCTTCTTCAGCCTAAGCCGCAGCCTGCTGGCGGCGCGGATCGAGGGCGACGCGTCGGCCGAGAGCGCCGCGTTCTACGACGCGACCGGCCTGGTGAACCACCGGATCCGCTACTTGCACGGTGTCGCCGACCAGCTCACATCGACCCAGCAGGGCTTGCTGGGCGTGATCGCCAGCGAGGTCAGAGCCTACGAGAGCCTGGCGGCGCAGGCGTTGGCCGCCACAAGCGCTGAGGATTCCAACCTGGCCCAATCGCGGCTGGCCGACGACGCCATCCCCCTGGCCAACCGCGCGAGCGATCTGCTGGAGGAGATCACCGCCCAGATGAGCGCCAAGGTCGACGACCAGACGCGGCTGTTGTCGAACTACGCGTCGGCGGCGGTCGTGACCGCGACCACCCTGTTGATGTGCATGGGCTTGGTGGCGCTGGTGGTCTCGGACCGCCGCGCGAGGCGTCTCGCGCGGCCGATCGTCGACCTCTCTCTAGCCACGGAGCAGCTCGCCGGCGGCGAGCTGTCCGACGACCTGCCGGTGCAGACCGACGACGAGATCGGCCGGCTCACCGGCGCCTTCAACCAGATGCGGCGCACGCTCGTCGCGCGGGACGAGGCGCTTGCCGCCGCGGACCGGGACCAGCGGATCCTAGAGAGCCGCCTGCGGGCGACGGTCGAGTCCTCGCCCATCGCGATGGTCATGATCAACGACCAGGGCCTGATTGTGCTGGTCAACGCCGAGGCGGAGAGGATGTTCGGCTACTCACGCGACTCGCTCAAGGGCGAGCCGGTCGAGCTGCTCATGCCGGGGCGGTTCCACGCCTCGCACCGGCGACAGGTGCAGGGCTTCTTCAACCGACCCCGGTCGCAGCAGATGGGCGACGGCCGCGAGCTGCGCGGCGTCCGCAGCGATGGCCGCGAGTTCCCCATCGAGGTCGGGCTTAACCCGGTGATCACCGACGAGGGGATCCTCGTGCTCAGCGCCATCCTGGACATCACCGACCGCCGCAAGGCGGAGGACGCGTTGGTGAAGTCACGCGAGCAGGCTCTGCAGGCTTCCCGCGCCAAGTCGGAGTTTCTGGCCAACATGAGCCACGAGATCCGCACCCCGATGAACGCCGTCATCGGCCTAACCGAGCTGGTGCTGGGCTCTAACCTGGACGCCACGCAGCGCGACCATCTGGACACCGTGCTCTCCTCCGCCGACGCGCTGCTGGACATCATCAACGACATCCTTGACTTCTCCAAGATCGAGGCGGGCAAGCTCGAGCTCGAAGCAATCGACTTTGACGTCCGCAACCTGGTGGGCGACACGCTCAAGACGCTGTCGCTCCGTGCGCACGAACGCGGCGTCGAGGTTGCGTTCCGCGTCGACCCGGCGGTGCCCCAGACGCTGGTAGGCGACCCGACTCGCCTGCGGCAGGTGCTGGTCAACCTGGTCGGCAACAGCCTCAAGTTCACCGACAGCGGCCACATACGCATCGACGTCGCGCCGACCGGCCCGGTTGGCCCGGACGACGGGTCTGTGGAACTGCTGTTCGCGGTCGAGGACACCGGCATCGGGATCGCGGAGGAGAAGCTGTCGAGCATCTTCGACGCTTTCGAGCAGGCGGACTCCAGCTCCTCGCGGCGGCACGGCGGCACCGGACTGGGGCTGGCGATCTCCACGCGGATCGTGCGGCAGATGGGCGGCGAGATCTGGGCCGAGAGCGTGCTGGGCGCCGGCAGCACCTTCCGGTTCCGCGCCCCGTTCGGCGTCGGCACGTCCCCCCCCGCCCTGCCGACGCCGCTGGCCGGGAGCGAGCTCCGCGGCAGACGTGCGCTGCTGGTGGACGACAACGCCACCAACCGGTTGATCCTCACGGAAATGCTCGAAGGGTTCGGGCTGCGGGTGGCGGTCGCCGAGGACGGGCGGCACGCGCTCGAGTTCCTGGCGGCCGCGGACGGCGAAGGGGAGCCGTACTCAATCGTTCTGTCCGACGTGCAGATGCCGGGGATCAACGGCTTCCAGTTGGCCGCCCGCATCGACGAGGCAGAGCACACCCAGGGACTGCCGGTGATTCTGCTCGACTCGTCCGGCCGCGCCGCTGACGAGGCGAGTCAGGAGGCGTCATCCATCGCCGCACGCTTGAGCAAGCCGGTCAAGCAATCCGAGCTCCGCGACGCTATCCTGCGCGCACTCACGCCGGTGGCTGGGTTGGACGAACGGGCAAACGACCCCGCCGGACTGTCGGACGCGAGCGGCGATCAACCGCGGCGGCGCGACCTCAAGATCCTGCTGGCGGAGGACAGCCTGCCGAACCAGAAGCTGGCGTTGGCCTTGCTGCGGCGCGAGGGGCACGAGGTCGTGGTCGCCGAGAACGGCCGCGAGGCGGTTGACGTGAGCGCGGCGCAGCGGTTCGACCTGGTGTTGATGGACGTGCAGATGCCGGAGATGGACGGCTTCGCCGCGACCGCGGCGATACGCCTCCGCGAGCAGCAGGGGGCTGCGCGGCTGCCGATCGTGGCCATGACCGCGCACGCCCTGGCCGGCTACCGCGAGCGGTGCCTAGAGGCCGGCATGGACGAATACCTCGCCAAGCCGATCCGCGCCCACCAGCTGCTAGGCGTTATCGACAAGGTGGTCGGCGCTCAGCTGCCGACGGACGCGGCGCCTGTTGCCGTACAGGCCGAGCTGACCGACAACGGCGATCTTCCCTGGGACGAGTTGCTAGCGCAGGTTGGCGGCGATCGCGAGACCCTCCAAGAGATCGCGTCAGCCTACGCCGCCGAGATCCGGGCGACGATCGACGGTATCGCCGCCGCCGTAAGCAGCCGCGACGCCGGCGACTTAGACTCAGTCGGCCGGCACATACACAAGCTCAAGAACGCCCTGCGGTTCTTCCAGCGGCGCCAGATGGTGAGTGTGGCCGAGGAAGTAGAGTCGCTAGCCGAGGCGCCAAACCGCCGCGACTGCCGGACCGAGTTTGGGCGTCTGCGTCTGGACGCTCTAGCGTTAGCGGACGCAATCGACCTTTACTGCTCGGAGGGTTCGCGGGAGGCCGAGCCGGTGTAGCGATGGCGTCAGTCGATGGCCGCGCACTGCTCGAGCCGTGGCCGCAGGCACTCCCACAGCCGGCGCCAGTTGAACGGCTTGGTGAGGAACTCGTCCGCGCCAAGTCCACGCATCTGCCGCTCGATGCTCCCCTCCCGCCGCCCGGTAAGGCAGATCACCGGGATGTCGCGCGTGGCGGGCGTCTCTTTGAGACGCCGGAGCACGTAGTCGCCGTTGCCCTGCGGCAGCTCGTAGTCGAGCAGGATCGCCCGCGGCGCGTCCAGGAATGCCCGGCGGTAGCCGTCCGCGCCGGCGGCGACACGGACCAACTCGACGCCGACCTCGTCGAGGCGCAGCTTGAGCGCCAGCGCGACGTGGTCGTCGTCCTCGATGGACAGCACCCACGGCGCGTCGGACAGCGGGGCCTCGGTGGCGGGCGCGTCTTCGGTCAGGGCGCCCTCGTCCTCGACGCCTAGAATGCCGAACAACGCGTCCATCACGTCGGATTCACGGTCGGTGGCTTCTGGTGTGCGCAGCATCAGCCTGGTCTCCCGAAAAGAGTAACGCAATTAATCCGCCCGCCAGCGCGGGCGTCGGACCGCGGCCGTTACCGGTCGTCCCGTTCGCGGAGCTCAATGAATTCGCTGATCTGCCGGATCAGCTCTGTTGAGCGGACCGGTTTCGGCAGGAATGCGTTGACGCCGTCACGCAACAGCCGGCTGCGGATGGCGGGGTCCCTCATGCCGGAGAGCACGATAATCGGGGTCTGGGCGGTCGCCGTGTTCCGGCGGAGGTTCTCAACCAGGTAGCGGCCGTCGCCGTTGGGCATCGCGACGTCAGAGATGATCAGGTCGGGTCCCTGCCCCAACGCGTCGACGATCCCCTGCATCCCGTAGTACGAGTGCTCGACCGCTACGTCGTACCGACCCAGGGCCAGCTCGATGCTGGTGTGGATATCGGGGTCGTCGTCGATGCAGAGGACGCGGGGCGTGCGGGTCGCGGCGTGCTCGGTCGCGATGCGGGACATCTGGTAGTCTAGAAGCGTGGACATGGTGGGCGTCTCCTTCTCCAGCGGCGGCTGCCGCTTGGCGTGATGGTGCAGATTCACGGCTGGCTACGTTCAACGCGGCGGCGCCCCACGGCGGGGCAGGCGCCATTTCGGCTGGGTTTCATGGCAGCGGTCGGCTGCGGGTAAACACCCTGTCGTAACGTAGCTTGAAGGACTGGCCCGGCGTGGATTTGGCACGCCAGAGATGAAGATTCGCCACGGCTTGCTAGCCGGCGAACCGAGGCTATCTGCAACGTAGCTCACCGCAGGCGATGGGCAAGCCAATGCGGTGGAGTTTCTCACGCCGATCTTGACACGATGCCGCTCCAGGTTGGGATGCGTGAGGGCGCCCCCGCACAATCGTCAGGACCACACCACCACCGGCGTGTCGATTACAATGGCACGGAATCCGCGGGCGCCCCGCCTCGCCATGACTGACTACTCTCCTCTGGAACAGGCCCGTGACGCCCCGCTACCCCCTCTTGCTGCTTGCGCTCCTGACCATCCTCGCACCGGCCACTGCAAGCGGCCAGACGACCGCTGACGATGGTCCCGGCGTGGTTAGCGTCGACCTGGGGCAGGAGGGCAAGCCGATCAGCGCCGACCTGCACGGCATCTTCTTCGAGGACCTCAACTTCGCCGCCGACGGCGGGCTGTACGCGGAGTTGGTTGAGAACCGCTCGTTCGAGTTCTCCTCGGCCGACCGCCGCGGCTGGGACGCCCTGACCGGCTGGAAGCTTGTCGAGCGCGACGGCGGCCGAGGCGAGGTGGTGGTCGAGGCCAATCAGCCGCTGCACTCCAACAACCCCCACTACGCCGTGCTGGGTGTGGTGAACGGTGAGGGTGAGGTGGGCGTCGAGAACGGCGGCTACCATGGGCTGGCCGTGACCGAGGGCGACGCGTACGACTTCTCGGTCTTCGCGCGGCAGGTCGCCGGCGCCGGCGGCCCGCTGGTTGTTCTGCTCGAGTCGGCCGCTGGTGATGAACTCGCCCGACTCGAGCTGGCAGCGCCCAGCGGGGCCTGGACAAAACTTAGCGGCGAACTTGCCCCCAACGCCACGGTTGACGACGCGCGGCTGGTGGTCTTGTCGCGCGGGGTCGGCCGCGTCGCGCTGGACATGATCTCGCTCTTCCCCCGCGACACGTTTCATGGCCGGAAGAATGGACTGCGGAAGGACCTTGCCCAGGCGATCGCCGACCTCGAGCCCAAGTTCGTCCGCTTCCCGGGCGGTTGCCTGGTGCACGGCGACGGCCTCGACAACATGTACCGCTGGCAGGACACCATCGGCCCGGTGCACGAGCGCCGGTCACAGCGCAACATCTGGCGCTACCACCAGAGCCTGGGCCTGGGCTACTTCGAGTACTTCCAGTTCTGCGAGGACATCGGCGCCAAGCCCGTTCCGGTGGTGCCGGCCGGCGTCTGCTGCCAGAACGCCGGCGCCAGCGTCACCCGCAAGTGGGGGCAGGGGCAGCGTGGGATCCCGCTCGACGAGATGCCCGCCTATACCGAGGAGGTACTCGACCTGATCGAGTTCGCCAACGGCCCGGCCGACTCCCGGTGGGGCGCCAAGCGGGCCGCGATGGGACACCCCGAACCCTTCGGCCTGGAGTACCTGGGCGTGGGGAACGAGGACCACATCACGCCCGAGTTCGAGGAGCGGTTCCGCCAGATCCACGACGCCGTCACCGCCGCGCACCCGGAGATCGTTGTGATCGGCACGGTCGGCCCCGCGCCGGACGGCCCCGACTATGAGGAAGGCTGGCGGATCGCCAACCAGCTGAAGGTGGCCATGGTTGACGAGCACTACTACCGCCCGCCCAACTGGTTCCACGACAACCTCCAGCGGTACGACAGCTACGACCGCGCCCGGTCGGCGGTCTACCTGGGGGAGTACGCCGCCCACGACGACCGCCGCCGCCGGACTTTGCGGGCCGCGTTGGCCGAGGCGGCCTACCTGACGCACCTGGAACGCAACGCGGACATCGTGCGGCTGGCGTCGTACGCGCCGCTGCTGGGCAAGATCGGACACACCCAGTGGGACCCCAACCTGATCTACTTCACCAACCGCGAGGTCCGGCTGACCCCCAGCTACCATGTGCAGCGGATGTTCTCCAATACCAGCGGCGACATCTACCTGGCCTGCGAGTCCGAGCTCCCGTTGTCGGTGGTCCGTGACAGCGGGTCGGGCCAGGTATTCCTCAAGCTGGTCAACGCGACCGACGCCGACCGCCGGCTCTCACTGGAGCTTGCCGGGTGGGAGACCTTCGCCTCCGCCGCTCGCGTAAAGACGCTCGCTCCTGCCGCCGACGGCCCTCCCCTGCCCCGGGAATCAACGCTCGATCTCAGCGACGCGATCGACTACACCGCGCCGGCGTCGTCGCTGACGGTGATCGAATTGTCGAGGTAGTGATGCGGCGCCGCTTGGCACGCGCATTTCTTAGCGGCGTGGCATTGGTGCAGCGGCTATTGCGGGCCGGTATACTGTGAGACCGCGCACGGAACGCCGCGTGCGACCCCACTCCTCAAGTCGGCAGGCTCCCATGAACCGAATTACTGTGGCGTTGTGCTGTAGCGCAGTGATGCTGTTGCAAAGCGGCGACTGGTTGCAGACCGCCCAATCCCAAGAAGCAGCGCCCGCCAACAATGGTCGATCGGTAGAGTCTTCTGACCGGTCGGAACGGGCGCCGGCGCGTAGCGGGCGACGAGGACGGTTTGGCGGGCCAATCACGCTCGGCCCCGACGACAAGCCAGCCTTCGCCGACCCGCCCGCAGGATTCGACCAACCACGCGATGGGATCGCGCACGGCGAACTTCAGATGCGCGAGTACGACTCGACCAGCGTGGGCACGCGCCGCAAAGCGCTCGTCTACACGCCGCCGGGCTATTCAAAGGAAAAGACCTACCCCGTGCTGTACCTGCTGCACGGCATCGGCGGCGACGAAGAGGAGTGGCGCCGGGGCGGACGCCCCGAGGCGATCCTCGACAACCTAATCGCCGATAAGCAGGCCGAGTCGATGATTGTGGTCATGCCCAACGGCCGGGCCCAGAAGAACGATCGGGCCGAGGGCAATGTCATGGCCAGCGCGCCGGCGTTCGCCAAGTTTGAGCGGGATCTGCTGGACAACCTCATCCCCTTCATCGAGTCGGAGTACGCCGTGCAGGCGGACCGCGAGTCGCGCGCCCTGGCGGGGTTGTCGATGGGCGGCGGGCAGTCGCTGAACTTCGGGCTGGGCCACCTCGACACGTTCGCGTGGGTGGGCGGCTTTTCTTCGGCGCCAAACACGAAGCCCGCGGCCGAGCTGGTTCCCGATCCGCAGCAGACCTCCGGTCAGCTGCGGCTGCTGTACCTCTCGTGCGGCGACCGCGACGGCCTGATCCGCGTCAGCCAGAACGTGCACGCCTACCTAAAAGACCAGGGCGTGCCGCACGTCTGGCACGTCGACCACCACGGGCACGACTTCGACCACTGGAAGAAGGCGCTGTACCACTTCTCCCAGCTGGTCTTTCAAGACGACGCGCCGGGGAGCCCATCGGCCCGCTCGGCTGCCGCGGACCCCTAAGAACGGAAGCACGCCCGGCAGGACTCGAACCTGCAACCCCTGGTTCCGAAGACCAGGGGCGCAGAGTTGCAAGCTCTTGATACGCAGGGGCTTACGCCTCTCCTTCCGAACGGTTGCACCAATGGTTGCACCAGCGAGCCGGATCTAGACCGAATCGCTGCGGCGTTGTGTGCTGCGTTGGGGCATGGCGACCGGGTGCGGTTGGCGGCTCGGCTGCTGTAGGAGGGTGAAGTCTGATGGCTCTCTCGCCCCTCACCCGCTGCGGCCGTTGCCGGGTTCGTCGCACCCGCAACCGGCCGGCGGTGTGCGATAACTGCCGGGCCTCGCCGCGCCGTCAGAGTGAACGCCGCCCGTCGGCTGCGGCCCGTGGGTATGGGTGCCGCTGGCGTCGGTACCGGGCGGAGTTCCTCGCATCGCACCCGCTCTGCGTCTACTGCTCGAATCGCGGGCGGGTGGTTGCGGCGACGGTGGTCGACCATATCGAGCCGCACCGCGGAGACACGGTGAAGTTTTGGGCGGTCGAGAATCATCAGCCGCTCTGCGTTCGCTGCCACAATCGTAAATCGGGACAGGGGCAGTAGGGGGAGGGGGGGGCGGTTCGTTTCTACAGCCGATTCGAACGTAGACCGTTAGGGCAGTCGCACGCATTTTTTGGCAATATTCGGGGGAGGGGGGTATCGCCGGCATGGGCAGACACCGCAAGCCATTGTGGCGTCATCAGTTAGAGGGAACCTACCGCGCTGATCGCCATGGGTCGGCGCCTAGAACCGATGGGACATCCGTACGCATGAGCGAATCCACCGACCCGATTATCCACGAAGCGCTGGGCGCACAGCAGCGCATCCGCAGCGAGATCGCCGAGAATGGCGTTTATCCCGGCCTCGACTTCAACGCATTCGACCGACGCCTGCTGGTGAGCGCCGACTCGCTGGCATTCTGCCTCGATACCGACCGCTCGACGATCCGCCGCTGGGCGAAGCAGGGCGTGATGCCGGCGCCGCTTAAGGTAGGCGGTCGGGTGCTGTGGGATGCGGAGAGGGTTCGAGAGTGGATTGGGGAGGGGTGCCCCGGCTGCGACCCGGCCTAGGGGCCATTCGGTGGGCTCACTTCGTGCGCTGGGCTGTCGACTCCCGGTAATCGAAGGTTCAAGACGTTGGCCTCGGGGCGGACCACGCAAAGGACGTAGTAACCCAGCAAAAGACCAACCACAGCGGAAAGGACCGACATCGTGCCGTTCACGAGCAGGCTTGCAAACGGGTTGCTGCGCCTGCCACGTGTGCCCTTTGAGACCAATCTTGCCTTGGGGACTGTCGATGTCGCTCCCGCCCCTGAAGCCACCCGGTCCGCGCTCTCTTTCGCCGACTGCTTCAGCTTCGATGATGCCGCCTTGGGGGCGCCTTCGGGGTGAGCCGGTTCGAGCGACCGGTCTCTTTGTTTCGACGGTTTCGCTGGAGTGTACGCCCGATTGGTATCCGCCGCTGCGGCTGACTCTAGTTCGGGTTCGTCCATGATCGATAGGATAGCGTCGCTGAAATCGTTGAATCCGCCCGGTTGATTTACGACTTCCGACCAGCGAGAAAGCTGATTGCTGTTGAGCGTCTTCTCTCGCTTCAAATCAAGCTTTGCCGGCAATCCAGCCCCGGGGACGACGGCGTCGACACTAAGGCAGCCGTTGGCATCGTAGGAGTATTTGATGCGAACCTTGGCGCCAGCTGGCAGGCCCGGTGGGAGGTTCACGATTCTTGCTTTGCCGATTATCTGGTTGTGCTCAGGTGACGAGCTTTCGCCTTCGGTGACCTGGACTTCTACTGATTTTTGCCCTTCCACGCGGGTCACAAAATCGCGCTCTACGTCGGTGGGTAGAGGGTTGTTCTTCGGTATCAAATGAATGACTTCGCGGTGCAGCGTGTCGATGTCGACGCCCACAATGCCCAAGCTGTGCGACGCGACGTTAGTGATCGTGAGTTCTCTAGCCACGGTAGAGACACCCTGTTGCGAGAGCCGAGATTGTGCATAGATGGCGGCGCCACGGGCGACTGCTTCGTCTGGATCGATACAACTCTCTGGATCTAGTCGGCTCTCTTGTCTGAGCGACTCTCGAATGCACGGCATCCGCGTCGATCCACCGACGAGAATCAGGCGGTCAATGTCACCCCATGCCCAGCCGGCCGCGTTGAGGCATTGCCTAGTCGTAAACAATGTGCGATCGGTTAGATGCGCGGTTGCCTCTGCGAAGTCGTTGCGGGTTACTGTGATCTCTTGAGGGCCGGCGCTCCCATCGCAAACGTCAGTAGCAGTGGGCGATGAGGAGAGCGCATGCTTGAAGCGGTTTGCCATCTCCAACCAATACCGCTCATTGTTGGCGAGCGTCGTTTGATTGGCTGCTAACGCTTCCTCGTAGCGGTGTTGCAGAAGCTCGGCCAGGCACTCATCCCAATTGAGCCCACCGAGTTCGGTGTCGCCGTCGGTTGCTAGGGTTTTGATCTCCTGATTTCTAAGTTGGATGGCAGTAACGTCGAACGTACCGCCACCCAAGTCGTAGACGAGAACGTTAAGCGATTGGCAGGGAACGCCAGTCTTATCGAGGTAGCCGAGGTGTTCACCAAACGCCAGCACGGCGGCGGTGGGCTCATTAACGATGTCGACCACCTCAAGGCCGCTCATCTCTCCCGCGTTCTTGATTGCTTGGCGTCGGACCTCGTCGAAGTAGGCGGGGACGGTGATGACTGAGCTGAACGCCGGGCCGAGCTGGTTGGAAAGTGTGTTCTTGATGTCCTTTAGCAGGTAGCCAAGGACCACTTCGGCAGGCATCGGCTTGCCGTTGACCTCGCAGAGCCGATTGCTCCCCGCAAGGCGGCGTTTGGCGTTGGCAATGGTGGTCGTGCGAGGGTGAGAATCTGATTCGCCAGCCGGCAACCCTACCGTGACCTCATCTGGTGCGAAATGCACAAGGCTCGGTAGCAGCTTCTTGCCGGGTCGGCTTTCGACGATCTCCGTTCGGCCGGCTTCATTGATTCTGGCCGCGGCACAGAAAGTCGTGCCGAGATCGATCCCCACCGGGATTCGTAGGCTCATTGTGTACCGGGTGAAAGCTGGTTTGTGCGTCGCGGAATTGAACTTTTCGACCCGTCTAACTAGGATGCGGGTCGGCGTAGACAAGGTTTGATCTTCCCGCAGCGGGGCTGCCGTTGCAATGGCCGTGGACGGTGCTTCGATCAATTTCGACCCCTACTACAAGTGGCTCGGGATACCTGTCGACGAGCAGCCGTGCAACCACTACCGATTGCTCGGACTTCGTCTGTTCGAATCCGATGCGGAGGTCATCGCAGCGGCGGCCGATCGGCAGATGGCCTACTTGAGGTCATTCCAGGCCGGCAAGCACTCTCAGGACGCCCAGAAGCTACTGAGCGAGGTTTCAGCGGCGCGTCGTTGCTTGCTCGACGAATCACGCAGGGAACACTACGACCGAAGTCTGAAGCAGACTGCCGCTGCAGTGGCGGCGATCTCCGACCGCAGTTCTCCGGCTGTACAAACGGGGGCGGGCTCAGCACTCCCTACAGCCGAGCCTGACAACCCCTTCACGACTGTTGAAACTGGATCTCGGCGTAGTTCGGCGCACACGGGCAGGAAGAAGCGGAAGCGTCGCAGTCCAATTCTGGGATGGATCTCGCTATTCGTCCTGCTCGGGGGACTCTGCTTTGTCGCCTATGTATTGGCGCTGAACAGCGACATTTTGAAGGACTTGCTGAACGGACAGAGCCCGCTGGCGCAGCCGGTCGCGGATGTAGCGGACTCGCCCGCCCTCCCGGCGGCGACAGGTTCTGACGATGCTCGGCAACGGGAACCGCGTGAGACGAATCAGGGCACGCCCCCGGCAGGTTCCAATAGCCCTGGGCGCTCGGGTCTAGGGGCTGGACCGGCACATCGCTTCCCACCCCGTATGCCAAACGTACCGGACGCCGTGGCAGATGGGGGGGTGGGGCAGCAGCCACCCGCCGAACGACCGAGCGATAACGTCGGCGCCGCACCGCCAGCAATGAATGAGGGCGTTCCGAAGAGGGACCTGCGGGGCTTCGCGGAGAGGGGAAGAGGCGAGCAACCGCCGACCAGAGCTGATGGCGTCATACTCGACGTTCCTGCCGCCTTGAATACCGTGCGGCCCGTGTCGCTGCTCAAGCTAGACGGGCTGTCAGCTGGGAAGCTACCGCTCCGCCTCTACTCGTGTCGTGTGATGCGGGATACGCCCGCACTCGAACTGAAGCCCTCCGCCAAACCCGGTAGGTGGAGCATCATTGAAACTGACGAGCCGCAGCGCACGGTTGCTCATTTGGGGATGGTCGACATAGAACTGCAGTTCCTGTGGGCGAACGGAGTCACGGAAGAGCTTGCCGAACTCCTGCGTTCGTCTTTCTTGATTGTCGGCGAAGGAACCGACGCCCGAGGATACGGGTTCAACGCGCCGCAGCTGTTGCCGGCGGTAGAGGTGGATCTTGAGAAGCCGAAAACTACGGTCCAGTTAGATCTCTCCAAGATTTACCCGCCAGATGATATCCGGATGAGCGTGCTTTCCGTCGGAGTTCCTGGTCTTTGGGTTGAAGATCTTTCCGAACTTGCAGGTCTGGCGGACGGTGATACCGTGACCTTGACCCATGCTAAGCACCCTCATGTCTCGGTTGAATGCCAGTTCAAGGTGCGGGGCAAGAGCTGCGCATCCGAATTCTCGTTCCGCTATCAGATCCCTGGCGGGAGGGAGTTCGGTCTAACAGCCAGCCACGTTCGTCGCACGACCGCCGAGCTGCAGAACTCTCTACAACTCGCCAGTAAGGCTAGATCAGCGCTGCACAGCCTCCAAGACGACGCGGCGCGGATAACGCGGCTTATCAACCGAAACGCCAACAACGCCCATCTACGACCACAGCTGGTGATCCTAGAGAACCAGATCAAGACCGCTCAGGCTCTGGTTGCAAACGAAGAGGCGATGCGGGCGCATCTGCGGTTCATGCAGGATCTGGTGCCAATTGGCGAGGCGATTCAACGCGATGCGAGCGTCTCCTGTTTCTTCTACATCGATTCCAACGGCTGCCGGCTGCCGCTCACTGCGAGATAGCCGAGAACAGTCTTTGGTTCGCCTAGGTACTGTTGTGACCCTGCGCAGTGCCACTAGAGGGAACAGCCGACTGACCCAACTGTCTTTACTTGATAAATGAGCGTAGGTACTACCTGGCGAACGGTGGACACGGCTAGGAGAACAATCGGCAGAACTAAACCCGTATCCGTCGCTCCGCAGGTTGTAGTAGTAGAACCCCCTTAATCCTTGCGCCATATGTGGGCTGCATCCGATGGGCTCCGCCTGCATGGGGCGGGTGTGGTCGGCGAGGACCCGACCGGCTTGTCTTGTCGAATCCGCAGCTAGGCGCGGGGTCCGAGCAGTGGCTAGGATGGCCTTTGCGGTTTGTTGCATTACTGTGTCGATGCCTGCCCGACCCTTTCCAGACGCGATCTATGAAGCTCTCGATCTGTGTTGCTGTGGTCCTCTTCGCCGGTTGTCAGGCTTTGGCGCAGAGCACGTTTGTCGCGCAAGTTGAAGGCACCTTTGAGCTGCGAGAAGGCTCAGCGTCGGCTGTTGGCCGCGGACCGGTCGAAATAACTCTCACAACTAACTATAGCACTGTACTGTTCGAGTTCAGCTGGGATGTTGAGCTGTTGATGGCGGGTGCCCCCGAGGAAACCTTCGAGACGCGACTCTCGTCCGCCGGCAGAATGTACACGCCCGGAGCGGTGGACCTTTCATTCCCTGATGCGTTAGGCATTACCTACGCGCCTCAGTCTACTCTCAATTGGGAGAACGAGTTTTCAGTAACAGAGCGCGTGGTTAGTTTCGAGCAGACGCACGAGAGTACTCCGCAGACCGGCACAAGGGGTACTGCGGCGACGAGTTTAGGAGTATCGGCATATCCTGAATTCGTGGCGTTCAGAACGCAGCCCGATTCTTGGGCGCGGTACGTGAAGTCTATCGGCAAGCTCAACACTCAGAGCGGTTCGGAGATTGAGCTCTTGCTATCGTTCAATCCTAGCAATCTAGAAGTCGCTCTGACCGAACTTCTCCCCGGTGACTTTAACAGCGACTCGGCTGTGGACGGGGCAGACTATACGGTGTGGCGCGACGCGCCGGCGTTCCTGGCGCCCCTGCTGACTGACTACGGGGTGTGGCGTGACAACTACGGCGTGCGTGGTTCAGGCTCGGTGGCCGCCGCTCCCGAGCCGACCGCCGTCATATTGTTGGGGTGGACAATGCTCGCCGGCTGCCTGACGCAGCGCCGGTTCTGACCGAACCCCCGCGCTCTAGGTTCTTTTCGGGCCGTCCCCGTGCGGGGCAGCCCCCTGCCGATCGGTACAATTCTTGGTTCGCGGCATGGTGAATGTCGGTGGTAGGGGGCGGCGGAGTGCGGCCCTCGTTGGACCCACAGCCGTCGCAGCGGATACAATCACAGCGGGGATAGGGCGACGGCCCGAACCGCGGTTTCCTGACCGCCTTCCCCCCCAATTTCTTTCAGGATTCTCACGGCCGCAACAGGAGGCGGTATCGGTGGCGCTTTCGGACAAGATCCGGTTCGCAGCAGAGCCGGAGGGCGAGCCCGCGGACATCGTGCTGGGCACGCTGGAGAAGCTCCAGCAGATTCTACAACCGGACGGGCCGGCCCCGTTTTCGACGACGGCAGCAACCCCGTTCATGGGCGCCTGGCGAACGCTGGAGTGCGCCCTCGTTAATGTCCGCGGCGAGATCCACAGCCCTCCCCCGGGCCGCGGCCTGCAGTCGCTCTGGCTGTGGGTGGTAGCCCAGCGAGCGAAAGCGGTTCAGGAGGCCGCCAATCGTTCGGGAGGGGTGGCCGATCGGCTATTGCACGACGACGAAAACCTGCGCTGGCTGATCTCCAATGGTTGGCACTTAGGGGTGCAGGTCCGCGGCTGGGCGGCGCGACGGGGGCCGGATCTCGGCTCGGTGCTGGAGCCCGATTCGAACGCGGCGACGCGGCTGTGGGCGCTGGTCAACGAGTACGCCAGCTTGTCGGAGGATGGTGCCCCGAATGCGAAGGAAGCCGGCGAGCTGCTCCGGCAAGCAGGGCGGCTAGTGCTGGAGTGTGTTGAGCAAGGAGAAGTGCCCGACTGGCTTACCGAAGATCCGGCGCTGTGCGAGCGATTCTTGTCGGACCTCGATTCGCCCGAGCGGTTCTTGCGGAGCGTGCTTCCTGCAGAGTTCACCGCCAACGACCTTCGCAGTTTGGTGAATCATGTCGCCCCGCGGGACTCGTCGGAGCAAACCGAGGAAACGCCCAACACTGGGTCAACAGCCGACGTTCTCTCTGGGAATGGTAGTTCTCCCCCGCGCTCAGCTCGGGAGACTCTGGTAGCCAAGTTCGCTCAGTTTGCGGACAAGCTCGCAAGTTCAAGAGCAAAGTGGATGGACGGCTCGATGGACTACTCGATCGGGACGGCTATCCACTCGGCTTGGTTGCATGACTTACTCGTAAATGAGCCCGCCGTCCATAGGGCGGTTGGCTGGGTAGTCGAGAATCCGCCGCCTGCAGAAGCAGCTAAACAGCACCGTTCCAGCTATTCGCGGACCGGGCTCCGATACCCGCGATCACAGCAAGAAATGATGAAGGAGGCTGTGTACTTGGAGGTGTTCAATCTGATGCACTCAACGGGTCAGATTGAGGAAGGGAGAGCAGGCGGAGAGCAGATGTGCCGGCGGTTGGCGAAGATTGTAGAAGGTGATAACCAGATCGCCACGAGAACACCGGAAGGTGAAGTTCAGTCTCCCCAGGTTCACACGCAAACGCTGAGTTGGCTTCTAAGTCAGTTGCAGGGGTACGAGCTCTATGACCGCTTGGCCAAAGAACAGTTTGCCAAAATCAAGCGAGCACCCGCGCTAGGATCAGTCGAGGCCCACTACGATTCAGTAGGGCGTGAACGCCGTCAGTCTGCCAATCAGTTTCTGCGTGACATCAGTGAGTGTCCCGGGTCGGATCGACTACGGGCCTACTGCGATGCAAACAATGTTGAGTGGTCGAAACGCGGGATTGAGCACCTTCGAGGGAAGCTGTGCGAATCGCTCGACTGTGCGCCCGCCGAGATCAACCGGTTGTCACTGGTGGCCTTTAGAGAGCGATTGCGGGAAGTGGTCAACGGCGTTGCTTCTGATGTTAGTTCTGGCTCTAGCGGGGCCACGCCAGCCGAGGCTGATGCTCAGGAGGCTGGGGGCGACGAGAACCGATATTCACGTCTCGAAGATCTAGTACCGGCACACCGCAAAGCCTACTACTCGTTCCTCTACGCTGAAGCAAAAAGTGAGAGGCGTTTGGAAGACCGGGACGCCTATAACTGGCTAAAAGAGAATGGTGTCGATGACGCTGAGCGTTCGGAATTGCAAGACTACGAGTTGCCGGCGTTCGATACGTGGAGCCGGTATCTCCGATTTGCCCGGAAGGCTCTAGACGAACGCAAGTACACACCGAGAAGTGGTCGCCGACAGTCCGGTTGACGCGACATCCGCGGGACCGGATTCTTTTCAGAATCCGGGGTTTTGTCCCCCCGCAACGCAAGTTGTTACTTATCAACAACTTGTCTAAGTCCCGCCTCGCTGCAAACCGGATTCTTCGGGGTCCGGTCTCTGGGTTGTAAATGGCAAATGTTGTCCGCCGAGTGGGTCGGCTGGCAACGTGCCGCACCCTGAGACCGGAGTTCCTGATATGTCTCCCCCCGTAGAATCGTCGCCGGCGAAGCTGCTCGACGTTCGCGCCGTCGCCGAGCGGCTCGACTGCTCAACGCGGCACGTCTACCGTCTGGCCGACGCTGGCCGGATGCCCGCCCCTGTTAAGCTGGGGACCCTTGTCCGCTGGCCGCAGCAATCGGTCGACGACTGGATAGCGGCCGGCTGCCCTAATATCCGTCAGCTGAAGGGGGGCCGCCGATGACCCCTCGCAACCGCGACCAGCGGCCGCCCGAGGGCGAGCGCCGCAAGGACGCCGCCCTGCTACTGCTCGAAGCCCGCCGAGAAAGCTACGTCCGTCAGGCGAGGCGCGTGCTGCTCGAAATCCTGCTGCGGGACGGCATCGCCACGATGGACGACGTCAGGGCGGCGGTTGAGCTGCCCGACGGCGTGAACCCGAAGCTGTTCGGCGCGGTGCCAACGGTGCTCGCCCGGGCCGGCGTCATCCGGCGGGATGATTGGGTTCCGACCCGAAGAGCCGAAGCCCACGCTCGGCGCCTCACCCGCTGGCGGCTGGCCGACGTCCGCAAGGCGGAGCGGTGGCTCGCCGCTCACGAGCCGCTGCCGGATCTGACCACCGGCGATCAGCTGGCGCTGCCGTTTGACGAGAAAAAATCGCCGACCGCCCCCTCTGCCAAGAAACGGGCGGCCGGCGAGTGGACTGGATCGAATCCCATCACAGGAAAGGACTCAAACCATGGGAAAGCTTAGCGAAATTTTGAACGCCGGTGGATACGGCGGCGACGATTTCACCAGCAACTGGGCCAGCACTGCCGCGGCGGGCGACTTCGACCCGCTGCCGGCCGGCTGGTACATCTGCCGGATCGAGTCGGGCGAGTTGGACGCCAGCAATCGCGGCACGCCCGGCTACAAGCTCACGTTCGTGGTGCTGGAGGGCGAGCACGAGGGCCGCAAGCTGTGGCAAGACCTCTGGCTGACGCCGGCGGCGCTGCCGATGGCGAAACGCGACCTGCGGAAGCTCGGCATCGTCGAGCCATCGCAGCTAGAGCAGCCGCTGCCGTCAGGGTTCCGCTGTCGGGTCCAGGTAGCTCTTCGCCGCGACGATGACGGGACCGAGCGCAACCGGGTGCGGCGGTTTGATGTCATCGGCATCGACACGCCCGAGCCGGACGCGTTCGCGCCTGAACCGGAAGAGGCGCCAGCCGCTCCTGAGGCGCCGCAGCAGCAGGACCTCGATCTGAAAGGGGGCGCGGATGTCCCGTTCGAGTGATCGACAGCCTGCCTATGGCTTTCGCATCGTCGGGGACTGCCGGAGCGAGCGGCGGCTGGTCGATTGGCCAGCCGCCCTCTGCGGCTACGCGGCGTGCGATCCGGCGGCTGAGGTGGAAAGCGAGGGCTACCTCAGCGCGTTCACGTTCGGCCCGGAGTTCCGCCAGCGGCACGACGGCTGGCGCGTCGACGTGCGGGGCTACGACGGCCCCTGTGGCGGAGACTGGCTATGGTTTGACCTCGACAGCGAGGGCGACCTCGACGCGGCTCACGATGGCGCCAAGCGGCTCTGTGCGGGCCTGGTCGAACGGTACGCGCTCGACGAGTCGGCGCTGCTGATCTTCTTCAGTGGCTCGAAGGGGTTTCACGTTGGCCTGCCGCTCTCGGTGGCAGGATCTCCGCCGGCGTCCGGAGATTTCAACACGATCGCCCGGGCGGTGGCCGAGCAGCTCGCCGTGCGGCAGCGGGTTGACATCGACACCGGTGTGTTCGACAAGGTCCGCGCCCTCCGGGCGCCGAACAGTCGGCACCGCAAGACGGGCCGCTACAAGCGGCGGCTGACGTTCGACGAGCTGCTGGCGCTGTCGCTGGCGACGCTCGTGCGGATGGCGGAGGAGCCCAATGCGTTCGAGCTACCGCCGCCGCCCAACCCGCACCCGGCCGCGGTAGCCGACTGGCAGCAGGCGGCCGAGCTGGTCGCCGTCCGGCGCAGCGCGATTGCCGAGCGGCGGGCCGACCCTAACGCCAGGCTCAACCGCCTGACGTTGGATTTCATCCGCGACGGCGCCACACACGGCGACCGGCACCGGCTGCTTTTCAGCGCGGCGGCCAACCTAGCGGAGTTTGGCTGCCCGGCGCCGCTGGCGGAGGCGCTGCTCAGCGAGGCCGCGCTCGACAGCGGATTGCCCCCGTCGGAAGTGCGGCGGCAGATTGCCTGCGGACTAGCGTTCGCCAGTCATGGCAGCGTTAACTAGCCAACCGAGCGCAGTTATGCCGCTGCACGTAGCAACAAGTGACGATAGACCTCGCAGGAAACCGGGTTGAACGAGCGGCACCAAGAGCAACCAGAGGAAAGCAAAGCAAGACCACCAAAACACTTTTGCTTCCCGTTGGCTATTGGCCTGCTCAATCATTGTGGCTAATTCACGCATGCGATCAGTACCGTTCAACAGCCAGGTTCCGAGTAAGCAGCTAACCACTAATACAGCCATAGAAATGAGGACTTCGGCGTTCTTTACCATGCTCCTACTTAACGGCGTTGCGAGGAGAATCGGCTCTTCGAGATAGCTCAATCCTTGCATCACGCCAACGACTAAAAAACAGCGGGCGAAAGTCTGGAGGACATCGAATAGGCATATTGCAAGGACTTCGTTCGTCAGCTTTTGCATAAGTCTTAGTAAGTGAAGCGTCTAGCTCCACTTTTGCGTGGGGGACAACTTAAGTCAGAAACCTTGCCGTCGTTTGACAAAAGATAAGCTGGGAGACACCCAATGCGAAGTAGCTTAATCAGGGCCAACTACCAGACCGCGGCCGACGCATTCGACCAGTGGCGGGAGAACCTGCTGACCGGCACGCCGCCCAAGCTCTACCCGGTGGGCGAAGGAGAGCTGGCCCAAATCGAGGTCGGCCCGCACCTGGTCACGCTGTTCGGCGGGGCGCCGGGCGCAGGCAAGACGGCGTTCGTGATGCAGTCGGTCGTCGACGCGCTGCGACTCGACCCTGACCTGCGGGCGGTGGTGCTCAATATCGAAATGCCGCCTGCGGTGCTGCTCGACCGGCAGCTGTCGCGGCTGTCGGGCATCCCGGCTGAGATGATCCGCTACCGGCGGCTCGGCGAGGAGCACGGCGAGCGGCTCGACGCGGGGATGTCGGCGCTGGAGGAGATCGCCGAGCGGCTCTGCTTCGTGCGACCGCCGTTCGATCTGGCCAACTTGGCGGCGACTGCCGACGCGTTCGGCGGCGACTTGGTGACGCTCGACTACATTCAGAGAATCGCGCCGCCGGGCCAGCACGGTGACAAGCGGGGCGCGGTCGACGCTACGATGAACTACCTCCGCCAGTTTGCCGACGCCGGCGCCGCGGTGGTTGGCGTGGCGGCGGTCGGCCGGTCGAAGGATAAGTCGGGCCGCTCGACCTACGGCGGAGACTCGCTGTCGCTGGCCAGCTTCCGGGAGTCGAGCGAGCTGGAGTTCGGCGCCGACGACGCGTTTATCCTGGCGCCGGACGACGACGATCCGAGCCCGGTCCGTTGTGTGACGCTGAAGCACCTGAAGGCGCGGCACACAGAGCCCCGCGACCTGCGGCTGCGGTTCGACCGGACCTGTCAGAGCTTCACCGTCGACGACGGCGGCCTGCCGGACAGCGGCAAGTTTGAATCGGCAATCTCCGACCTGTGGAGCCGCACCACCGCGGCCGAGGAGGAGAGCGTATCGTGAGCGAACCCCGCAAGCTCCGCGGCGCTGCCGCCGATGACGCCGCCGAGGCACGAGCCGAATCCTAACGAATCGAAACGCAGAAAAGGTCGAAGCGCCTCGACTCGCACTCCGAGCCGGTTCGCGGTGCTCAACGCGTTCGTCGACGTCACGATGGCGGACCTCTGCCGCGGCGACATCGCCGTTTGGTTGGTGCTCTATCGCGACACACGCGACGGCACCGCCCGGGCCTCGCAGGCCGACATCGCCCGTAGGGCTGGCCTGAGCGTTCGCGGCGTCCGTACCGCAGTGCGGCGGCTAGAGCGTCGCGGCCTGCTGCGGTGCGTCTACCGCGGCGGCCTCAACCGCGGCGTCAGCCGCTACCGGGCGATCGCCACGGCGGAACCAATGAGTTCTGCAGTACAGAGGAACCCTGCGCGCCGCGACGGAGGAACCAATTAGTGCCTATATCCCATAAGGGACCAGAAGGGCGCCGCGCCCCAGAGTGGGGCGGGCACATGAGAAAGGCTTGCGGCTGGCCGGCAATGTGTGTAAGGTTTGTTACATGCGAAAGAGGCCAACCCAACCGCCGACCCTGACGGAGACGCTCCGCGCCGCCGTGAACGAGTCGCCGCTATCGTTTCAGGCGCTCGAACGCGAAACCGGCGTCAAGCGGCAGGTGCTGATGAAGTTTGCCCGAGAGGAATCGGGGATGCGGTTGGAGACAGCGGATAGATTGGCGGTGTACTTCAAGTTGAAGCTCGTGGCATCGACGTAGCGATCAGCGCCTGGTCACTAGCAACCCTGTGCGACAACTCATCGAGGAAGAAGATGGACGGACAAGGTAGCGAGAAAGGCTCGCAAGTGTTGGATAGCGACATCCCAAGCAAGCGGTTTCCCAAAAGAGCCCCGGACAAACTCTATTGGGAAGATCCGGACCACGACACCCATATGCCGGATCGGCTTCTGTCTGACGCAATGTGGAACTATGAGCTAGCATCGAGAGCCGCCATTGACTCTCCGGAATGCAGGCGAGCGACTTGGGCATCGGTATTAGCTGCATTCGCAGCGTTTGAGGCGCACGTGAACGACTATTGCTACCGGTTGGTTCGGTCAGCTGGAAGCGATCTCGGCGAGTTGGAACGCAACGTGTGCGACGAGAAATACAGCGTTCTAAGGGAGGGACAGTTTAAGAGAGAGAAGAAGAACTATCCGCTCGAAGATCGCTACACGTTCTTGTACACGTATCGCCATCAGGAACCACTCAACAAGACTACAACTGAATGGCGGAACTATCTTGAGGCCAAGAGAATAAGAGACCAGTTGACGCATCCAAAGCCGCCACTCGCATCGCCAAGTCCGGATGATGCGAAGCAGGTGATTGAAGCAGTTCAGGGTATGCTGCGTGTGCTTTTGAAGGACCCAACGTACTTTAACGACCTTATCGCAAGCTTCGAATCACTACAGAATTGGGTTCAGCAGACAGAAGGTAGGTTCTGATGGCCACAATCTACCGCAAGACAATCACCCGTAACCTCCCCGACGGTGCCGAGCTATTCAAACGCAAAGGCGAACGCCTCGCCCGTTGGCGTGACCGCAGCGGCAAGCGTCAGACGGCCCCGGTGATTGAGGGGCGCGACGGCAGCCTGCGTATCCGCACCGAAGCCGGCACCTACACCGCCAAGTTTCGCGACGGCGCCGGCGTGGTCCGTGAAGTCGCCACCGGCTGCAAAACCAAGGATGCCGCGCAGGCGGTGCTGAGCGAGCTGGTCGAGCGCGCCGAGCGGGTCCGGTCGGGCATTGTCTCCGCCAGCGACGATGCGGTGCGGGATTGGCTCTCGACGCCGATCGCCGAGAGTATCTCAGACTACCTCGACTCGCACCGCGACCGTGGTAGCTCTGGAAACACCCTAGAGGGAGTCGAGATCCGACTGAATCGTCTGGTCCGCGATCTACGGCTCGTGCAGTTGCGGGATCTCACGGCGGCGGGTTTCGAGAAATGGCTGGCGGCCCGTCGGGAAGAGGGGATGGCGCCTCGCACCCGCAACAGCTACCTCGAAGTCGCCAAGGCGTTCGGTAATTGGTGCGTCAACGGTCAGCGGCTGGCCTCCAACCCACTCACCCGGATTGGCAAGGTAGACCAGAACAGCGATCGGCGGATCGTGCGGCGGTCGATGACGCCGGCGGAACTCGAACGGCTGCTGTACGTTGCCCGCTGGCGCCCGCTAGCAGAGCGGGGCCGCTTGTCGGAGCCGACCGATCCGAGCGAGCGGACCGGCGCCCGTGATACCTGGAGGCTGACTCCGCTAGAGTTCGACAACATCGACGACGCTTTGCAGCGGGCAAGGAAGAAGCTAGCGAAGAAGCCCGAAGAGATTGTCAGGCTAGAATCGCTTGGACGTCAACGCGCCCTGATCTACAAGACGCTGGTGCTTACGGGCCTTCGGCGCGGCGAGCTGGCCTCGCTGACGGTCGGATCGCTCGAACTCGACGCCCCCCTACCCTACGCGACCCTAGAGGCGTCCGCCGCCAAAAATCGCAAACGCACCGAGGTGCCGCTGCGGGAGGACCTTGTCGCCGACCTGCGGATTTGGCTCCGGGATCGGGACGCGGAGTCGGCCGCGGTTTCCGTGCCGCTGAGGACGTCACAGGCCGACGCGGCAAGCCTACCGCTGTTCGAAGTCCCGCGCCAACTGGTCAAGACGCTCGACCGCGACCTCGCCGCCGCCGGCATCGCCAAGATTGACGACCGCGGCCGATCGCTCGATGTCCACGCCCTGCGGCACAGTTTCGGCTCGCTGCTGTCTGCGGGGGGAGTCGCCCCTCGCACCGCACAGGCGGCAATGCGGCACAGCTCGATCGACCTGACGATGAACGTCTACACCGATCCTCGGGTGTTGGACGTTGCCGGCGCGTTAGACTCCCTGCCGGCGCTACCTCTTAATCTGGGCCGCCCTGATGACCACCGCCAGCGGGCCACCGGGACCGACGATCGAATGGTTGCACCAACGGTTGCACCAAAATCTGGGCAGCCTAGCAAATTGAGGGCTACCGCTGACAACTCGCCGCGCCGACCGCCCGACCCCAGCACAGCAAAAAACCCCGAGAAACCAAGCGTTTCCCGGGGTACGGTAGAGCACGCCCGGCAGGACTCGAACCTGCAACCCCTGGTTCCGAAGACCAGTGCTCTATCCAATTGAGCTACGGACGCGTGTCTGAGTAAGTATCCGCGATAAGAGCTGGCGGGGGAATCCCTGGAAGGGGAGTCAGTGCGGTGGGTTCACGGGCAGACGGAACGTGGCGTCGGTCGGCTACTGCAGCCAAGCCATGAATTGCAGCACGGCTGTCACGACCGCCATGAACACCAGCACCCAGCCGCCGAATCGGAGCGCGTGCGTCAGGATGTCTTTTGGGTCCTCGTGGCGGGTGCCGGAGAAGACCAGGCTTACACTGACGATCAGCGGCGCGGCGTACCACAGCCGGGTCTCGGCCAGCAGGAGCGTGGCGAGCGGCGAACTGAGGAGCGCGGCGAGCAGGCAGATCATGGCGGGCCCAAGGAGTGACGGTTAGGCGGCGTCGGGTTCGGGATCGGCATCCGGGTCGGTTTCGTCGGCCAGGTGCGCCTGGACCAGAGGCCCGCAGGCGGCGTCGTAGATGACCAGGATGTTCAGCAGGCCGGCGATGACCGTGTACATCGTGCCGACCTCAAACGCGAAGCCGGCGTCGTAGTTCCACTTCGCAAGCTCGTTAGGGTGCCGCACGGTGTTGCCGAGGCTGTCGCTGCTGACGTGGCCGTCGCCGTCCATGTCGGGTGGAGAGAACAGGCCGCCGAGAAGCGGCGGGCGTCCCTTGAGGGCCCGGTCGCGTTGCACCAGAGCCGGCAACGCCACGCTGCCAACGCCCGACTGGCAGATGAACTTCCAGTGCGAGCCGCCGACCTGAACAAGCGTGCGGAACACGCCCCGCGACGGCGCGCCCGCAGGCGTGCCGAACGGCGCTGTCGACGCGTGCACCACCTGGGCCATCGACTCGCCGCGGCCCTGCCCGACGTAGATGCCGAACACCAGCAGCGACCCGACGCACAGCATGAAGATGGCGCCCTTCACGTTGCGGCCCTGGTAGAAGTGCCCCAGGCCGGGGACCAGCCAGGCGAGCAACGCCGCGAGGCCCCGGTTCTTGAGGTCCAGGTCGTAGTGCTCGACCGTGGCGGCGGACGAGAGGAACACGTTGTGTTTCTTCGACATCGGGGAACAGAGCTGGGGCGGGGCGGCCAAACAGCCTATTGTAGGCCTTTTGGCCGGGGACGCTATATCGCCTGGGCCACGCTCAGCGGACAGGACCAGGGGCGGCATCCCGTGGCGCAACCGGACACTCTGGTGGTGGGGCAGGGGCTGGCGGGCACTACGCTCGCCTGGTCGCTGCTGCTGCGCGGCGGGCGGCCCTTGGTCATGGACGCGGCCGCCCGCCCCGCCGCATCCAGGGCCGCCGCCGGGCTGCTGGCGCCGGTGGGCGGAAAACGGCTGGCTTTGGCATGGCGGGCGGAGCAGGCGTGGCCAGCGGCCGTGCGGTTCTACCGCGAGGTCGAAGACCGGCTGGGCGTCGAGCTGCTCAGCGAGGCGCCTATCGTGCGGCTGTTCGTCGACCCGCAGCAGCGGGCAGAGTTTGACCGCCGGGCCTCGGGGCCGCTCGGGCAGTGGTTGGTCGCTGAGGATGCCGGGGTCGATCCACGGGTGTTCTTCGCGCCGCTGGGGGGCTGCCAGGTGGTTGGCGGCCGGCTGGATGTCGGCCGTTTTCTGGACGCGTCTCGCGCGGAGTTTGCTCGCCGCGGGCTGCTGGTAGAGGAGGACCTGCCAGCCGACGGGCTTCGTGAGACCGAACACGGGGTCGCCGTCGACTCGCTCGGTTCTGTACTACCCCGGGTGGTTCTCTGCCGTGGACTCGCGGAACGCGACGGGCGCCCATTGCCTTTCGAGCCCGCCAAGGGGGAGACGCTCACCATCCGCGCGCCGGGCGTAAGTGAGGGGCGGGTGGTGCAACGCGGCGTGTGGCTTGCGCCGATTGGAAACGCGTTGTTCCGCGTTGGCGCTACGTTTCATCCAGGCGCGGCGGACGTTCTTCCGACAGTCGCTGGGCGCCGCGAGCTGGAGTCAAAACTGGGAGAGCTGCTGAGGCTGCCCTACGAGGTAGTCGACCACTCAGCCGCGGTGCGTCCGATCGTGCGTACGCGGCGGCCAATCGCGGGCGCGCTGCCGGGCCGCGATCGCGTCGGGGTGCTGAACGGCCTGGGCGCATCTGGAACGCTGTGGGCGCCCTGGCTGGCCGGGCACTACGCGGACCATCTGCTGTCTGGCGAGCCACTCGACCGCGAGATCGACGCCGGCGTCAGGCTGGCGCCGGGGTAGCGGCGCTGAGTTGTGGGTCAGCCGCCGCGGCGGGCGTTCTTGCCATCGTTGCGGCCGTTCTTGTTGCTTCGCGCGACCGTGATCGGCGTGGGCCGGTCGAGCGGGGCGTTGAACGACTCGACCGAGGCGATTTCGAGCATCGCCGACGCGACTACCGCTGCGGCCTGCTCTCGTCGCTGCGGGTCGTGGCGGAGGTTGTAGTCGAACTCGAGGTGCATGAACGCGGCGCCCTCTTTGCGGGAGTGCTGCCCCTGGACGTTCTTGGTGGCCGCCAGCGAACGGAAGCGGTCGCCGGGCGAGTCGCCGTTCACGCGGCGGTTGCGTTTGGAAGTCGGATCCAGTGTGTTGTAGACGTAGCTGGGGAAGCCGTTCTGATCGAGCCGCTCGTCGAGCTTGAGCAGCTCCTTGGTCACGCCTCCCCCGCCGGTCGACAGAATCAGCTGCGCGTCCGCGGGGAAGTCGTGTTTGTGCGCGGCGAAGCCGTGGACCTGGAGCACGGGGAGCAGGGTCTGCCCGCCCATCCAGGCGGAGTGGACCTGATGGAACACCGACTCGACGAAGTCGGGCAGGTCGGCTTTCTTGCGGTGGGCGCCCGCGATCAGCAGGCCCCGCGCGCCGCTCTCGAACACCTTGGCGGCCAGCGGGGCGGTCTCCGAGTCGCCCAGCGGGTGCGGCGCCTCGACGAGGGCGTTGAACTTGGGCTCGGGGTTCAGCAGGTAGGCGCCCCAGCCCCGCAGTTGATCGACCGCGGACAGGTCCTCGCGCAGCACGTAGTAGCGTGAGCGGGAACCGGTGTCGTAGAAGTCGACCAGCTCGTAGCCGATCTGCGCGGCGGTCACGGCCGCCTGATGCAGCTCGCCGACGGCCATCAGGGCCGCGGCGCGGCGCGCCAGACGCAGCGCGTCACCGGGCGCGACGTACGGCCGGCTGTCCTCCTCCGGGTGGCGGAGCAGGTAGTCCTTGCTGGTGAGGCGCTCCACGAGCGCCGGCAGGGTCCCGGTCTCTTCAACAACGCCCTGGGCGCTCGCAATCCCGGCGGCGCCGCCGACCAGGCACGCAATCCCTGCGCACAGCTTCGTCCACATAGCATTCCCCTCAGGGTGTTGGCCCCGCGGCAGTTGGTAGAAGACTGCGGGGCCAGGTATAAAGCCGCGGAATTGTGACGTCAGATTCGAAACGGGGCCACACCATTTCGCGTCGCCCGAAACACTGGTTTGCGCCGCAAGCACTGCTGTCGCAATAGGTTGCGCCGATGGTCCTAAAAGTCCACCAAATAAATGGGCAACCGAACACGTGTTGCAGCCAGCAGGACCGAGCCGCCAGAACAAGCCTATCCCGCCTCGCTTCGCCAGTCGGGCAATCGCCGGCATGACGTCGGACCTGCGGTTGGCCCCCGGCCGACTTTTCCGCTTAAGGCGGTTGTAGCGATCGGCCGATCCATGGGGGTGGATGCGCAACGGCTGCGCGCCCAGTTCCAGGTCCCTGCCGGATGCCAACCATGCTATCTCTGCTGCTGCGGCCGTTGCGACAGACCGTGGGTGTTCTGATGGCGAACGACTCGCCGCGTCAGGTGGCCGCCGGCGCCGCGCTCGGAATGATGCTAGGGCTGGCGCCGAAGGGCAACCTTGTCGCGGTCGCGCTCGGCGTGCTGCTTTTCTCGCTGCGTGTGAACAAGCCCGCGGGGTTGGCGACCGCGTCGCTGTTCTCTTGGATAGGCCTGGCGTGCGACCCGTTCTTCCACCGCCTGGGCGCCAAGCTGCTGCGGATCGAGGGCCTGCAGACCCACTACGCCTGGCTCTACGAGCAGCCGCTCGGCCCGTGGATCGGATTCAACAACACAGTTGTGCTGGGCGCACTGGTTACCGGCCTGTACCTTGCCTACCCCTGCTACCTGCTGGCCCACCTGGTCGCGGCCAAGCTGCAACCGCCGGTAGCTAAGTGGCTGATGCGGTACCGTGTGGCCCGCGCGCTGATGGGGATCGACTTTACCTCGCGGCTGGGGGCCGCGGGGCTCGAGGGAGGATCATGATGAGACTCTTCCGCTGGGGCTACATCGTCCCC
Source organism: Posidoniimonas corsicana (assembly GCF_007859765.1). Taxonomy (NCBI): domain Bacteria; kingdom Pseudomonadati; phylum Planctomycetota; class Planctomycetia; order Pirellulales; family Lacipirellulaceae; genus Posidoniimonas; species Posidoniimonas corsicana. Next base: position 2,519,874 of record NZ_SIHJ01000001.1, read on the forward strand.
CGCCTAATCGCGTTGCTGCTCTTGTACCTGTTCTCGGAGTTCGGCGTCGGGCTCTTGGTCCGCTACGCCGCCGTGCAGTCGGGGCAGGCGGCGGTGGGCGCGAGGGTCGAGGTGGCTGGCAGCTCGGCGTCGCTGCTCGGCACACGGGCGGAGCTCACCGGGATCTCGGTCGCCGATCCGCGCGACCCGATGACCAACCTCTTTGAGGCCCAACGCCTGTCGCTGGACTTTGATTCGTCCGCCGCCCTCCGCAGGAAGGCCTGGGTTAGCGAGGGCGAGCTGAGCGGCCTGCGGTTCGGCACGCCTCGCGACACGTCGGGCGAACTGCCCGCCCGGCCCGAGGCCGAGGAGTCCGAGGGCGGGTTCGCCCTGCCGAATCTCGTTACTGCCGAGGCAACCGACAAGTGGCTGTCAGGGGTTCAGGACCGCTTCACGGCCGACTTGCAGCTCGAGTCGGTCCGGCTCGCTAAGGAGCTGAGGCAGAAGTGGCCGACCGAGTACGCGGGCCTGGAGGAGCGGGCTAAGCGGCTGCAGGCAGACATCAAGGCGTTCACCGCCAGGGTAAAGGACGCGCGGGACAACCCGCTGCGTAATGTCGAATTCCTACGCGGCGTGCCCGAACAGGTGACGCGGTTCAAGTCGGAGCTGACGGCCATCCAGGAACGGCTGAAGCGTCTGCCGGACGAGGTGCGGGCCGACCGCGAGGCGATCGCCGCCGCGCGAAGGGCCGATGAGGCGATGCTGCGAGAGAAGCTTGACTTCAAGAATATGGACGCGTCGTCGCTCAGCACCTACCTGCTCGGCGAGCAGATTTCCGGGCCGGTCGGTGAACTGGTTGGGTGGGTGCGTTGGGCCCGCCGGCTGGCGCCCGCCAGCGGAGACGCGGGCGACGAGCGCGGCCGTGGCGTCGACGTGCTGCCGCGCGGCGTGCGCCCCACGCCCGACCTTCTGGTCCGGTCGCTGCGGCTCAGCGGCGCGACCCGGCTTGCGGGGCGTCCACTGGAGTTCAGCGGCGTGCTCTCCGACTTTACCACCCAACCCCGCGTGCTGGGGCAGCCGATGCGGCTCAGCCTCGCCACGACCGGCGCGGCGCCGATTGAGGTGCGGGCGAAGGTCGACCGCAGCGGCGACGTTCCGACCGACGAGCTCATTGTCGACTGCCCAGCGTTGTCGATCCCGCGGCTCGCGTTGGGCCGATCCGACTCGCTGGGCATCACGGTGGCGCCAAGCACCGCGGCGCTGTCGATCAGCCTGCAGATCACCGGTGAGAAGCTGGTGGGCGACATGCAGCTCGTTCAGCACAACGTGCGGGTGACGCCCCACGTCAAGGCTTCCTTTGGAGGGGTGATCCAGGACGTGCAGCTAGAAGACTCGCTCGCCAAGCAGCTGTCGCAGACGCCGCAGCTTGTCACGACCGTCACGCTATCGGGTGAGCTGAGCCAGCCAGAATGGAAGGTCTGGTCGACGGCCGGCCCGGCGGTTGCCGAGGCGATGGACAACGCGGTCCGCGAACTCGCCGGAAGTCAGGCCAAGAAGCTCCTGGCTGATGGCCAGCAGGTAGTGACGGGCGAGCTGCAGCAGCTGACCGCCGAACTGGACGAGCTCAACAACCAGGTCGCCGCGGCGTTGGGCGGGCCGGCAGACGCGTTGCAGGCGCTGGCCGGGAGCGTCGGTGGCGGCGCCGTGGGTGGCATCGGCAGCCGGCTGGCGCCGGTGGGGTCGTTGTTCAAGTAGCGGCTGGTTCGCTACGCTAGGGGCGTTCTATCTTCTTCATCGCCCAGCGAAGCATCCTTGTGCCTGGCCCCCAATTGAATCGGCTTGCGCTTCAGGTCGCCGACCGCATGGCCGCGGACGCCGAGCGGCTGCGGATCAGCGTCACCGAAGACGACGGCGCCCGGTTGATCGACTGCGGCGCCGCCGTGCCGGGCGGCGTCGAGGCGGGGCGTCTGCTTGCCGAGGCGTCGATGGCCGGACTGGGCGCCGTCACGGTCGCGGCCACCGCGGTCACCGGAGAGGAGGGGCCCGCGGCCGTGGTCCGCACCGACCACCCCATCGCCGCGTGCATGGCCGCACAGTACGCCGGCTGGGAGGTGAAGGGGGACGGTTATTTCGCAATGGGGTCGGGCCCAATGCGGGCCGCGGCCGGACGCGAGGACCTGTTTGCCGACATCGGGTTCACTGAGCAGGCCGAGGCGTGCCTCGGGGTCTTGGAGACCAACACCGCTCCTCCGGCGGAAGTCTGCGCCGACATCGCCCGCAAGTGTGGGGTCGCGACTGACAACCTGACGCTGCTGTACGCCCCCACCAACAGCCTTGCTGGAAACCTGCAGGTTGTCGCCCGCAGCGTCGAGACTGCGCTGCACAAACTCCACGAGCTCGGGTTCGATCTCAATCGGATCCAGAGCGCATGGGGGACGGCGCCGCTGCCGCCCGTGGCGGGCGATGCGCTGACCGGCATCGGCCGCACCAACGACGCGATCCTCTACGGCGGGCAGGTGGTGCTGTATGTGCGGGGCGACGACGACTCGCTGGCCGCCATCGCTCCGCGGCTGCCGAGCGGCGCCTCGCCCGATCACGGGCGGCCCTTCGGCGAGCTGTTCGCCGCCTACGACCACGACTTCTACAAGATCGACAAGCTGCTGTTCAGCCCCGCCCGGGCGACACTGGCCAACCTCGACACGGGCCGCTCCCACGCTGCGGGCGAGGTGCTGCCGGATGTTCTGCGGCAGTCGTTTGGGTTGTCGTAGTCGATGCGCATCACGGTTCTGGGATCGCCGACAAGCTGGTACGCCAGTGATCTGGCGCGCGCCGCCAGCGGATTGCACGAGTTGAGCGTCGTGCCGTTCGGTGAAATCGCCGCCGAGTTGACTTCTAGCGGTGCGGTGGTGTCCGCCGGTGGCCACGACCTCACGAACGCCGATGGGGTGCTGGTCCGCTCTATGCCGCCCGGCTCGTTGGAGCAGGTGGTGTTCCGCATGGACGCTCTCGCCACGCTCCAGAGCATCGGCGTGCGGGTGCTGAACCCGCCCAAGGCGATCGAGGCGGCTGTGGACAAGCACCTGTCATTGGACCGACTGCGTTTGGCGGGGCTGCCCGTGCCGCGAACGATCACCTGCCAGACGGCCGGCCAAGCGATCGAGGCCTACGACCGATTTGGCGGCGACGCGGTGCTCAAGCCGATCTTTGGCGGGGAAGGCCGTGGCATCACCCGCCTGCAAGACCCGGCCATCGCGCAGCGGGCGTTCCGAATGCTCGAGCAGCTTGGCGCCGTAGTTTACTTGCAGGAGTTTGTCCCGCACTCTGGCGCCGATCTGCGCCTGTTGGTCGTTGGGCAGACTGTGTTTGGCATGCGGCGTGTCAATCGAGAAGACTGGCGGACCAATATCAGCCGGGGCGCTCGAGCCGAGCCATTGGAGGTCACTGGAGAGCTGGCGGAGCTGGCGCGGCGAGCCGCGGCCGCGGTCGCGGCGCCGCTGGCGGGGGTCGACCTGCTCCCGGCCGAGGACGGGCGGCTGCTAGTGCTCGAGGTCAACGCCGTGCCGGGCTGGCGGGCGCTGTCGGCCGTGACGGGCGTCGACGTCGCGGCGGAGGTGCTGCGGCTGTTTGAGAGCTAGTGGCGCCGGCTACCCCAGTTCGGCGAACAGGGCCTCGCGCCACACCCAGTACATGCTCGTAATCGCGACCACGTTCCAGATGACGAAGACTACCTTCAGCGCGTCCGTGCTGATGGTCTGATTGCGACGCAACCAGGCGTCCAGCGGGAACCCGATGCCCGCGAGCCCAAGGAAGGCTGCGACCATCAGGCTGTCAAAGTAGGCGAGCACGAGCGCCGACTCCACCAACAGCATCACCGCGACCAGCAGCTTTGACCGCGCGGCGCCAATCACGACCGCGGTCGTCCGTCGCCCGGCCGCGGCGTCGGGCGCGAGGTCGGTCACCTCGTGGAACAGATGCGAGTGCATGGCGAACAAGGCGCCGAACACAAACGCCGGCCACGGCAGCTGCGGGACCTCGTTCAGCCAACTGCTCAGCACGAACACCAGCAGGTACCCCGCCTGGCAGATCAGGTCCCAACCTGGGCGCCCCTTCAGTCCGACGCGTGGATGGTTGTACGCCGTGTTGACCGCCACCACGGCGGCGACCCACAGCAAGAACCTCGGCCCAATCAGCAGCGCGAACGCCAACGCAAACGGCACCTGCACGACGGCGATCTGCAGCGGCAGCCTCCGCAGCTCCGCCCGCCCGAGCCGCGCGCCGAACAGCAGGTTGCCCTTCCGCGGGTTCTGCTGGTCGGTCTGGTAGTCGGCGGTGTCGTTCCAGCCGTAGAGCAGGTGGCTCAGCGGGAACATTACGTAGAACGCCCCGAGCCAGAAGGTGGGCTCGTCCAGCAGGCGCCGACCGCCCAGCGGCAGCAGGTAGAACCAGAGCTGCGTCGCCCACAGGCCCGGCCGCGACACCAGCAGCGTGTTGCGTAGCAGGTCCTTCAAGAGCGCACTTCGGCTGGCGGGCGGGGCGAAGAGCCCGCAGCATAAGCCAGGGCGCCGCCCAACGCCATCGCCCAATCGCCGGCTAAGACGCCGCGGCTCGCAGCGACCGCGCGCTCGGCCGCGCGTGCATCGAGGCAAATCCGGCGGCGATCAGCAGGAGGATCTGCAAGAACTCCGTGTGCGGCTGGGTAGAGGGTGCGGCGAGGAAAACGGCCAGCGGCGCCGCGACGCTCGCAGCCATCAGCAGACGCGCGGTGCGGTAGCGCACGCCACCCGCCGGGCCGCAAGCCCACAGGGCGTACACCGCGGCCGAAACGATCGCCATCAGGATCAGCGGGAGGCTGCGGGGCGTCCAGTCGGCCAGCCAGATGATGCTGAGCTGGAACATCGCCAGGTCCACCCAGTGGCTCTGGCGGGGCTCGGCGTCTGCCGAGGCGTGATGAGACGAGGGCATACCGCAACTCTAGCTCACAAACCGGTCTCGCGGCCGTGCTATGCGGTCACAATGTGGTTGGTCTGCATCGCGCAGTAGCCGGCGCCGAGCAGCAAGAGCAGCTGCAGGGGCTCGGTCGGCAGGTCCACGTGCGGCGCCGCCAGCAGCGGGCCGACCGCCACCACCACGCTCGCGCCCAGCAGCATCCGCCCCATCCGGTGCCGGCGGGGCCCGGTCAGGTCCCAGCCCCACAGCAGGTACACCACGCCAAACATCAGCGACAGCGACACCAGCAGCAGATTCATCGGCGCCCAGCCGGCCAGCCACAGGATGCTGACCTGCAGCACGGCCATATCAATCCAGATGCGGCGCACCGATTGCTGCTGCATCGAGGGGGCGGGCGGGCGTGATCCTGGGGCGGACATACCGCAAGAGTAGCTCAAATGAAGAGTTGTGCGGTGCTTATTTGAGCGGCGGGCATGCTACCCTTGAGGGAGCCGCAGCCGCACCCCACCCGAGGCAACCAGCAGGCATGACGACCGACAAAATCGTAACTCTCACGTGCGGACTGGCGCTGCTTGCTACCCCTGCCCAAGCCGCTAAACCGGACGGTGAACTGGAAGTAAAGGTCATCGACGCCGAATCCGGGCAGCCGCTGGCCGCCCGGGTCGAGCTCTCCCGCGCCGGTGGGCGGGCGCTCAAGACCCGCGGGCTGGGGCTCTCGCAGCTGGGCGATCACTTCTACGTCGACGGCCAGTCCGTGCTGGGACTGCGGCGGGGGAGCTACACGTTCGAGCTGACTACCGGCCCTGAGTTTAAACCCGTCAGCGGGCGGTTCGAGATCGACCGCCGCGCCTCCGACTCGAAGACCGTCGAGATGCACCGCGTGGTGAGCCTGCAGGCCGAGGGCTGGGCCGCCGCGGACCTGCTAGCGGCGCGGGGTGGACAGGGCGTCGACGCGGCGCTCCGCGGGGAGGGGCTCCGCTACGCGCCGCTCACCGCCTGGCGATTGGACGACGGCAAGTGGGACGAAGTCCCCTCCGCCACCGCTCCCGCGGACGCTCCGGTCACGTTCGGCCCGTGGGCGGCGCGCGCCAGGGACGATGCCGGTGATCTGCTGCTGGTGCGGCCGGACGCGCCGTTGACGCGTGACGAGCTGACGCCGGTCGCGGACGGCTCGGTGGCTGCGTTGACCGACCTCCGTGAGTCTGGCGTACGCGTTGTCGCCGCCGACGCGGCGTCCTGGCGGCTGCCGGTCTGGCTGGCGGCCGATGTGCTCGACGCGATCGTCGTCATCGACGCCAGCGACCAGCTGCGGGGACACAAGGCCCGCTCGTGGGGCCGGCAGCCCGACAAAGACTTCTACTCCGGCGACCGCGGGCCCGCGTTGTGGCGCGAGGCGATCTACTTCCAGGTGCTCAACGCCGGCTTCCAGCTTCCGCCCGCCGCCGGCAGCGGCAGCGGCAGCGGCGACAACGAATCGCCCATCGGCTCGTGCCGCGTGTACGCCCGCAACTTCGACGGCTTCACGCCCGCCGCGTGGTGGGACTCGCTAGCCGCCGGCGAGGCGATGGCCACCAACGGGCCGCTGCTGCGCCCGATCCCGCCGCCCGGCCGCACGTACCGGCTGATGGACGACAACACCGACCTGACGCTCGGCCTGAACCTGACCACCCGGTCCCGCGTGGAGTACCTGGAGGTCGTCAAGAACGGGCAGGTGGAGCACTCGGTCTCGCTGCGGGACCTGGCGAAGGCGCGTGGCGAGCTGCCCGCGATCGACTGCCAGGGCGCCGGGTGGTTCCTGCTGCGGGCCGTGGCGATGGAGTCGCCCGGCTACGAGCGTGGCCTGACGGCGCCCTACTTCTACCAACCGATGGCCGGCCAGCCGCGGATCAGCCGCGCGAGCTGCGAGTTCTTCCTCGCCTGGTTGGACGAGTCCGCCGCGCATGTGAGCGAGCAGGAGCTCGCGCACGCCAAGGCGTTCTGGGCCGAGCGGCTCGCCAACGCGAATGCGCCGTAGCGTCTGGCCTAGGCGGCCGCCGCGACGAGCGGCTTCTTCTTGGTGATCGCGATCGAGCCGGGACCTTCCGCGCCGGGACGGCGGGCGACAATCAGCCCGTCGACGCTGTAGCTCTCGTCCAGGTTGGCGGACGCGAGGATCAGGTACCCAAACCGCTTGAGCCGCGCGACGCAGTCATCGTGCAGCTGGTTGGAGTGCGTCGAAACGAACACGTAGTCGACCAGGTGGTTGGTCAGCATCCGCCGGGCGCCGTGCAGCATGTCGGCCTCGGCGCCCTGGATGTCGGCGTGCAGCATCGCCAGGTGCTTGATCCCGTGCCGCTCGCAGTACGGGTCGACCGCGATGGTGGCCGTGCCGTCCGGGGCGGGCGATTCGTCGGCGCCGACGTAGGCCCGCTGGAAGCGGCCGCCGCGGTGGTTGAGTTGGAAGTTCTGCTTGCCGGAGAGGATGTTGGCCGGGTGGGGCTCCACCAGGTGCAGGTCGGCGCCGTCCACCTCCTTGGCGAACCACAGGGAGTAGAACCCCCAGAACGCGCCCAGCTCCAGCATCGTGGCGCCCGGCCGGATGTGCGGCAGCACCTCGGCGAAGGCCAGCTCTTCTTGCGGCTCGTGCACGCCGCGGTTGTCGATCAGCAGGTTCAGCATCCCCGGGCCGCAGTAGCTGAGGCCGCCGACGCGCACCCCGTTGTGCATGGTCAGCACCCCGCCGTTCAGCGAGCCCGCGCCGGCGACCCGCGGGATCCGCTCGTTGTCGGGGCAGGCGATCGCGTCGGCGATCCGCTCGGGCCACTCGCCCTCGGCCTTGCCGACAAGCCGCCGCGTGCGCGCGGCGCTAGCAAACTTGCGGCTCTTCCAGACCGCCAGCGCGTTCTCCACGCGGCTGCGGATCGGGAGCGGAATCGTTTGTCGGAGGAGGGTCTTGATCGAGCTCATAGAACCGCGTCGCAAGAAGAAAAGGGTGGCCGCACAGGTTGGCTAATCGGCACGGCCGCCCGGTCGTCTTGCATGGAAATCGGAGTTGCCTAGTCGGTGCTTGAGTGCTGTCGTGGGCTGCCAAGGATACAGGATGTGGGTGGTCTAGGGCGCCGCGATCGTGGCGCCGGCAGTGCTAGCAGCCCCGTTCGCGTGGGTAGGCGCCTAGGGACACTGGCCGGATTTGAACAAGATTGCAACGCAGGGATTCGTAGCTACCGCTCCTCGGCGAGCCGTGCGGCCGCCCACTCGGCGATCGACTCCCGGTGGATCTTCGAATTGTGCCTGATGTCCACCGGCAACGGGGAAGGCATTGCCCAGACGCCACCAACCGGGCTCGGCGCCAGGAACGCGGCCGTGGCTGCTCGGATGTCATCAATGGTCTGCTGGACTTGCCGCGAATCTGGGTCGGGTTCCGAAGCTGCTTCGGTCAGGGTTTCGATAACGATGCACGCCCGTTGGTTTCCAGGGTCGCCGACTCCGACCAGCGCGCTGCGGCGGATATGCGGGTGCGAGTTCACTCGCGCCTCGACGCACTCGGTGAACAGCGTCCCTTGGGCAGTCACCACCCGGTGCGACTTCCGCCCGCAGTACCAGAACCGCTCCTGCTCGTCGAAGTAGCCGACGTCGCCCACGCGGTGCCACACGTGGTCGCCATCGGCAATCTTGGCGGCCGCGTTGTGGTCGGCGTCCGCGGCCGGCAGGTACCGCCGCGACACCTGCGGGCCGCGGACAATCAGCTCGCCGATCTGCCCCGGCGGCAGCTCCTCGGTCTGGTCGATCGTGGCGAGCGGATCGTCGGTGATCCGGATCACCCGCCAGTCGATGCTGTCGAACCGCCCGCCGACGCACACGCCCTGCCCCGCCGCGGTCTTCTCGGCCGTCTCGCCCAGGATCTCCTGCGCCTCGATCGTGGCCACCGGCAGCGACTCGGTGGCCCCGTAGGGCGTGTGCAGCTCGGCCTCCGAGTGGACCATCGCTAGGGTCCGCTCGATTACTGCCGCCGGCACCGGCGCGCCGCACGAGAACACCTTTTTCATGGTCGGGATCTGGTCGCCGTGCTCAACCGCGTGGCGGCTCAGCCGGTCCCACACCGCCGGCGACGCGAACGCCTGCGTGCACTCCCACCGGTTGGCAGCGCGGAACAGCTTCTCCGGGTCGCACGACGCGGGCCGCGAGAAGTCCATCTCCGGCAGCACGGTCGTCACGCCGCACGCGACGTTGAACAGGCCGAACAGCGGGAAGCAGGCGAGGTCCACCCCGCCGGGCGCCAGGCCGTACTGCCGCTGGATCTCGTCGGCCTGCGTGACGAACGTCTCGTGCCGGTACAGCACGCCCTTGGGAGGGCCGGTGCTGCCGCTGGTGAACACAACCGCGGCCGGGTCGTCGGCCGACGTGTGCGGTAGGTCGAGGTGACCGCCCCCGCCCTCACGGGGAGAGGGGGATCGGTTTGAACTGGCGCCAAGCTTCCTCAGCGAGCTGAGCGACTCCCCACCCCAGAACCAACGCCTGCCCACCGTGACATTGAGCCGCGCCGCTGGAAACCGCTTCCGCAGCAGCACCCGCAACGCCTGCGCCTGGGGGATGCCGACGAACCCGTCCGGCTGGGTCGACTCCAGGCACCGCACGATGTTCTTCTTGCCGAGCCCGGCGTCGACCAGCACCATCGTCGCGCCGCTCCGCAGCACCGCGAACACCAGCGTGACAAACTCCGTGCCGGGCTTCACCAGCAGCGCCATCCGCTTGCCCGGCCCAACGCCCATCGCGACCAGCCCCCGGGCGAGCAGGGTGGCGTCTTGGTCGAGCTGGGCGAAGGTGATCTGGTCGTAGCCGCCGCGTCGAGCGCTGACCACCGCCAGGTCGTTGGGGCGTTGGCGGGCGAGCGTGGTCAGCCGATCGGCCACATTGGTGCGGGTCATGCCGGCATTGTTGGCCATCGGGCCGGCGGTCGGAAGGCGGCCGACTTCTGTCCCTCAATACGACATCGATTCTTAGGGACAAAAGTCGGCCCCCAGCTCAGCCGTTGGCTTGCGTTTCACACTGCTATAGCAGCCTCGAACGAAATCTGCCGGCGCGGGTGCGGCGGACTTTTGTCCCCCCAGTGCGCCCCTATAGGGACAAAAGTCTGGCGGGGCTTAACAAGCAGATCGCGTGCGGGGACCGCGGCGATAGCTGTATTGGACCGCGCGGGGTGGCCGTTTTCTACAACCAAATCGCAACCAGCCAGAGAGTTCGGCTACGCCATCGCTTCGCGGTCGATGGCCTGCTCCAGCGGCTCCAGCCGCCCCGCCAGCAGTGCGGCGACCGGCCGCGTGCGGTCGAGCTTGTCGAGTAGCACCTTCACCGCGGCGGTCATCGGCACCGCCAGCAGCACGCCGACCGGGCCCCAGATGATGCCCCACAGGATCAAGGAGAGCAGGATCACGATCGGGTGCAGCTCGAACGAGTTGCCCATGACCTTGGGCTCGATTACGTTGCCGCTGATCATCTGCACGGCGCAGCCGGCGGCGATCGTAAGCGACTTGTAGAACACCGAGGCTTCGGGCATCAGGAACAGCACCAGCGGGATCGGCAGCAACGACGCGATTACCGGGCCAACATTGGGCACGTAGTTGAGCAGGAACGCCAGCACCCCCAGCTGGGGCGCCATCTCGACGCCCATCACCCCGAGGACCAGTCCGAAAGCAAGCCCGGTGAAGATGCTGATCACCGTCTTTGTAACGATGTAGCCACGGATCTTGTCCTCGATCTCGACCCAGAGCCCGGTCGTGGGTCTCGCTTCGCTGCTGGCGCCTGCGAGCAGGAAGAACATGAAGATCAGCACCGCGCCGAGGTTGACAAGCAGGTCGAGCAGCGCGGTGCTGAGCCACAGGATGACCGACTTGAGCCGCTGCGTCATGAACTCTTCGGTGTGCTCCATCACTTCGGCAATCTCGTCAGGGATAGGCAGCCCGGCCTTCTCGAGGCCATCCTGGACGGCCTCAACCATGCTCTGGACGCCGGCCATGTACTTGTCGCCGTCGCCAACGACGGAGCGGTAGGTCGAGATCAACATCACCCCAAACACGAACACCAACGCCACGCCCAGGATGAAGGTCACGCCAATCGCCGCCGGGCGGGTTGCGCTCAGCCTCCGCTGGATCAGGTCCAGCAGCGGCGAGAGCCCGATCACGAAGAACAACGCCAGCATGAACGGCACCAGCACCGGGCGCAGCATCCACAACGCCACGCCGATCGCCAGGATGGTCAGCGTCAATAGGCAGTAGGTCTGAAGGCGGATGTCGCGTTCGGCCGGGTGGGCGGGTTCTTCCATGCGGGCTATTGTGCCCTGCCGGCTAGCGGCATGAAAGGCCGAACGCTAGGGCTCGGTTGACCACCGCATCCCGCCGGGCAGCGGCGCCGCGGCGAACTCGATGTGCAGCACGCGCCGCCGTCGGGGCGCGGCGGCCTTGGACGAGGCGTGCATCAGCAGCGGCCGCATGAACAGGGCGTCGCCAACAGCGGCCAGGCACTCGGTCTGCGTCTGCTCGGCGATGCGTTCTGGAACCTCCGCCGGCTCGACCTCGCCCCAGCGGTGTGAACCGGGCAGCACCAGCAGCGGCCCGTTGCCATGATCGGCGTCGTCCAGGTGCAGGCGGAGCGTGACCATCTCTCGCAGGACCTCACTCGGGGGCTTCACGTGCGGCACGCCCTGTTTGACGCTCCAGGCGGTGAAGCCCGGCGTGTCGATCCGCTCGCGAACGGCGATGATCAGGTCCTGGTGCCACCCGACCCGCCAGTTGGCTTCCGCCAGCTTGTCGAACAGGATCGCCCGCACGGGGAACGCGCCGGCGCCGGTGAGTTCGCCGATCGCCTGCTGCACCAGTCCGCCGCGGGCGAAGCGGTCGATGCCCGGCGAATCCAGCAGGTTGCGGGCGGCGTAGCGGGCGCCGCCGCGGGTGGTGGGCTGGTCATCCCCCGTGGCGGAGTCGACGGCCGCGCGGAGCTCTTCGACAAGCCGGGCATCAGCGAGCGCCCGGCGCCACGCGTAGCCGTCGGTTGCGAATGAATCAGTCATCCATCGCCTTGCCGATAGCGTACACCTCGGCGGCGTCGAGCACGGCGTCGTTACTCTCGAAGAGCCGCTGCAGCGCGGCGCGGTGGATCTTCATCTTGGTTCCGCCAACGCCGATAGCGCCGTAGCACGCGCAGCCGCCGCGGTCGACGGCTTTGTCGGTCGCCTCAAACCCGCCGATGCCAACTGGCGGGGCGGCGTTCAGGTCGATCGCGACCTTCAGGGAATCGGCGCTAGCGAACGCTTCTTGGCAGATAACTTCGACGCCCGCCGGCCCGGCGGCGATCAGCACCTGGGCGTCCTTCAGGATGTCGGCCAACGGCAGTTGGTCCTGGCCGACTGGTTCGAGCAGCCCAGCGTCGACCTTGCCGGCCAGCCGCTCGCAAACGGCCGCCGCGCGGTCTGCCTTTCGCGACACGACCTTCACAAGCGCGCCCTCGCCCGCCAGCAGCTGCGCGGCGCGCTGCCCCACCGGCCCGCTGCCGATGACGACCGCGGCGGCGCCGCGGAGCGGCAAGCAGCGGCCGGCGGCGATCACGGCGGCGGCGGCCGTGGTGTTGCAGCCGTTGGAGTCGAGCAGCACCGACACCCGCATCGGCCCGAAGAAGCACCCCGTGGCGGCGGCCAGCAGCCCCTCGCCCGCCGCCACGTCCGACCCGCCGATGAACACCGCCGTGTGCTTCAGCTGGTCGGGGCCGCGGGTGAACATGGCGCCGTGGACCAGCGGCTCGACATCGGCGGCCGTGACGCCGCCGTGCCGCAGCAGGTGGTCAGCGCCGGCGTCGATCGCCGTCACCGCGTCGAACACGCTGGGCTGCGGGTCGGTGTCCAGGCAGACAAGGATGTTGGCGGGCATATTGCACAAGGGGAAAGAGGAAAGGGGAAAGAGGAATCACGCCTTTCGGCATTCCCCTTTCCCCTTTTTGATTGCGTGGGCGGCCCCGCCTGCGGGCCGGGCCATGCCCCATCAGCAGACTCAGAACCCCTGGAACGGGTGGGCCTGATCCTTGCCGGCGACCATCTCGTCGGCGGTGGGCTTGCCGCCCATGGCGTTGGCGATGGCGGCCTTGGTGGCCTCGAGGTTGAAGTCGTGGATCTTCTTGTCGTCGTCGGCCTCGGGGTGGATGAACACGCCGCAGACGCAGACCAGGTCCTCGCACTGGTCCTTGGGGATCACGCCCTCGGCGACCGACTCGGCCACCGCCTTGGCGACCGCGGCCTGGGCCGGGCCGAACATCTGCACGGCCTGCTTCATCCCTTTGATCGTCACCTTCGTCACCATCACGGTGGCCGGCTTGACCGCCAGGTTGGGCGTGATGACCGCTAGCAGGTTGGTGTGGCCCTCGCTCTGGTTGGCCAGGGCGTTGGCGAAGGCGGCGCCGACGGGGCCGTCCTTGCTGCCGATCATCAGGTCGATGTGGGCGATCTCGTTGCCGTCGCCGGCGAGGGCCTCGCCGATGTACATGGACATAGGAAACACTCCGCTGTGAGGGTAGCCGCGGGGGGCGAGAGTGCCGGCGAAACCGAGGTTACAACCTCTTGCCCCGTGAGTAGTCGTCGATTCGGGGAACCGGCGTGGGAATAGCTGGTCGCCCGTCGGGCGAGCATATCAGAGGGAGCCTGCGTTTCAAGCGTCCCCGCGGCCTGACAGGCCCCAGATTAGTAGACAGGCCGACCGGTTTCTGTCAGGATAAACAGAGGCGCACAACGCCCTGGCGGCCCGCCCTGCGCACCTTCCGCGCGGCGTCGCCCATCGGACCGAGGCCGCCCCGACCGCCGGGCGCGATTGAACTTTTCAGGAACGAGGGACAGATGAGTCAACTCAACCACACCAGCCGCCGCCCCGTCGGACGCGTGTCCGGCTTCACGCTGGTCGAGCTGCTGGTGGTGATTGCAATCATTGGCACGCTGGTGGCGCTGCTGCTGCCGGCCGTGCAGTCGGCGCGCGAATCCGCCCGCCGGAACACCTGCCTCAACAACATGAAGCAGCTGCAGTCGGCCCTGCTGCAGTACGACACCGCGCTGCGTAAGCTGCCGGGGTACGTGAACTCGTTGGAGGATGTCACCAGCCCGAAGGACGGCAACGGCCAGTTCCGCACCGCCCGGCGGGCGAGTTGGGTTGTCATGACCTTCCCCTACATGGAGCAGACCGCCCTGTACGACCTGTGGGCCAGCAACTGGCCCGACAGCCCGCCGGCGTCGCTCAACACGCAGATGGTCAATTCGATTGAGGGTCTCGTCTGCCCGAGCGACCCGCCCGAAGACCCGGCCGCGCCGGCCCTGTCGTATGTCGCCAACGCGGGGCAGTCGTTCGCCGACTCCAACCGCGCCTCGCCCGACGAGAGCGTTGCCAACGGCGTGTTCTTCGACCTCAGCAAGAACCTGAACGTCGAAGGGCCCTCCGACGGCCGCGAGGCTTCGCCCGCCGCGCAGTGCTCGATCGACTACGTGAGCGCCAACGACGGCACCTCCAAGACCCTGATGCTCAGCGAGAACATCCACGCCCTGTACTGGACCTACACGCCGTACGCCAACCCCACTAACAACAACTCGGACGTGCCCGACAGCAAGCAGCACTTCGGGTTTGTGTGGCACAACGCAATCGCGGACGACAGCAACACGGTTGAGTTCGACGAGACCAAGACCTCGCGGATCAATGGTCTGACCGACCAGCTGCCGCCGAGCGTGATGAACCCGATGGCGCCGTCGAGCGAGGTCTCGTTCCGCCCGGGCTACGGCTACCCCAACTCGGCTCACTCGGGCGGCGTGAACGTGGCTTTCTGCGACGGTCACCTGATCTTCCTGACCGAGAACATCGACCCGAAAGTCTACGCCCAGTTGATGACCTCCAATTACAAGCGGTCGAGCTACGTGCAGAATGGCGTCGCGGACCGCAAGCTGCCGCAGCCATCTGACAGCGAGTACTGATGCCCAGCGGCGAGACGTTCAAGTAAACGAGTCATCAGAGCCCGCCGGCAAACGCCGGCGGGCTCTTTGCTTGCGCGGGCGGCTGTGGGCGCTGAGAGTGCGTCCTGATGGAGGCCGCTACATGCCTGGCGGCGGCTGGTACAGCTTGGTGAGGTCGATGCCGCCGCGTTGCTCTTCTTCAATCAGCGTCATCCGCTTCTCGAGCTGCTCCAGCCGGCGGGCCATCTGCGGCAGCGGGTTCTCGTCCTGCACCACCTGCGCGTGTCGTGGCGCCTCGGGGTAGCCGAGCTGCCGGTGCAGCGAGTTGAACAGGTACACCGGGTCCTTCTTCCGGTTGGCCAGCGCGATGCGGCCCTCGCGGTCGCCGAACAGCGGCGGGCCCGCGGGCGCGGGCTGGGCGTCGTCCCAGTCGGGCGAGACGCGGTTCTGCCGGTTGCGGCAGTGGTCGCTGTTCACGTAGATCAGGTCGGCCACGTCCACCATGCCCACGCGGCCCCGGATCCGCAGGATCCAGTCCCGCCAGTCGCCGGCGAAGCAGGGGTCTTCCGCCATTGCGCCCAGACCGCGGTCGTAGCTTAGGCGGTTGCGGCAGAGCACCTCGAACTGGTAGAGGAACAGCCCCTGCAGCGACGGCGGCACGTGGGGGTTCTCGCCCGCGCGGTAGTCGGCGTCGCGCCGCAGCACCTCCAGCCCGACCCGCAGGTCGAAGCGTCCCCGCTCGTCCTCGGCCTGGTTGATCACGAACGCCTGGAACGGGGTGAAGTAGTGCGGCAGCTTGGCCATCGCCGTGCCGAACGCGCCGGCGTGCCGCAGCTCGCTGAGCATGAAGTCGATCGCCATCGGCAGCCGGGTGGTGGCCAGCACCTCCTCGCGGACCGATTTGAGCACCTCCTGGGCCGGCACGTTCTCCCGCAGGCGGTCGCCCAGCGTGCCGAAGAAGTGCGCCTGCTCGACGTATTCCTCCCTCCCCAGCGGGGCGATCGGGTTTTCGGGCGGGGGGGAGGGGGCGGGCAAGGTGCTGAGTTCCGGGAGTGGCGGGGCGATGGCTCTGCGGGGCGCCGATGCGAAAGGACTCGTGTGGGGAATGCCGTCGGAGCTCGCCCCTCGCGTTCCCCGGCCCGACGCCCGCGGCGGGGGCTCAGGGCTCGCTGCCCGGTTGCCTTCGCTTGTATAATAGCCCAGACGGCGGTCGGGGATAGCGGAGAGGGTCCCGGTCGCCCCCGCAGCCGCCCCGCCCGCTCCCTGGAGGCCACCCGCCGCCGTGTCTAGCCGTTTTTCGAGTGTTGAAGAAGCCGTCGAGGCGATCCGCAAAGGCCGGATTGTCGTGGTCGTGGACGCCGAGGACCGCGAGAACGAGGGCGACTTCGTCTGCGCCGCCGAGAAGGTGACCACCGAGACGGTCAACTTTATGATCACGCACGGCCGCGGGCAGCTGTGCGCGCCGGTGCTGCCGGAGGTGAGCGAGCGGCTCGGCCTGCACGCGATGGTGGAGAACAACAACGCCCCGCTGCGGACCAACTACACCGTGCCGGTCGACCACCGCACGGCCCGAACCGGCATCACCGCCGGCGAACGCGCCACGACCATCAAGGCGCTGTGCGACCCGAAGAGCGTGCCCACGGACTTCGTCCGGCCGGGGCACCTGTTCCCGCTGGTGGCCAAGGAGGGCGGCGTGCTCCGCCGCGCGGGCCACACCGAGGCCGCCGTGGACCTGGCCCGCATGGCCGGGCTGACCCCCGCCGGCGTGCTCTGCGAGATCCTCAACGACACCGGCGACCGCGCCGACCGCGACCAGCTCGCCGCGTTCTGCCAGGAGCACGACCTGCCGATCATCTCGATCGAGCAGCTCATCGCGTTCCGCCGCGTCGGCGAGAAGCTGGTGCACCGCGAGGCCGAGGCCAACCTGCCGACCAGGTACGGCGAGGGCCGCATCATCTGCTACCGCGTTGAGCACGAGACCATGGAGCCGGTGGTGTTCACCATGGGCGACCTCGACGCCGCCGACGCGCCGCTCGTGCGGCTGCACTCGTCGTGCTTCACCGGCGACCTGCTCGAGTCGCTCCGCTGCGACTGCGGCGACCAGCTCCACATGGCGCTGGACATGATCAGCCGCGAGGGCGTGGGCGCGCTGGTCTACCTGCCGCAGGAGGGCCGGGGCATCGGCCTGCCCGCCAAGATCAAGGCCTACGCGCTGCAAGACCAGGGCATGGACACGGTCGAGGCGAACGTGGCGCTCGGCTTCAAGGTCGACTCCCGCGACTACGGCGTCGGCATCCAGCTGCTCAAGGACCTCGGCCTGCGGAAGATCCGGCTGCTGACCAACAACCCCAAGAAGACCGACGCGTTTGTCTACGGCGGGTACGACCTCGAGGTGGTCGACCAGGTGCCGATCGTGCCGCCGATCCACGAGCACAACGAGAAGTACCTCAGCACCAAACGCGACAAGATGGGCCACCAGCTGCCGGGGGCCTGACGAAAGGGGAAAGGCGAAAGGGGAAGTTGCACGCGTCACCCATCGCCTTTCTCCTTTGGGAATCTCACTCCAGGATGGCCCTGTGCTACGACTGCACGCCAATGTGTTCGCCGAGCCGCCCGCCGCGATTGACGGGCCCGCGGTAGAGCTGCGTGGCGAGAGGCTGGCGACCCTGCTCAGCCAGACCGGCGGCCCGCCGGAGTTTGTTGCGACCCTGCCCGTCACGTTCGAGGCGATGCAGCAGTCGCTCCGCAACCTGCCCCGCACCGACACCGAGCCCGACGGCTTCTTCCTGGTCACCGGTCACGAGCCGGTTGAGGCCGGTGAAACGTTCTGGCGACTCAACGGCCACATGCACGAGCACCAGGGCCGCGTGCACCGCGTCGAGCTGAACGGCGAGTGCCCCGAGCTCATTCTCGACGCCGTGCTGGGCACGATGGGCTGGCCCGAGGCGCCGGTGGTCTACCAGTTGGTGCAGGAGGGCGTGACGCTGCGGGAGCCGGAGTTCCGAGGGTGGGCCGCGGCGGAGTGACGGGGCGATTGTCGGTTGGGTGTTCGAACCGCCAAGACGCCAAAGAGGGTGATTGTGATCTAGTCTTGGCCGCCACCGATTCTGGCTCAGTCCTAGCCATGCCACGCGTCGCGCATGGGGCCCGCTTTGGCGGCGACGATCTCTGCTTGTGCGTGAAGCCATTGCAGAACCGCCTGGCGGTCTTCGTCGGTAGCCGAACCTCGCCACGGCCCTGCAACGAATCCAGAGTACTCTCGGAGTCCACCTCCCCCGAACTGCAGGTTGCGCGATTCGATCATTTCGATGAATTCGTCAAGCACGGAGTTTCTCGTTGCTGCCGATACTCTTGGATCGGTTGCAAATGCGATCTCAAACCCGTACTCGCGGAACTCTCCCAGCCGAAGCTTCTTGCGTAGCCGTTTCTTCATGAGGCTCTGGAGTGTGAGAAGAGTTTCGGCGGGTGCCGGGGGCGCTCCGCGACAGCGGAAGCCCCCGACAGTTGGCGGGAAGCGGTTGGTACTTCGCGGGGGCTTCCCTTGCGGGAGCGCCCCCGGCCCCCGGCGTTTGCTGGCTGAGGGGGCGACCGACAAGACGCCAAGACGCCAGGTAGGGTTACTTCGGCTGCGCCGGGCGTCAGAGGTCTACACAACTCTTGAGCTTCCGGTTGGCGTCGGCGGTTGCTTCGTTGGCCGATGGGAAGGCTGTTTGCCCCGTCCGCGGTGGGCGAGAAGAACGCCTGACAAGACCAACATCGCGCCGAGGAACGATAGGCTGACATCGATTCCAATTAGGTGGTACGTCCTCGCGAGGTCGAGCAGCGTCACGCCAAGACCGAGGCCGATCAGGATCCCGCCGAAGTAGATGAGGTTGGGTCTCATACTGGCGCCTTGAGGAGAGGTTGACGGGTGTGAGCTATCCGGGCGCCGGGGGCGCTCCGCGATAGCGGAAGCCCCCGACGGATGTCGTGAAACGGTCGGTACTTCGCGGGGGCTTCCCTTGTGGGAGCGCCGCCGCCACCATCCGCTGTTAGAGCCTGACTATGACCATTCTCCTTAGGTCCAGCCGTACTCGGAATACGCACTCGCGCTGAGCGTTCCCTGAATAGCTTGGCGGACATATGGGACCATGTTTTCAGGCAGTGCCTCAACGCTGAACCAAGAGAGTTGGCGGCACTTATGAGGCTCTCGATTGACTGGCTCGCCTGACCACTCATCGGCAGTGAAGAAGAACGACACCCGCTCCTCGGCAGCTTTGCGATGAACCACGTGGCACAAACGCAAGTTGGTCTCGGCTATCGTCAGTCCCGCTTCCTCGGCTGCTTCACGCACCATGCCATGCCGCGCCGTCTCGCCAGGTTCCACGTGGCCAGCGACGACGCTGTACTTTCCATCTTCATAGCCGGTGTTTTGTCGGAGGAGTAACAAGACGTGTTGATCCCGAAACAGCAACAGATGCGACTCAGGAATGACACTACTGCGCGCCATGTTGTCGTCTGAAGTTACTGTTTAGGAAACAAGACTCTCCGCCCTCTTACTCCGCCTCCCACTCCACCCCGTTCACCTTCGCAAGCGCCAGCATCAGGGCGTGGGTTCCGTCGCGGGCGTGGCCCTGGGCGGCGGCGGCTCGGTAGAGCTGGTCGCACAGCGCCAGGCCGGGGAGGCTGAGGTTCATGCGGCGGGCCTCCTCCAGCACGATCCGCATGTCCTTGAGGAAGTGCTCGATGTAGAAGCCGGGCGCGAAGTTGCCGTCGATAATGCGGGGGCCCAGGTTCGTCAGCGACCAGCTGCCCGCCGCGCCGGAGCCGACCGACTCGAGCACCGTGGTCGGGTCGAGGCCCGCCTTGGCGGCGTACAGCAGCGCCTCGCAGACGCTGATCATCTGGCCGGCGACCAGCGTCTGGTTGACGCACTTGGTGTGCTGCCCGGCGCCGGGGCCGCCCTGGCGGACGTACTTGGCGCCCATCAGCTCCCACAGCGGGTTGAGGGCGGCGACCGTGTGCTCGTCGCCGCCGATCATGATCGACAGCGCGCCGTTCTTGGCGCCCACATCGCCGCCGGACACGGGGGCGTCGATGCTCACCACGCCCTTGTCCGCGGCGCGGTGGGCGATCTCCTCGGCCAGCGACGGCTCGCTGGTGGTCATGTCGACCAGCACGGCGCCGCTGCTGGCGCCTGCCAACGCGCCATCGTCGCCGAGCGCCACCGCGCGGACGTCGGCCGGGTAGCCGACAATCGTGAACGTGACGTCGCTCCGCTCGGCGACCGCGTAGGGCGAGTCGGCCCACTCGGCGCCGGCGTCCAGCAACGGCTGGGCCTTCTTCTTGGTGCGGTTGCTGACCGTTAGCCGGTAGCCCGCCGCCTGCAGGTGGCCGGCCATGCTGAGGCCCATCACGCCGGTTCCGATCCAGCCGACGCGCGTCGTTTCAGGAGAGATGTTCATCCCGCCATCGTGACAGATTTGCGGTGGGCGTCCAAGCGACGTGGCGGCAGAACGCGATCGCTAGGAATTGGCCGAAGGCCAACATGCGGGCTACGGAAGCAGGTTCTCGGGCACGCCGTTGGGGAACTCCAGGTCGATGACCTCTTTGATGTACTTCACGCGGTTGGCCGGTTTGGGGTGGGTGCTGAGCATCTCGGGCGGGCCGCCCCCGCCGCCGGCCTCGTCGAGCACCTCCATCAGACCGATCATGGCGTGCGGGTCGTAGCCCGCTTCGGCGCACAGCCGGACGCCCCAGCGGTCGCTCTCCAGCTCGTCCTCGCGGCCGTAGCTCATGCTGACCATCTGGGCGATCATCTGCGACATCCGCTGGCTGTTGACGTCGCCGCCGGCGACGCCGCCCGCCGCGGCCAGGCCGGCGAACAGCTTCTGCTGGGCCATCCGCTTGTTGCCGTGCCGCTCGATCACATGGCCGATCTCGTGCCCCAGCACGCCCGCCAGCTCGCCCTCGGTGTCCAGGCGGCGGTAGAGCGCCTCGGTGATGAACACCTGGCCGCCGGGCAGCGCGAACGCGTTGACGGTCTGCGGGTCGGCCAGCAGCGTGAAGTTGAACTGGTACGGGTTGTGGAGCTCGACGCCCTTTTCTTGCGAGAGCTTGTCCATGTACTCCTCCAATCCCCGCAGCAGGCGGACGCCCATCCGGTGGACCCGGTCGACCGCGGCGCCGTCACGGCTGACGCCGCGGTGCTGCTGGATCATCTCCGGCGCCGCCTGGGCGCCGAGGGCCATTTCCTGCCGCTCGTCAGCTAGCGCCACGCGCTCCACCTCGCCGGTGATCTGGTTCTTGTCGCCGGGGCTGCCGTAGTACGAGATCAGCGCGAAGATCGCCAGCCCGGCCGCGATCAGCAGCCGCATCTTGAAGCTGCTGCCAAACATCGGCCGGCTGCTGCGGCGGCCGTACCCGCCGGACTGGCGGGGGCGGGAGGGCATCGGGAAGCGGATTCTGGCCATGATGGGACGACGATCGAATCAGGGGGCGCGGAAGGTCTGCCGCAGTATAGCAATAGGGCTGCCAAAACGGGGAGAAGCGGCGCAATAATTGATCAACGCGGCGCCCGCTAATGAACGCTCCTCTAACAGGCCCCAAGCAGCATGAAACCGACGATCCAGATCACCTACTGCACCGGCTGCCGGTGGATGCTGCGGGCGGCTTGGATGGCCCAGGAGCTGCTGTCTACCTTCGAGCAGGAGCTGGGCGGCGTGACGCTTGTCCCGGGCGAGGGCGGGGTGTTCGAGATCTCGGTCGGGGATCAGCGGGTCTGGTCCCGCGAGCACGACGGCGGGTTCCCCGAGATCAAGGTGCTGAAGCAGCGGGTCCGCGACGCGATCGCGCCGGACAAGTCGCTGGGGCACTCCGATCGGTGAGTGACTCTCGGGGCACAGTTAGCGTTGCGGCTTTGCCGCATGATTCGCGCCTGAGGCACGGCGCTTCCTGGCCTGCTAGAATGGGGGCCGAGCCGCCCGCCCCAGATCCACCCCTGCAAGGTTCTCTAACATGCAACGCCGTGACTTCCTGACCACCGCCGCCGCCGCGGGGATCGCCGCCGCCGCCGGGACCACGTCGGCCCAGCAGGCCGCCGAGCCCAAACGCCGCTTCCACCTGAAGTACGCGCCGCACTTCACGCTGTTCGACAACCTGGCCGGTCGGGATCAAGTCGCGCAGCTCGAGTTTGCCGCCGACCAGGGCTTCACCGCCTGGGAGTGGAACGAAGCAAAGATGAAGTCCGCGGACGAGCAGGAGCGGGTCGCCAAGGCGATGGACCGGCTCGGCATGACCATGGGCGTGTTCGTGGCGTACGGCATCGGCTCGTTCGGCAAGAAGTCGTTCACCAGCGACGACCAGGGCATGAAGGAGCAGGTGCTCAAGGAGATTACCGAGAGCGTCGAGGTCGCCAAGCGGGTCAACGCCAAGTGGATGACCGTCGTGCCGGGCGCGTACGACAACCACCTGGAGGAGGGCTACCAGACCGCCAACTGCATCGAGCTGCTAAAACGCTGCTCAGAGATCCTCGAGCCGCACGGGCTGGTGATGGTGCTCGAGCCGCTCAACTGGTGGGCGAACCACCCGGGCCTGTTCCTCCGCGAGACGCCCCAGGCGTTCAACATCTGCCGCGCCGTCGATAGCCCGGCGTGCAAGATCCTGTTCGACATCTACCACCAGCAGATCCAGGAGGGGAACCTGATCCCCAACATCGACCGCGCGTACAGCGAGATCGGGTACTTCCAGTGCGGCGACAACCCGGGCCGCAAGGAACCCGGCACCGGCGAGATCAACTACAAGAACGTGTTCAAGCACATCTACGAGAAGGGCTTCGAAGGCGTGATGGGCATGGAGCACGGCAAGAGCATCGGCGGCAAGGAGGGCGACCAGGCCCTGATCGACGCCTACGTGCAGGCCGACAGCTTCTGAGTCCGTCCGTTACTCGACGGGCATCGGCACGGCAACGCCGTTCTGGTTCTGGAAGTTGGGCGCCGTCGCCGAGATGCCCACGACCATGGTCGCCATGTAGGCGATGGACATCACGAAGCCCGCGATCACGGCGATGCCGAGGCTCTTCCAGACCGACTTCTGAACCGCCAGCGCGTCCTGCAGCGTGCCCGCCGTTCCGGCCGCCAGGAACCGCTGGATCCGGCTAGCGAACCTGAACAGGTACACCACCGGGAAGAGGTAGCACGCGATCAGGCCCAGGTAGAACAGCAGCAGGGTGATCGCCATCCCCGACGGCAGGCCCGGCCCGCCCAGCGCGACGGCCGCGGCCATGCCCAGGGTGCCTAAGACCATGAAGCCGATGCCCACCACGCCCAGGATCGCCAGGAACAGCACCCAAGGGCGCGTCGCGCGGAGGCTCGACGCCACGCCCGTGTTGATCAGCGACTGGTCTTCGGCTCCCACGGCGGGGCTCTGGAATGGGTTCTCGGCGGGGGAGTCGGGCACGTTGTTTCTCCGATCGAGGGGCGTCGTCGCCGGCGATTGTAGCACGCGGGGCCCCGTGGCATTAATCGCTGGAAATCGATCCGGCGGGTAGGTCATAATACCGGACCCCTAATCCCGCACACCTGCTCAGGATCACGCATGCATCTCCGCTCCCGCCTTGTTGTCGTTGGGTTCTCTATCGCGTTGCTGGCGGCGCTCGTCGCTCAGCCGGCGGCCGCCGCCGAAGAGGGCGATTCGTCGCAGGACCGCCCGGCGCGCATCCTGTTCGTCACGCAGAGCGGCGGCTTCAAGCACCCGACCGTCACGCGCAAGGCGTCGGACCTGTCGCACGCTGAGCGGGCGCTCAAGCAGCTGGGCGTGGAGAGCGGCGAGTTCCGCGTCGACTGCACGCAGGACGTCCAGCGGGACTTCAAGCCGGAGCTGATCAAGAACTACGACATCGTGGCGTTCTTCACCACCGGCACGATGAACGACAAGTCACGCATCCTGCCGATCCCCAAAGAGACGCTCGACTGGTTCCTCAATGACTGGCTGAAGCAGAAGGGGCACGGCTTCCTGGGCGTGCACTCCGCGGCCGACACCTACGAAGACTACAAACCGTACTGGGACATGATCGGCGGCTCGTTCAACGGGCACCCGTGGGGCTCGAACACCACGGTCACCATCAGCGTGCACGACCAGGACCACCCGGCCGCCAAGCCGTGGGGTGAGGAGTTCGTCATCACCGACGAGATCTACCAGTTCAAGAACTGGCAGCCGGAGAAGGTCCGCGTGCTGATGAGCCTGAACATGGAGAAGACCGACCTCAAGAAGCCGTACCACGTGCCCGTGCTGTGGGTGAAGGAGTACGGCGACGGCCGCGCCATGCACATGAGCCTGGGCCACCGCGAGGACGTGTGGGACAACGAGAAGTACCAGGCTTCGCTGCTGGGCGGCATCCGCTGGCTGCTTGGCCGCGAGGAGGGGGACGCCACGCCGAACCCGGAGCTCTCCGCCGAACAAGAGAAGCAAGCCAAGGCGGCGGTCGCGAAGGCAGGGTAGGCGTAAACGCCGCGGTGCAGACGCGGGTTATGCCGAGCGGCCTCGCCGCTCGGCGTCCACGGGAATCGGGATCGCCTGCACGCCACTCAAGGGTTTGGGCTGCGCGGCAGTAGGCAGCTTCGGCTCGATGAACAGCCGATCGCCCGGCAGCAGCTGGTAGTTGGTGCGGGTGACGCCCTGCACCACCTCGTGGTAGTTGACCGGCAGCACCTGCGCGACGCCGTTCGGCCTTGCCGAGGGCCGCGAGATGTAGATCGCGGTGTTGCTGTAGTTCTTCACGCCGCCAACACTGGCCATCGCGTCCAGCACGGTGTCGTTGCCGGTGATCGGCAGCTGGGTGATGCTGTCGCCGCCGGCGCCGTTCTTGGTGATCACAAGGTACTTCTTGCTGTTGTAGGCGTGCACGTCGAGGATGAGCCTGACCTTGTGCCCGTTGTCCGCCAGCTTCTTCTCGATCGCCGCCCGGGCCTCCTCGATTGTGAGCCCGCTGATCGCGACGCCGCCCAGCTCGCCCAGGCTGATGCGGCCGTCGGGGCCGACCAGGCGTTCGCCCTCGAGCGGGGCCAACTCCGCGGATTGGTCCAGCAGGGTGATTGCCACAACGTCGGGCGGCTCGATGACGTAGGTTGGCAGCGCGGTCATCGCCGACTCGCTGCCCGGCCCGACTAACAGCCGCAGCGTGTAGAGGTTGAGCGAGTAGCCGACCGCGACGCCCAGCATGAGCACCAGCAGGCTCTTGAGGCTGAAACGCGGTGTGGGCAGGCTTCTGAGGCGGGACGGCATGGCGGCTTCCGTGCGGTGCGTGGTTCCCGCGCCCGGGAGTCTACCGTATTGCGATCGGCCGCACAGCCTCAGTTAGGTCTTAATCCCCAGGAGCGGGAAGCAGAGGATCGGGATCGAAAGCGACGCCATGCCGATGATCCAGCGGCGGTCGTCCAGCTCGATGCTGTCGTCGGAGGTGGGCGGGTGGTGGATGCCCAGCAGGATCACCAGGATCAGCATGATGGTCCAGATGGACGCCTGGTCGATGTTCCAGACCACGTACATGATCGCGACCACCGTGAACCCGCGGGCGATCTTGTAGGACTCGTCGCCGAACAGGCCGTGGATGGTGTGGCCGCCGTCGAGCTGGCTGACCGGCAGCATGTTAAGCCCGGTCACCAGCATGCCGACCCAGCCGGCCATGAACAGCGGATTGCCCGCCAGCTGCGAGATGGCGACCCAGGAGCTCTTGGCCGCCCACTCGGGGTGCCGCGCCTCGATCATCCAGCGCACGATCACCGGGTTGTACAGCTCGACCTCATCGGGCTGCGGGGGCTTGCTCAGGTCGAGCTGCCCGACGCCGATCCACAGGATAGGGATCGCGACCGCCAGCCCTGCCAGCGGCCCGGCCAGACCGATGTCGAAGATCTCCTTCCGGTTGGCCCGCAGGCCGTCCATGCTGATTACGGCGCCCATCGTGCCGATGGGGTTGATCGGCACCGGGATGCACAGCGGGTAGCTGGCCGGGATGCGGTGCCGCAGCGTCATGAGGAAGTGGCCCATCTCGTGCGTCAGCAGGATGGCCAGCACCGCCAGCATGTAGTAGACGCCCTGATGCCAGTTTCCGGTGATCGTGGCCCAGATCTGCTCGTAGGTGCCGAGGTACTGCGGAGCGGTCGGGTTCCAGTTCGCGGCGCCGACCCAGAAGGTCGACAGGCAGGTCGCGATGAACAGCAGGATCGGCAGCCGCACGCCGCGGCGGAAGTCGCGGTACGGCGGGTCGGCGCGGACGCTGGAGTCGATGTCCGAGAGCCGCATCTCGCGGCCCCCCGTGCTCAGCTCGAGCTCGTCCTGTGGCGCAGCGGGCTTGGGCGCCGGGGCGGGGGCCTCTGCCGGCAGGCCGGCGTCGGCGGGGTCGGGCGGGGAGGGGCTGCTCATAGGCCGGATGATATCACAGCCGCGCCAGCGGCCGTAGGGCGGCAGTTCCGTGGCCGCCTAGTAGACCTCGATGCTCTTTACCGAAGTCGACCCGGCCACCTGGGCGCCGTTCAGGCAGCCCGCGGCGCCGTCGATCAGGCGGTCCACCTCGAACCGGTTGGGCACCAGCGTGACGCTGGCCACGCCGGCCCGCAGGCGGACGTGCTCGCCGAGCGCAGCGGCCTCGACCGCGGCATTGCAGTAGGCGACCGCGTCGCGGCGGTCGACGCCCGGCATCAGGATCGCGACCCGCACCTCGTCGAGGGTGAGCCGCGTGGCGTGCTCCGGCTGGGTGCGGTCCTGCGCGGCGGCGAGCGCCTGCCGCAGCTCACGCTCCGCGTCCGCCGATTCGGTGCGGGGCGGCCGCGCGGTGTGCAGCAGCGCGACGCTCAGCTCGCGGCGTTCGATGCGGCAACGGGCGGCCACCTTGTCGAGCGTGTCGCGCAGACGGGCCCGCGCGGTTGCGCTCATGTCGGCCGGCTGCTTGGGGGCGGAGTGCGCCCGCGCCGGGTGCGCTCCTTCGGCGCGCTGCAGCAGTTCGCCCGCGGCCGCGCGGCCGCGGAGGAACGACCGCATCGCTAGCCGCACCTCGTGCGTCTCGGCCAGCAGCGCCTCGGCGACCTCGTCGTCGGACCTGGCGGTCAACTCGTCGCACACGTACTGTTCCGACGCGGTGGAGAGCAGGCGGTGCGCGTCGGCGATCAGCTGCTCCAGGTTGATCTCGTCGGACAGCTCCACCGCCATCGCGGCGGCCAGCTGGTCGACCTGCTGCTGGAGCGGCTCGAGCATGTCGTTGAGCTGCTGCTTGGTCAGGCCGCACGCGGCGTGGCCGAGCTCCAGCAGGTCCGGCAACGCGTCGAGCCGGCGGTCGAGCACCAGCCGGCTCAGGCGCTCGGCCAGCATCACCACCGGCCGCAGGCCGGGGTCGCCGGTGGCCAGCGGGTCGCCGGCGGCGAAGTCGACGGCCCCGCACAGCGCTTCGGGCAGCTTCCACTCACGCAGCAGCGACGCGGTGAGCTGGGTGTGGTCGAAGCCGAGCGACTGCCGCTCGAGCTCCGTAAGTTCTTCGGGCGCGTCGGCCGCCAGCGTCAGGAACCGCAGGTAGGGCTCGCCGAGCTGCTGCACCATGACCAGCATGCCGATGTCGCGGAGCAGGCCGGCCAGGAACGCCACGTCGGGGCTGACGCCACCGAACCGCGGGGCGAGGCTTTTGGCGCAGACCGCGCGGGTCAGCGAGGTGGTCCAGTAGCGTTTGAGCGGCTCGCCGGCCATCCGGGCGAACAGGCCGTCCGGCAGGCTGAAGCCGAGCACCAGCACCTTGAGCGGTTCAACGCCTAACAGAGCGAGCGCCTGGTTCAGGTCCGCCACCTC
This sequence comes from Posidoniimonas corsicana, assembly GCF_007859765.1. NCBI lineage: Bacteria > Pseudomonadati > Planctomycetota > Planctomycetia > Pirellulales > Lacipirellulaceae > Posidoniimonas > Posidoniimonas corsicana. The sequence goes on from NZ_SIHJ01000001.1 coordinate 2,547,553, forward strand.
GCCGCTGAGGCCGAACAGCGAGCTGTTGACCACCCGCAGCAGCTTGGCGGACAGCGCCGGGTCGCGTCCGATGGCGTCCCGCAGCTGCTTGACGTCCACATCCTGTTGCTCGGTGAGCTGGAGCACCTCCACGGCGACCGAGGGCAGCGAGTAGAGGTTGCCCGCCTGCGTGACGAGCTTGTCGATGGCGGGGTTGGCGGTCTGGGGCATGTCGGGGCCGTGGTGGGGGATCGGTCCGGGCGGCGGGCAGCTAAAGCGTAGCTCGCGGCCGCCGGGGCGGCGCCAGCAGTGCTGGCGCGTCGCGGCCCAAGGCAATCCCGACTAGAACGCCCCCCGGGCGAGGCCTTACAATCGTCGCCTGTCCTACATCCGGATAGCAAGGAAGCTGCCGATGCCCTCCCACCGATCCGTTGTGCCAACGCTGCTGGCGCTCGCCAGCCTGGTGTGTCCGCCCGCCGTCCAGGCCGACCAGCCAACGCCGTTCGCCGTCGCCGCCGAGGACGCCGCGCTTCGCGGCGTGTGCTTCATCGACCACCAACGCGGGTGGGCGGTGGGAGACCACGGCGTAATCCTCGGCACGGTCGACGGCGGCCGCAGCTGGGGTCGCCAGGCCACGCCGGTCGAGTGCCCGCTGCACGGGGTATCGTTCGTTGACCGCAAGCACGGCTGGGCGGTGGGCGGCGTGACGACCCCGTACACGCACTCGTCGCACGGGGTGGTGCTGTTCACCGACAACGGCGGCTACACCTGGAGCGTGCTGCACGACCCGCTGCTGCCGCGTTTGCGTGGCGTGCGGTTCTTCAGCCGCACGCACGGCGTCGCGTTCGGCGAGTCGAGCCACGCGTCGCCGTCTGGTGTGTTCGAGACCCGCGATGGCGGCCGTCACTGGGAGGCCCTGCACAGCGACCGCGCCTGCGACTGGATCGCCGCGTCGCTGCCGGCGCCCGGCGTCGGGCTGCTGCTCGACAGCCGCGGGCAGATCGGCCGGATGAAGGGCGCCATCGTGGAGCTGGGCGACGAGCCTCAACCACACGCCGACCGCTTCCTGTGCGCAACGCTCGACCGAGAGGGGCGCGGCTGGGTCGCCGGCGAGGCGTCTCACCTGCGCGCGACAGACGACGCCGGCCAAAGCTGGCGCGAACTGGCCGCCGACGGGCCCATCCAGTGGCGCGGCGTCGAAGCCCGCGACCGCCGCGTCTGGCTGGTCGGGTCGCCCGGCACGCTGATCGCGTCGACCGAGGACAACGGCGAGACCTGGGCCTGGCGCCGGACCGGCGTCAGCACGCCGCTCAACGCCGTCACCTTTGTCGACGACCGCCGCGGCTGGGCCGTGGGCGAACTGGGCGCCATCCTCGCTACCGACGACGGCGGCCAGCACTGGCGCGCCCAGCGTCAGGGCAAGTCCCGCTGCGCCGTGGTGGTCGTGGCGCCGACGCCCGAGGCGATGCCGCTGGAGATGATCGCCAAGCTCGCCGCGTCCGAAGGGTACCGCACCGCCGGGCTGGCGGTGTTTGCCGAACCGGGCGCCAGCGGAGGCCAACAGAACCGACTCCACGAGGCGCTCACAGGCTGCGGCGCCGCCTACGCCAGGCTGATGCCCGGCTTCGCGCTGCCGCGCTCCACACTCGACGCCAAGTCGGAAGTGGTGCAGCAGCGGCTTCAGCAAGACCTCGACAGCGACCCTGCGGCCCGGCTCACCAAGAGTCTGGCCCTGCAGCTCGCTATGCTCCGTCCCGACGTGGTGCTGACAACGCCGTCCGCCGAACGCGGGGCGAGCCAGCTCGTCGAGGCGGCCGTGCTCAAGGCGGCCGCCGGCGCCGACGACCCCGAGCTCAACCAGCTCGGCCTGGCCGCGTGGAAGCCCAAACGCGTGCTGCGTCTGGCGACGCACCGCCGGGCCAGCCAGGCGGGCATCTCGACCTCGGACTTCGACCCGCAACTCGGGTCTTCCCTGCTGCAGCAGACCAGGCCGTTCCGCGGATTGACCGCCAACGCCCCGGGCGATCCCCCGGCACGGCTCGGCTGGACCTCGCTCGCGGGGGGACTCGCACCGTCGTCCTCGACGGGCGACCCGCTGGCCGGGCTGGTCGTTGAACGCGGCGGCGACGCCCGCCGCCCGTACACGCAGCCCGACACGGCCGGGCTCGCCGCGCTCAAAGCGCAGGCCGCCAAGCAGCAGGAGTTCAACACCCTGCTCGAGCAGTCGGCCGGCGGCAGCACGTGGGCCAACCGCACGCTGCAGCTCACTGGCGGCCTGGACGCGGACGCCGGCGCCCAGCAGCTCCTGGACCTCGCCTGGGAGTACCGCCGGGCGGGCAAGTCGCGGCTGGCGGCCGACACGTTCTACCTGCTCGCCCGCCGCTACCCGGACCACGCGGTGGCCGAGCACGCACTCGACTGGATGCTGCGCTACTACAGCAGCAGCGAGACCGCCACCCACGCCCGCGCCGCGTACGAAACGCTGCAGAAGTCGGCGCCGTTGGCGAACGTGTCGTCGCGGCTGCCGGCGCAGCCGGACGAGTGGGCGCCGCAGCTGACACTGGCGGAGCACCAGGGCCGCGCGCTGACGCTGTCGGAGTATGTCGAACAGGCCCGCCCGGTGATGTTCTCCGACCCGCGGCTACGTCTGGCATTGGCCGCGGCGGCGCGGCGGCAGGACCAACGCGACCGCGGCGACCTGCTGCTGACGGCGCTCGGAAAGAGCGGGTCCGCCGAGCATTTCCGGCGGTGCGTGCAGGCCGAGTCGTGGCTCAACGACCCGCACGGCGCGCCGGGAAAGCCAACGCTCGCGGTGGCGGTGGCCGCCGAACGCCCGCTGCTCGACGGCGATCTCAGCGACCCCTGCTGGAAGGCGTTGCCGGACGCCGGCGCGGGCGCAGGTGGTGCGCGGATACGGTTCGCTCAAGACGACCAGTTCCTCTACCTTGCCATCGTTGCCGACAAGCTACCCGGCGCCGCGTACCCGGTTGGCGACGCGGCGCGTCCCCGTGATGCGGACCTGCGTGGCTACGACCGCGTGGCGGTGCGGCTTGATCTGGACCGCGACTACGAAACCGCGTTCGAGTTGACCGTCGATTGCCGCGGCTGGACGCACGACGCCTGCTGGGGCGACGACTCGTGGGACCCACGGTGGTACGTCGCCAGCAAGATGGGCGACAACACCTGGACCGTCGAGGCGGCCGTGCCGCTGAAGGAGCTGGGGTGCGACACGCCCCCCTCCGGCGCGTGGGCGGTCAGCGTCGAGCGCCAGTCGCCCGGCCGCCCGCCATCGCCCTGGACCGGCGCCGCCGTGGCCGACGCCACGCCGGACGCCTACGGCCTGCTGACGCTGCCATCAACGCCGGAGCCTGCGCCGGTCGCGGCCGCCGTTGAAATGCCCTAGCCCGCGGAAAGCGGCCGCGTGATCTGCTAGACTCTCCGCCATGGCATGGTTGATTGGCGTCGATGAGGCGGGCTACGGGCCCAACCTGGGGCCGCTGGCGGTCGCCGCCACCGCGTGGCGTGCGCCCGACAACGCCGGCGAATTGTACGATCTGCTCTCGTCGACGGTCTGCCAGTCGCCCGACGCGAAGCGGGGTGCGGCTCCACGGATTGCGATCGCCGACTCAAAGCTGCTGTACAAGCCGGGCGGCGGACTCGCCGCGCTCGAACGCGCGGTGTTCGCCGCCGCCCAACCGGCGCCCGCTAGCTACGGCGGCCTGCTCGGCGTGCTGCAGGCCGACCCGGGGGATCGCCGTCGTCGGCTGCCGTGGCACGAGTCGTTCGACCCTGTCCTGCCCACTGCGCTGTCGCCAACGCAGCAGACGGACGCGGCAGCGATGCTTGCTGACGGCTGCCGTGCCGCCCAGGTCGCGCTCCCCACGCTCCGCGCCCGGCTGGTGTTCCCGGAGGAGTTCAACCAGCTGACCGAGGAGCACGGCACCAAGGGAGCAGCGCTGTCGCACGTCACGATCGGCATGCTGGCCCAACTAGTCAACGACCTGGCGCCGGACGGCCCGGTCGACTGCGTGCTCGACAAGCACGGCGGACGCAACCGCTACGCAGCGCTCCTACAGCACCACTTCCCCGAACACCTGATCGAGACCCAACACGAGTCGCGGCCCGTGAGCCGCTACGCGTGCGGGCCTGCCGACCGGCGGGTCACGTTTGCGTTCCGCTCCAAGGGGGAGAGCTTCCTGCCGGCGGCGCTGGCGTCGATGATCGCCAAGTACCTCCGCGAGCTGTCGATGCAGGCGCTTAACGAGTACTGGGCGCGGCACGTCGCGGGCCTCAAGCCAACGGCCGGCTACCCGGTCGACGCCAAGCGGTACCGCGCCGATATTGAGCACGCCCGTGCCAAGCTGAGAGTCGATGAGCGGGTGCTGTGGCGGAATCGTTGAAGGCAAAGTCGAGATTCACCACGAAGACACCAAGTCACGAAGGGATCTGAGCGGAGCGAACCCTTGAGCTACTTTTCAAGGCCTGGATGACTCTGCTCCTTTGTGCCTTGGCGCCTTCGTGGTTCAGTTCCTTAGTAGCGCCTGTCCTCCTCCCACGAACCTGATTCAGATATGTTCCTCTACCTAGCACGCCACGCCTGGGCCGGCGAGTTCGGCGACTCCCGGTGGCCCGACGACTCGCTCCGCGAGCTAACGCCCGAAGGCGCCGAACGCTACGCCCGCGTGGTGCAGACGCTCGTCGACCGCGGCTTCGCGCCCGAGCGGATCGCCACCAGCCCGTACACACGCTGCGCACAGACTGCCGAGATCATCGCCCGCGGCGTGCCCGGTTCGCCGCCGATCGAGGAACACGACGCGCTGGCCCCCGGCGGCGACTTCACCGGGCTCTTGGAGTGGACCGCCGCGTGCGGCGGCGCGGACGTCTGCTGGGTGGGGCACAACCCGGACATGGAGCTGCTGACGTTCTCGCTGCTGGGGGGCCGGGGCGCCGGCGTGCGGTTCGCCAAGGGCGCCGTGGCGGCCATCCGGATGGAACTGCCGTCGGGGGCGGGCGAACCTTTTTCCGCGGGGCGGCTCTACTGGCACGTCACGGCCAAGATGCTCGGCCTGTGACGCGGCGGCCCTGCCGATCGGTAGCGGGGCCGTCTACAATGGCCCGTTTCCCGCCCCTCCGCCGCCGCCCAGAGAACCGCCCGCGTCCGCTGATGGTCAACAACGTCCCTGTTAAATCGCTCCAGCACGGTGGGTTCACCATCGAGGGCTACTCCCGCGCCGCCGTGCAGACCTACTGGCGGGTGCCGGAGCTGAGCCTCGGCTTCGACCTCGGCGCGCAGCCGTGGTCGTTCATGGGCACCGAGAACTGGTTTGTGTCGCACGGCCACCTGGACCACATCGCGGCGCTGCCGGTGTACGTGTCGCGGCGGCGGATGATGAAGATGGAGCCGCCGCGGATCTACCTGCCGGAGGGCGTCATCGGCCCGGTGCGCGAGATCCTCAAGCAGTTCAGCCGCATGGACCGTGGCCGCATGCCCGTGGAGCTGATCGCGATCCAGCCGGACCAGGAGATCGAGCTCTCGCGCGAGCTGGTCGTCACCACGACCGCCACCACGCACACGGTGCCGTCGATCGGCTTCGTCGTGTGGGACCGCCGCAAGAAGCTGAAGGACGAGTACGTCGGGCTGGAGGGCCACGAGATCCGCGACCTGCGGCAGGCCGGCACGGAGATCACGCGCGAGGTTCGCACGCCGCTGATCGCGTACCTGGGAGACAGCTCGCCGCCGGGGCTGGACAACTGCCCCGCGATGTTCGAGGCCAAGGTGCTGATCTGCGAGCTGACCTTCGTCGCGCCCGACCACCGCAAGGACAAGATCCACAAGTTTGGCCACATGCACCTGGACGACTTCGTCGACCGCCGCGACAAGTTCAAGAACGAGCTGGTGATCGCCAGCCACCTGAGCACCCGCTACCACCCGAAGCAGGTGGAGAAGATGGTGCAGAAACGCCTGCCCGACATGCTGGACGACCGGCTGCACCTGTGGCTGTAGGGGAACGCCATGCCCACCCGCGTGCTGCACCTGCTGCCGACCCTCCAGGGCGCCGACGCCGCGCGACGCGTGGCTCTGCTGTGCGAGCAGCTCCCGCGGGACCAGTTTGAGCAGCACGTCGCCGCGTTCCGCGCGGCCGGCGCTGCGGCGCCGCGGCTGCGGTCACTGGCGGCCGGCGTGCACGACCTGCGGCGGCGGTTCCGCCGCGACCCAATCGCGGCGCTCGCGCTGCGGCGACTCGCCCGCTCGCTCAACGTCGATGTGGTCCACGCGTGGGGCGCCGAAGCGGCCACGCACGCCGCGTGGTGCGGCCGCCGCGTGGTCCGCACCACTTCCGACGACGAGCCGCTAGCTGGCTGGCTCACAAGCAATACTCTGCCCTTCACGCCCCCGGTCGCCTGGACCGCGGCCACTCAACCTCTGCAGCCCACCGGCGAAGCGATGGCCCGGCCGCCCGAGCTACCGGCCCACGCCCGCCTAATCGGCGCCGCCGCGCCGCTGGTCCCCGCGAGCCGGCTCAAAGAGTTGATCTGGGCGATCGACCTGATCCGCGTGGTGCAGCCGGACGTGTGGCTGGTGATTGTCGGCGACGGCCCGCAGCGGGCCTCGCTTGAGGAGTTCTCGCGGCTGGCGTGCGAAGAGAACCGCACCCTGCTGCTGGGCGACCGCGGTGACCTGCCCGACCTCTTGCCACACTTCGACCTGTGGTGGCAGAGCGGGCAGCCAGCGGACCCGCCGTTAACGCTGCTCGAGGCGTTAGCGGCCGAGCTCCCGGTAGTGGCCGACCGCTGCGACAGCGCCGCCGCGGTGGTCGAGGAGGGTGTGACCGGCGCCCTCATCAAGCCGGCCGATCGCGCCGAACGCGCAAAGTCGACGCTGAAGTTGCTGGAAGCGGACAGCCGGCGGCACGCCGACGATAGTTGCCCGGTCGGCGCCCTGCCAAGCAGTGATGAGCTGATTGCGGCATGCGCGGCCGCCTACGCCGCGGAACGTTAGCTACCCCGCCTCGCCGCGTTCCTTCATCGCCTGCTCCCGCTGCTCTAGCCGTTCCTGCTCGAGCTCCTCGGGGGTCTTCTCGATGGGCGCGGGGCCGCCGCAGCCGACTGCCGAGAGCGTAACGCAGGTGATCAGGGCGAGGACGATTCGCTTCATGTCGGTGGGCTTGGCTGAGGGATAGGCGTGCCGGCCGTAAGAGGCTAGCCGCGGCGGCGCGAGTTCGGCTGGTACTCTGGCGGGCCGGCCCGCGTGCCGGCCTGGACCCACACGTCCGGGTCGATGTTTTCGGCGGTGGTTTGAACGCTGCCGTCGCAGTAGGCGACGTTCACCACGCCGGTGTGGTTGCTGCTGAGCGGCGACACCAGGTCCCACCAGCTCGCCTCGCTCGACCCCTGCCGCCAGCACGTGCTGTTGGGGGTGAGCAGGTGGTTGTACCAGTTCCGCCACATGGTCCCCTCGTGCCAGGGATTCCCGCGCCACCTCCACGTGGGCGTGGGCATGGTCTGCCAGTTGTGGGCGCTGAAGGCCGCCTGGGCCTCGGGCACGCTGGTGTCCGGCGCGACGGCGACCAGGAAGCAGTCCCGCTTGGGGTCGGCCGCCTCGCCGGTGGTGGCCAGCCCGTTGAGCACCTCGCCGAAGGCGGCGGTCTTGCTCAGGCCGTCGGTAATCTGGCGGAACTCCAGCGGACGCTGCCGCGGGTAGGTGCCGCTGGCGGTCACCTGGCGGTCTGGGCCGAAGACCCCGTCCCACTTCTTGCCGATCCTGACCCAGCTGCCCGCGTTGGCGTGGTAATTGGTCCAGCCGGTCGACACGCTCCGCACGACCGAGCCCAAGAGGTCGCGCCCCCAGGGGTCGCTGGGGCACCGCATCGCGGCGGGCTCGGCCTGGGCCACGCTGTAGTTGTGGGCGCTCCACGGGTCGGCCTCGGTGGAGTCGTCGTCGATGATGAACGAATCGCTCAGCCCGCCCTCTTCGATGTAGGGCAGGATCAACGCGTGGGCGGACCAGTACCCGGGCGAAGACTGGTAGGTCCCCAGCGAGCCGGCCGGGATCTCCCCCTTCGCCGACTCGTAGTTGTGCATCGCCAGCACCAGCTGCTTGAGGTGGTTGGTGCACTGCAGCCGGCGGGCCGACTCGCGGGCCGCCTGCACCGCTGGCAGGAGCAGCGCGATCAGCACGCCGATGATCGCGATCACCACCAGCAGTTCGACGAGCGTGAAGCCGGGGCGGCTTGCGTAACGGGCGCCGTGGAAACGCCGCACAGGAGCAGTCGATGCGATACGCATGGTACGCGCAGTCTCCTCGAGGGAAAGGCATTGCGTGTGGCGCCGCTGCCGCCCAGAGGGGGACCGGTCGCGGCGCCGCTAGCCCGCCTGGCTGCGCCGAGTTTAGCAATGCCGGCGGGGCCCTACCAACGCAACAGGCCGATCCCGGCGAATTATGCGCGACAACACGGTGCGCCGTGCGCAGGAGAGAGAAGAAGTGCGGGAGGAGAGCCGTTGCGGGCCGGTCGCCGAGGTTCGCGCAAGGCGCCGATGGAAGATTCTGCTGCGGGGGAGTGCAGCGCGCCGCGTCCCGATGGCGGCGCGATCGGCGCGGCGGCCGCTAGGCCTGCTCGCGGCCGGGCGACATCGCCAGGCGGAATGCCGAGGTGTCGATCACCGGCGGGCGCCAGTCCTGCGTCGGGTCCTCGGGCACCAGCTCGCCGACGTACCGGCGGCGCTGCTCGTTGAGGCTCCACCGCGAGCGGATCCGGGCGCACGCCTGAGAGATCTCACGCGACGTCGGCAGGTAGTCGATGCGGCGGTCTTCTTGGTCCATCAACGCGAGTTCGTCGTCGGCGGTCACACCTGCGGGCATTCTCTCGGTTCCTCGTCTCGATTCGTGCGGGCCGCTGCTTGCACAAGCGGACGCGGCCAACGCAACTATGGGTAAAAGAAGGCCGGTCGCCGATTGCGGGTGGTGGGCATCGGGTGAATCGACGCCGGCCTGGGAGTGCGGTGGTTTGGCTTCCACGGGAGTGAGTATGCCCGCGGAATATGACGAAATGATGTAGAGCAGGCTCATTTCTGTTGAAGACCGGGCCGCGCCCCGACGGCGCGGCCGCCGGATCGTGCGGGTTAGTCGCGTCGGGCGTCTTGTGATTCCGCCCGTCCCGCATGCAGAACGCCCGCCGGCGGCTTGCCGTGGAGCGGCGGCCACTATTCAGCCGAATTATTAACCCCGGTAGAATGAATGACTTACGCGGCCTTCCTGGGTAGCACATCAGAACGGAGTGTGGCGCGATGAAGGATGTCCTGGCGGTGGTGTTGGCGGGCGGGAAGGGCTCTCGGCTCGAGCCGCTCACGCGAGACCGGGCGAAGCCCGCGGTCCCCTTCGGCGGGGGGTACCGGATCATCGACTTCGCGCTGTCCAACTGCCTGAACAGCGGCATCCGCAAGATCATGGTGCTCACGCAGTACAAGGCGATGAGCCTGGACCGCCACGTCACGCTCGGGTGGCGGAGCTTCCTGTGCCGCGAGCTGGGCGAGTACATCGACGTCGTGCCGCCGCAGCAGCGCATCGACGAGAAGTGGTACCAGGGCACCGCCGACGCCGTGTACCAGAACATCTACACGCTGGAGAAGGAGCGCCCGGAGCACGTGCTGATCCTGGCCGGCGACCACATCTACAAGATGGACTACGCCAAGATGGTCGCGGCGCACGTCGAGAAAAAGGCCGACCTCACCATCGGCGCACTGAACGTCACGGTCGAGGAGGCCCGCAGCTTCGGGGTGATGGAGGTCGACCCGGAGAACCGCGTGCGGGGCTTCGTCGAGAAGTCGCCCAACCCCAAGACCGTGCCCGGCCAGCCCGACACCTGCCTGGCGTCGATGGGCATCTACGTGTTCAACGCGCCGTTCCTGTTCGACGAGCTCTGCAAGGACGCCACGCTGCCGGACAGCGCGCACGACTTCGGCAAGAACATTATCCCGTCGATCATCGACAACCGGCGGGTGTTCGCGTACCCGTTCCTGGACGAGAACCGCAAGTCGCAGGCCTACTGGCGGGACGTCGGCACGATCGACGCCTACTTCGAGGCCAACATGGAGCTGACCTCGGTCGACCCGCCGCTCAACATGTACGACCGGCACTGGCCGATCCGCACCTACCAGCCGCACCTGCCGCCCGCCAAGTTCGTGTTCGACAGCGAAGCGGGCGAGCGGCCCCGCCGCGGCGAGGCGCTCGACAGCATCGTCTGCCCCGGCGCCATCCTGTCCGGCGGCTGCGTGAACCGCTGCGTGGTCGGCCCCGGCGCGCGGGTCAACAGTTACGCCACGGTGGAGGACTCGATCCTGTTCGCGGGCGTCAACGTGGGCCGCAACTGCAAGATCCGCCGCACCATCATCGACAAAGAGGTCGACGTGCCGCCGGGCCTCGAGATCGGCTACGACCTGGAGGCCGACCGCCGCCGCGGCTTCACCGTCACCGAGAGCGGCGTGGTGGTCATCGCCAAGGCCGACGGCATCCCCGTCGGCTAGACGCGTCGAGCGGCGCCACGGCTAACCCGCGAGCGGCCCGGTTCGGCTACTCACTCACTAAAACGTCGGCTTCCACGTAGCCAGCGGCCTGGCCGACCGCCCTGCCCTCGACCGTAAACTTTCCAGCCGTCTTGTACTGCTGTGGGTCGACCTCGCGCCACACGACGGGGACCTCGCGGGCGCCGGCTGGTCCGGTGGCTAGCTCAACGGTGGCGGGCAGCTCGGGCGACTCGCCGACACTGGTGGTGACGTTCACGCGCGGCAGCTCATCGGCCTGCACGGCGTACACCTCCCACTCGGATGCCGCCACCGAGTGGAAGAAGTCCCCGCTGGGGCGGCCCCAAAAGGTCGCCCGCAGCGCGGTGGTCGTGACCGGCGCGAACGTGACCTTGTTCCAGGCGTCGACCTCCGTTGGGTAGTTATCGGCTTCAACGGCTTGCCACTCGCCCGAGTCGTCCCGGTACTCCAGACGCCACTTGGCCGGTGGGCGGATCCAGTTGGGGTCGCGGTGGAACTGGATGCCGACGCCGTCGATCCGCACCGGCGTGTCCCACTGGTACTGGATCCAGTCGGTCTCTTCTTTGTTGGTGTTGCCGCGGTAGTTGCCCCAGGTGTCCGGCGGCAGCCGCACCGTCTCCGGGCGGCCGTCGTTCAGGGCGGCGAGCGTCATCGGCGGCTGCTCGGTGAACGACGCCGACACCTCCGCCTCGCGGGCCACGTTGTTGGTGAGGCGCAACGCCGGGTCGTCGGCCCACGTCTGCTTGACGGGCAGGATCTTTGCGCCGTCCCAGTGCGCCTCGTCGATCGCGACCGACCGGCGGAAGTGCCCGCCGCCCGCGGAGTCCTTCGTGTGGTAGGTGACCCACCAGCGGCCGTCGTGCTCGACCATCGACGGGTGCACGGTGGTCGACGACGTGCCGCTGAGGATGATGTCTTGGAACTCCCACGGCCCCAGGGGCGACTCCGCGGTCGCGTAGCCGATCGCCGCCTGGTAGTTGGACGGCGTCCACTTGGAGCCGCCCCGCTTCCAGTCGTACAGCATGTAGTACACGCCGTCGCGCTTGAATACCCAGGGCGCCTCGAAGAACGCGTCGAGGCCGGCCAGCCGCTTGATCTCGCCCTCGGTGGCGGTCATCGAAGGCGCCAGCTTCACCACCCGCGCAACGTACCACGAGCCCCAGTACAGGTAGACGGTCCCGTCGTCGTCGGTGAACACGTGCGGGTCGATCACCTCCTGCCCACGGCGCGAGTCGCCGAACACATCGAGCCAGGTCAGCAGCGGTTTGCCGATGGCGTCCTCCCACGGCCCGACCGGGCTGTCCGACACCGCGACGCCAATCGCCATCCGGTTGGCCACGTCGCGGTTCTTCCACTGCACCGGCGTGTACCAGTAGAACCGACCGTCGGGGCCGCGGGTGGCGTGCCCGGCGTAGGCGCTCTGGCCGGTCGCCCAGTCGAACACCTTGCCCGGCTTGAGGTTCGCCTCGTGCAGCGTCCACTCGCCGGAAGTCGGGTCGCCGATCTCCAGCACGCCGTACTCCGACATCACGAAGCCGCCCTGCCACGGCTCGGCCTCGTCGTGTCCGAAGTAGATGTAGAGCTTGCCGTCCGCCGACAGCGGCGCCGCGTCGGCGGCGAAGTAGCTGCCGTCGCCGATGATCGGGTTGCCCCGCGATGGGAGCGCCCTCGAAGCGGCCTCCGACGCTCCGGCCGGCTGCGCCGCAGCACCGCCCGCGGTTAGGGCCATGCCCAGCACCGCCACGCCAACACGCCGGGCCCAGGTTGACCCCGCCAATACGCTTATTGTGTACAAAGTCATGGATGCTATGGTAGCAGGATTCGCCCGGCAAGCAACAAAATCTGCGGCGACGGGGGTTTCACTCCAGCCAAACTCGACCCGGCGCCCGCGTGTTAACCGTAAGTGCTGTTGGTGGTTGCATAGGGGCTGATTTACCATTCTCCGGATCGAAGACCACGTCGCGACGCGTCTGCTGGCAGGAGGCCAGCGGCCGGACGGGTCGGTCGGCACAGCCTTCCTCGGGGGATGCAAGGATGCGGATTGGATTGGCCCTCTCGGGCGGGGGCTTCCGGGCCACCCTCTATCACCTCGGGATGGTTCGCTGGCTGCGCGACGCGGGCCTGCTTACGTCGGTGTCGCACATCACGTCCGTTTCCGGCGGCAGTGTGCTGGCCGCGCACCTCGCGCTTAACTGGGACCGCTACTGCGGCGACGAGAAAGACTTCGACGCCGCGGCGAACGAGCTGGTTGACTTCGTCCAGCTCGACGTGCGGAACCGGATCCTCCGCCGCTACCCGTTCACGCTAGCCGGCGGCGCCGCTTTGCGGATGGTCGGGATGAAGCCCAAGCGGCGGCTTACTCGCACCATGCTGCTCGAACGGCATTACCGCCGGCGGCTGTTCGGCGACACCTGCCTGCACCAGCTCCCCCGATCGCCGGAGCTGCACATACTGTGCACCAACCTCAGCGGCGGCGGGCTGAGCTCATTCACACGTGACGGCCTGCTGATGGAGGAACGCGGCGCGGGCGGCCGATCTATCATGCGGCTGCACGAGGTCGGCCTGGCGACCGTGCCGATGGCCGTGGCCGCATCGTCGGCGTTCCCCGGGTTCTTCCCGCCGCTGGAGCTAACCGCCGAGACCGTCGGCGCGACGCCTGGCGAGTTCCAGACACAGTTCTTCACCGACGGCGGCGTATACGACAACCTCGGCATCCGCATGTACGACCACCTCAACAACCGGCTCCGCGAGTCGCTGCATGAGGAGGACTTTCTCGACGTCGGCGAGGCGATGCAGGCGTGGCGGCAGGCCGCCCGCGCGGAGGAGGCGACCCCACTGCGTCGACTGGTCGAGATCGGCGGCCAGCTGTCGGTTGATACGCACGTCGAGGAGCCGGGCCGATTCACCAATGGCCTGCGGCGGCTGGTCGCTTCACGCGAGTTGCACCTCGACCTGACGCTGCAGGAGCTGATCTACAGCGGCGCCGGCTGCGCCGCCGGCGGAGGGGGCGACTCGGACGCCGGCCGACTCGCCGCTGGCGCCGATCCGCCCACTGGGGCGGCTGTTGGCCCCCGGTTTGCCGGCTCCGGCGGCGCATCGCGCGACGCCCAACTCCGCAACCTCGATCTGCTGGCGATCGCGTTCGAGCGGGCGGCTGGCAAGGAGATCCTCCGGCCCCGCGACCGGCCATTCGACGCGATCCTCGCGAGCGACGCCGGCAAGAAGATCCAGGTCTCGAGCAACGAACGGATGGGCGGCCTGCTGGGCACCGCGATGCGGTCCTCGGACATCCTGATGGATCGGGTCTGGCAGCTCGAGCAGGAGCACTTCCGCAACGCGACCGGCGTGATCTTCTCGCCGATCACACGGCGGGTGGCGCCGGAGCTGGACCCCACTGCGCCGCACCCCGACGTGCAGCAGCAGGTGGGCCACATCCGCACCGACATGGACCGCTTCAGCGACCGCGAGATCAGCGGTCTGCTCCGGCACGGCTACTGCGTTGCGCGTCAGTCGTGGTCCGATCACGCGCCGGACGGAGCCGCCCACTCGGAACGCCAGCAGCCCTGGGACCCGACGCCGTTGGCGGCGGCGCGCGCCGCGGAGGCCGCCCCGGCGGCGGGCAGGGCCGGCGCCCCGCCAAGCTACTCCACGCTCGAGGCCCGCAAGCTGCAGGACTCGTCGCGGCGGCGTTACCTGAGCCTGCTGATCGCCCCACGCGACTGGGTGACCCACTTGTACATACCGGTGCTGTTGGTGCTGCTCGGCGTGATCCCCTGGGCCGTCTGGTCGTGGCACCATCACGTGCAGGTGAACGCGATGCTATCGGGCGCCATCACGCAGTCGCGGCACGACTACGATCAACTGCTTTCGCTGCTAGAGTTTGGCCCGGTCGAGCCGTGGGCGCCAGTCGACTTCGAGACCGCCGACCAGCCGCTCCCGATCTTCGCCGACCACGGGCTGGACATGCTGTCGGACGCCCGGATCGTCGACCTGCGAAACTGGCGCACCGCCGGCCCCGGCGACGCACGCGTCTACGTCTGCCGGCACGTGTCGGTCCGCAAAGTAGCTGACATGGTCGGCCCCACCTCGCTGCGGCTGCAGTCGCTATGGAACACGCAGGAGGTGCAGGTGCGGTGCCGCAACCGCGAGCTGAGCCCGGTGGTCCGCCGCTCGCCGCTCGCCGCCTATGGCGGCCGTGAGCGGTTCCTGTGGGAAGTGCAGCTCGACTTCAGCCGCGTCGCAGTCGGCGAGACCGTCCACCTGGTCGTTGAGACGATTGTCCAGGGCGACGCGCAGGACCGCTGGTTCAGCGACCGGGAATGGTGGCGGTATGAGGTCGACGGCGACCCTGAGCTGGCCGCCGCGTGGATCCTGCTCCCGACCGAGAAGGGCTACAAGGACTTCCACGTGGTCAAATACAAGGACCGCAAGCACGCCCACGCGTCACTGGTCGAGCCGAGCCGCAAGTCGGTGATCCAGCGGGGGTCGATCCTCAACTGGGAAGTGATCAAGCCGGATCCGGAGATGATCTACTCCTGCCGCTGGGCGGACGGCGCGTAGAACTCGTTGGGCGACGCCGGTTTGCTGGCCGACCAGCGCCACGCAATGATCGCCAGCGGCACGGGCGAGAAGTAGACAGCGATCGACCACCAGTGAATCGCGGTAGGCCCACCGATCAGCCCCGCCAGCCGCCCGCCAACGTAGTAGAGCGGCACGGCGGAAAGGACCGCCGCCATGGTCCCCATCCCGTAGCGGTAGGCCGACTTCTGCAGGCAGTAGACGAGCGCCGCGATGGCGCCGGCGATCAACACAGCATTCGTGGCCAGCGCCAGCGGGTGGACGGTCGAGGGCCCAGGTACGGGCGGCGGGGCGCCCACCGGCCAGGGCTTTGCCAACGCCGCCGACAGGTCGTCCGGCCTCACATAGGCAAGGGGCCAGCCGACCGGGTAGGGCAACTCAGTCAGCGACTGGTAGCGGATCGGATCCGACCACGCGCCGGTTGCGGGGTCGACGGTGCGGGACTCAAAGGCGGGGATATTGAACACCACCCCCTGCCACGCCCAGATCAGCACCGCCAACCAGGTGAGCAGCGTCCAGCGGCGGGGAGCAAAGCGGTTGTTGGGCTGGTGTGGCATGGATTCCGACTTTGGGGCTCCGCGACCTTCCCTAGTTCGTGTAGCGGCGCCCACTCTTGCCCCGAAAAGGCGGAAACTGAGATCGCCGCCCCCCAAGACCGCTTCGAATGCCACCTGCTGAGTAGTTGTCACCCCGCAGTTGACGATTCGTGCTGGTCCGCGGGCAGCAGCGGGAAGTTGCCGAATTCGGGCGCCTGAGGCACGGCTGCCTGGAACCACGCGGCGTACGCGGCAGGATCGCGGTGAGTATCCGGTTGGAACCCGGAGACGGCCAGCCATAGCATGAAAGCTTCGGAATGGGTGGGATCCAAAGCGAGGTTCAAGTAGTGCCTGGCTGCGTCCGCCCCGCTGTGCTGCTTGGTCGCCTCAAGGAAGCCGATCAGCAGCGCCGAGTCGGTGCACTGCAGAAGGCTGCGGCCCTCCCCTAGCGCGCACCGAACGCCGTTGCCTCCGCCGTGGGCGAACTGCCAGGTGTGGTCGCGTGAGGTCAGCAGGCCGCCCACGCTGTCGCTGAGTGGCGTGGATTCAATCGAGCGCGATCTCCAGTAGGGAACGGTGGTGAAGGGGAACTGCCGCTCGACCGTGTAGCGAATGCTGCCGCAGTGGGAGCAGACCGCCGAACTCGTAAACCGGAACGGCCCCCACACCGCCACTGCTACCAGGACGGTGATCGGCAGCCACCGCCAGAGGGTGCTTGGTAAGCTTGAAATGGTGGCAGGCTCTCGGCGGAAAGGCTAAGCAACGACTTGGGATAAACGCGACTGCTGTCGAGTGACCGTACCCGTTGCAGCGCAACGCTCCAAGAATTCCTTGCAGAGAAAGGGACACTCAGTAGAAGCGGACAACTTCCACATCGGTTCACAGCCGATTGGTGGGCTAGTTCCAAGAGCGACGTCAATCAAGATGAGTGGGTAGTAGAAGCGGACAAGCCCGAAGTTCGTCCGGCGCCAGGCGGAACTGTTCTCGAGCGCCGCAAAGTAGAGACCATCGAATCCTTGCCGACTGGCCGCGGCCGTTCCTCGACGCGAGAGCGCCAAGTAGGAACTACAATAGACAAACACCACTAACGCGAGGAGGAGCAAGGCGACGGGGCGTTTGGAGTGCGCCGGCATGATTGTATTACAGGAGGGATGGGAGCGATCGGACTGCTGCTGATCCCCACACGGTTCTTCTCGAACAGAGGAGGTTATTCCCCCATCGTGCGATTCACGGGATAGCCTCGTTAGTGGCTCCCAATTCAGGGTAACAAGCCGCTACAGCATGGCTTGGTTTCAGCACAGTATTCAGTAGAAACCGGCCACCCCGCGCGGTCCAATAGAGGCCTCCCCAACGTTCCACGCCCGAGACCCGAGACCCGAGACCCGAGACCCGACTTTTGTCCCTATCACGCGTACCGCCGGGACAAAAGTCGCCACCGAGAAAGCCCGCTTTAAACCACAGACACTGCTATACAAGGGTAGAATGGATCTAGGGGTAAGTGGTCCGGCCCGACTTTTGTCCCTAAAAATCGATGCGCCAGAACGGGACAAAAGTCCCCGACCGCTGGGCGGCTGGCGGGCGGGGCGTGGGCCGTTCTAATAGGGGCCGGTTTTCGGTCCGCTGCCGTGTGTCTGCTGTGTGCGTTATGGAACCTGTCGCCCTTGCTACCCGCCGCGACGCGGCGATCGATTGGCTGCTGAGCCGCATCAACTACGAGCGGGTGGCGGTGATCCCGTACCAGGAGCGGCAGCTCAAGCTGGACCGCATGCGGCAGCTGCTCACGCGGCTCGGCTCGCCCGACGCCGGGATGCGGATCGTGCACATCGCGGGCACCAAGGGGAAGGGGTCGACCGCCAAGATGACCGCGGCGATGCTGACCGCGGCGGGCTACCGGACCGGCGTGTACAGCTCGCCCCACCTGGAGCGGTTCGAGGAGCGGATCGCCGTGGACGGGGCGCCCTGCCCCGCCGCGGACCTGGTCGGGCTGGTCGAGCGGATCCGCCCGGTGGCCGAGGCGATGGACGCCGAGTGCGAGGACCCCGCCGACGGGCCGACGTTCTTCGACCTGGCCACGGCGATGGCGCTGGTGCACTTCGCCGACCGGCAGTGCGACGCGGTGGTGCTGGAGGTCGGCCTGGGGGGCCGGCTCGACTCGACCAACGTCTGCCTGCCGCTGGTGACGGTGATCACCAGCATCAGCCTGGACCACACCAAGCAGCTGGGCGACACGCTCGGCAAGATCGCCGGCGAGAAGGCGGGCATCGCCAAGCCGGGCGTGCCGCTGATCTCCGGCGTGACGCAGGAGGAGCCGCGGCGGGTAATCGCCGACGCGGCGCGGCAGCTCGGCTGCCGGCTGATCGAGGTCGGCAAAGATTTTGGATTCGAGTACGAAACCGAGGGCGGTTCGCCAAAGTTTTCGTTCTGGCGAGCCGACGGCGGCCGCCGCGCGGAGCAGGCGCCGCAGACGCTCGGCCCGCGGGGCCGGCACCAGGCGCAGAACGCGGCGGTGGCGCTGGCGGTGGTGGCGGAGCTGCGGGACCAGGGTTGGTCAATCCCCGCGGACGCCTGCCGCGAGGGGCTGGCCGGGCTGCAGCTGCCGGGGCGGGTGGAGCTGTTCCGCGGCCAACCGACCGTGGTGGTGGACACCGCGCACAACGAGGCCTCGGCCAGAGCTCTGACCGAGGCGCTCGCTGAACTCGACTGGGGTGGTAAGGGAATCCTGGTGCTAGCCGCCAGTCGAGACAAAGACACCCGCGCCATTTGCGCGGCGCTGGCCCCGGTGTTTGATCAAGCGATTATCACGCGGTACCTGGAGAACCCCCGGGCCGTGGCGCCCGAGGACCTGGCCGCGGAGTACCGCGCCGCGGTCCCCCCGGACCGCGGCGCCGACATCGGCCTGGCCGCAACGCCCCGCGAGGCGTTGGAGAAGGCCCTGGCCGCGGCCGGCCCGCATGGCCTAGTGTGCGTGACCGGCTCGTTCTTCATCGCCGCAGAGCTGCGGCCGCTGGTCGCCGCCCGCGTGTCGGGGGCGGCGGAGGAGGGGTGAACGTGGGCAATCGGTCCGGGGCGGGTTAGAAGTCCAGCACTGCCGAGCTGGCTTCCCCTTCCCAGTCGAGAGGCTCCCAGCGACCGAGCGGCAGGTCGCACGGGGCGGCTTCGTTGGCGGAGCTGATCGCTTCGCGTTCCTCGCGGACCTCGCGTTGCAGCTTGCGGACAAGCGACGCGATGTACGGGTCGGCCCACGGGACGAGGTCGCTGGGACGGAAGCGAGATTGATCCGGCACGTTCATGCCAGTCATTTCGGCGTCCACACACACGACCGCACAGCGAATTGTCTTCTCAGCGACCATAGCAACACTCCTCAGAATTCCGAATGGATGGTTAGCGCCGGCTGAGCCAAGCGCGTTGTGATTTGAAAAGGGAACAGCGGCCTTGTGTTGCTCAAGCCTGACTGGGTTAGGCCTTGAAGGCGGAACCTCAGCCGCTGCTGGTTTGACCGGGGCGACTCACGCGGCGGCGCAAGACAAGTTTGCCGCGTGGCGGGCCGGCCCTCCCAAAGGACGGCCCGCCGTGTCGCTCCTGTGATCGGCCGGCAGTTGGATGGGCCCGTGGTGGGCCTCAGTGATCCGAGCCGCCGGCTTGACCTCCGCCCCCATCGCGTCAGTCGAGAAAGCCATATTGCACGACCCGTGCCAAAGACCTGGTGCTAGCGGCGAAGAAACTTCGGTTTCTCCGTTGGCAGATACGCAAGTCGATTGCTGGTGGTCGGTTGGAACGCGGCGCCCGCGTCGTTAGCCAATGGCTTCGGGCGGGCTGCCGTCGGGCCGCCGCAGCACCTTCCTTACAAAGCGTTTCACCCGCACGTGAAGCTGCGGGGGTTGGGGTGGGATTGGCGGTCGTGGTCCGCTAGCGGGCCGGTGGGTCGCGGTCGTTCACCAAGGCGCGTGGCGGACCGCTAGCTAGTCGCCGCACGGGCAGGCTTCGCCCTCGAGCTCGACGTCGATCGCCACGTGGGCGACGTCGTGCTCGGCGAGCAGGTCGTGCACTCCCTGCTTCACGCGGAGGATGTCCGCGCGGGTGCTGGCTGCGTTGAGCACCACGTGCGTGGTCACGACGTGGCTCTCGCCGTCGAGCGTCCAGGCGTGGGTGTGGTGCGCCGCCACCACGCCGGGCAGGGCTAGCAGCTTGCTCTGTAGCGCGTCGGCTTCGAGCTCGGCCGGGGCGATCTGCAGGAACACCAGCACCACCTGCTTGAGGTTGCGGAAGACGTTGTACAGCACGAATAGCGAGATCAGGATGGCCAGCAGCGGGTCGATGATGGGCAGGTCCCAGACGGACATCACGATGCCGCCCACCAGCACCGCGATCCAGCCGAGCGTGTCCTCCAGCAGGTGCCAGGTGGCGACCCGTTCGTTCATCGAGTGGCCGCCGTGCAGCTTCCACGCGGCGAACCCGTTCATCAGCACGCCCACTACGGCGAACACCACCATGCCGTGCGCGTTGACCTCGGCGGGGTTCCGCAGGCGGCTGACGGCGCTGACCGCGACAAAGCCGAGCCCCACGATCAGCACCAGGCCGGTAATGAGCGCGCCGAGGTTGGAGAACCGCTGGTACCCGTACGTGAACTTGGCGTCGGCCTGCTTGCCGGACAGCTTCTGCAGCCGCCACGCGAGGCCCAGCGACAGGCAGTCGCCGGCGTCGTGCAGCGCGTCCGACAGGATCGCGACGCTGTTGGTGTACAGCCCGCCGGCGATCTCGAGCAGCGTGAACAGCACGTTCAGCCCGAACGCCATGCCCAGGTTGAACGACGACCGGACGGCGTGCTGGTGGGCATGCTCGTGGGACAAGCTAGGCCCCCGCGTCGAGCTGGTTCTGCAGGTGCTGGACGGCTCGGAGGAGCGCCTCGTCCTCATAGAGTGGGTCGACCTCCGGCGGCTCGGCCTCGGGGTCTTCCGGGGCGTACACGATCTGCGGGGTCGACAGCACCTCGCCGGTTTCCACATCGAACACGGTGAGGTCGCGTCGCTCGCGCCAGCGGAGCCACTCGCGGTGTTGGTCCTCGGTCAGTTTGACGGCCAGTTCCGGGTCGGGGCTCACGCCCCAGCTGTCGGACTCCTTGGCGTCGGACAGGCGGTGGATGTTGGCGCCGCTGGGACGCCAGTAGCTGCTGGTGGTGAGCTTCAAGTAGCTCTTGCCCGACTCGGTCGGGAAGAGCCGCTGCACGGTGCCCTTGCCGAACGACCGCTGCCCCCCGACTTGGGCGCGGCCGTCGTCCTGCAGGCAGGCCGCCACGATCTCGCTGGCGCTGGCGGAGTTCTCGTTGACCAGCACCACCACGGGCAGCCCCTGCTGCGATCCGCTGCCGGTCGCCTCGTACGAGTCCTCCACCAGGCCCTCGCGGCGGCGGGTCTCGACGATCGGGGCGCCGGCGGGCAGGAACAGGTCACTGACGCCGATCGCCGCGTCGAGCGCGCCGCCCGGGTTCTCGCGCACGTCCAGCACGAGGGCCTCCATGCCGAGCGTCTGGAGCCCGTCGAGCGTGGCGGTCAGTTCCGAAACGGTCTTGGAGCCGAAGTTGATCAGCCGCAGGTACGCGATGCGGGGGTCGTCGTCCAGGCGGTAACGCCAAGACCCGTCCGACAAGCGGCGGTCGCCAATCACGGACGCGACGTTGATGCGGTCGCGCACGATGTGCAGGTCGACGGGCTCGGTCTCACCGTCGTGCAGCACGCGGAGCACGATCGGCTCGCCGGTGGGGCCGCGCATCCGGCGGATGATCTGGGCCATCGACATGCCGGCGGTGGGCTCAGAGTCGATCGCCAGCACGTGGTCGTTGGGCTGCACGCCGGCCAGCGCGGCGGGCGAGTCGGGCTCGGGCATGCCGACCAGCAGCAGCCGGGGCGGGTCGCCGGTGAGGCGGATCCGCACGCCGATGCCGCCGAACTCCTGTCGCATCTCGTCCATGAACGGCTGCGCGCGGGTCGGGCCGATGTACTGCGAGTGGACGTCGCCCTGCTGGTTGAGCACGCCCACCATGCCGCGCATCGCGCCGTCGACCAACGCCTGCCGCGGCGGCGGCTCGAGCGCCCAGTTGCTGATGTTGCTGTACGCCTGCGCCACGTACCGCGACTCGGGGCTGACCCCGCCCCGCAGGTGGCAGGCGAAGCAGGCGACGACAGCGCACAGCAGCAGCGTGAGGTTGCGGCGGGACATGGCGGGTCTGGCTAGTTGGGGGGCACCCGCCGCCGCAGGTTCTGCAGCTTGCTGCGGAGCGCGGCGTTGGCCGGTGAGAGCTGCGATTCGTCGGGATTGCGCGCCGGAGGGTCAACGGGCTCCGCTGAGTGCGGCGCGTTGTCGCCCGCGGGCGCCGGGTCCACGGCCGTGGGGACCGGCTCCGGCTCGTAGGCCGCCGAGGGCTGTTGCGAGGGTACGCCAGCCAGCTCTGCCGGCCCGCCGGGCGGCGGCACGGCCGCCGCCTTGGGCGCGAAGAACCACCCCAGCGGCCCGCACAGCAGCGCCGGCAGCATGACCAGGTCGCCCACCAGCGCGGCGGTCAGGATGGTGATCATCAGCGTGCCGAACTGCTGCGTCGGCGTGAAGGTGCTGGTCGCAAAGACCGACAGGCCGAGCCCGGCGATCAGGGTGGTCTGCGTCATCGCCACGCCGCAGCGCTCGAAGGCGACGCGGGTGGCGGTCTGGCGGTCGAGGCCGTCGCGGATGCCACGGCGGAACCAGGTGAGGAAGTGGATGGTGTCGTCTACAGCGACCCCCAACGCCACGCTGGCGGTCATCATGATGCCGATGTCCACCTTGATCCCCAGCCAGCCGATCGCGCCGAACACGATCACGATCGGGAACACGTTGGGAATCATCGACACCAACCCGCCGGCGACGTTGCGGAACAGGGCCATCATCACGCCGGCGATCAGCAGGGTCGCCCAGCCGATGCTCTCACGCAGGCTGCGGAGCAGCTCGCGCTGGGTCTTGTACACCAGCGGGACGATGCCGGAGTACACCGCCTGCAGCGACGCGTGCTTGTCGAACGCCGGGCTGGGGTGGGGCTGGCCCGGCTCAAGGGGAGGATCGGGGGCGATGACCGCCAATGCGGGCGCGAGCTCGGCGAGCTTCGCCGCGGCGGCGGCGGTTGGGGCGACGACCACGTCCTGCGCGGCGAGCGCCTGCAGGTTAGCGGTGCGGGTTGGCTCGTCCAGCTTCGCGAGCTGATCGAGGTTGACGCCGCCCAGGATGATGCCGTTGCGGCTGACTCCGGGGCCGGTCTCGTCGAGCACGTCCCGCAGCATGCCGGCCGGCGAGTCGGGGGCGATCGACTGCTGGTCGCCCCCGGAGTACGCCAGGAAGACCTTCGCCCGTCGCAGCCCCTTGCCGCTGTCATGCAGCTGCTTGACGATACGGTTGCGGAGGCGGTAGGTGGTCAGCACCGGCTCGACGGCGCCGCGGAGGTCGTCGACAAACTGGCCGTAGTCGATGTCCTTAAGCGCCGCGACCCGCGCGCTGACCCGCCACAGCTCGCGGGGCTCTTCGCCGTCGGGCGAGATCTCGGTCCGCATGTACTCGCGGAGCTGATCGCGGTTCTCGTCGAGGATCCGGCTAGTAGTGGACACGGCGCGGCTGTTGAAGATGCCGCCGCCCTGCGACTCTTCCGGACCGAAGGAGGCCGCGGAGAGAGCGCGGCTCACCTCGCCGAGCTGCTCGACGCGGCGTTCCAGCCGCTGGGCCATGTGCATCCGCTCGTACATCGACATGCGGTACTCGCCCGAGTCGCTCACGGTCTTCTCATCAGCGGTGCGGAGCTGCTCGGGCGTCAGCGCAACGACGACTTCCATCGGCACGAGGTTGCCGAGGTGCTCCTCGAGCCAAGCGTAGTCGTGGATAAGGTCGACGTCCTCATCAAGCAGCTTGAGCAGCTGGACGGACGTCTTGATCTGGGGCAGGCCGAGCGCCAGGCCGGCCATCATCAACAGGCAGCCGGTGGTGACCAGCCCGTGTCGGGTTGTGACAAAGGCGACATAGCGGTGCGCCCACGCCGGCAGGACGCCGCTGTGGCCGGTGGCGTCGGGGTGGTCGTCGCCGCGGAGTTTGGGCGGCGCCACGTGGAGGAACACCGGCAGCACGGTAAACAGGATGCCGACCGTCACCAGCACGCCGAGCGCGGTGAACCCGCCGAACTTCATGATCGGGATGATGTCGCTGCCGGCGAGCGAGCCGAGTCCGACCGCGGTGGTGAACGCCGCCAGCGCACAGGGGCCCCAGCCGATGCGGACCGCACGCTCGACGGCGCCACGGACGCCGTGCTCATCGCGCTCGTCGCGGTAGTAGTTGACCAGGTGGATCGCGCCCGCCAGTCCCAGCACGTACACCACCGCGGGCATCGAGAGCAGGATGGCGTCCACGGTGCCGATATGGGCCCGGTCCATGCCCATCAGCCAACGCTCCCACACCACGCTGTAGTAGTAGACGCCCGCCAGGCTGGCGCCCGCGCTGAGGCCGGCGACGATGAACACCGCCAGCGTGGTCGAGACGCTGCGGAAGAACCAGTAGGCCAGGGTCAGGCCCACCACGCCGGAGAGGATGGCGAGCCGCTGCAGCGTCTTCTCGCCCTCGATGTCGATCGTGATGTTGTCGACCGGCGGGCCGCCGAGGTGAAGCTGCTCGGGCTTGATGCCGCACTCCTCGGCGGCGATCCGCTGGACCTCGAGGACCGCGGCCCGCATGTTGCGGTTGCCGTCCTGTGAGTAGGGCGACAGGTAGGCGATCAGGCAGGTGGTCCGCTGCTCGTCCGGAAGGGGCTCGCCGTCGGGGCCGGTCTTGGCCGGGCCGATCAGCGCGCCCTCCAGCCGCTTGACCGCCGCGTGCTGCGGCAGGCGGGCGGGCTCCTGGGTGAGCGTCTCGACCATCTCGGGGCCGGTGATCACCTTGGAGAACTGCGGCTGCCCCTTCGCGCGGGCGGCGCGCAGCTTGGTGGCCAGCAGCCGTAGCTTGTCGTTGTCGCCGAGGGTGCAGCCGTCCCAGCTCACCAGCACAAACTGGGCGCTGATGAAGTGGTCGCGGAACCAGATGAGGTCCTTCGACTCGGGGTAGCTAGCAGGCAGCCAGTCGGCCGCGTTGTTGTTGTTGGTCAGGATCGACTGCTTCACGCCGCGCGGGATAAAGCCCAGCACGAAGCAGGTCACAACGGCGATGACGAGCCAGTTGGATACTCCGAGGGTGCGGCGGGCGAGAAACGATTCTTGCGGCATGGAACCAGGCGAGGCGGTAGGGGCGCTGCCCCGCCTGACGGGCGGGGCGATGCAGACTACCAGCCTAAGCCTTTCCACCGCGGGAGTCTACGCCGCAAGCGCCCTCCCGAATCCCGGCGCCGGCTGCGAATTCAGCCTAACCGGCGAGGTCTACCAGTAGAACTCGCCGCCCAGCGTCAGGCCGTGCATGAACGGGCTGGCGGTGGTGCCAACCTTGCCATCGTTCGGCGTGAAGTTCACCTGGTGGGGCGCCAGCGCCATGGCGGTTATGTACAGGAACTCGTAGCCCGCCCGGATGCTCACGTTCGGCCGCAGGTGGTAGCGTCCCAGGATCCCGCCCTGCAGCACCAGGGGCATGGAGCCCATGCGTTCGCTGTTGTTGAAGCCGACGTCGGTGCGGACGTCGCCGGTGACCGGGTCGGTGTAGCTCAAGAGGGCGTTCGCCTTGGCGTCGTTCAGCGAGAGTCCGCCCCGGGTGAAGCAGGTCAGGCTCCAGCGGTCGGCGTCGTAGGTGCACCCGCCGCCGACCTGAAAGGTGATGAGGTCGTTGCTGGTCTCGACCTTGTAAAGGCCGTTCTCGCCGGTGAACGCGACCGGCCCGGACACATTGATGATGTCGTCGGCCGTCCAGAACACGTTCTCGGTCAGGTCCAGGTACCGCAGGCCGGCCAGGCCGTGGTAGGTGAGGCCCGGGTTGGCGCGACGCACCCAGCGGCCGTCGGGCTGCAGCTCCATGCGGTCGCGGTCCATGCGGCTGGTGACCGTGTAGTTCAGCTCGAACGAGTTCAGCCGGCTGGCGTAGGTGATGTCCATGCTCGATGCTCCGTCGAAGCTGGCGTCGGCCGCCTTGTCGACGGTGAACGGCACGGAGATGGAGTTCGGGTCCACGGAGTCGAGGTGGCAGGTCTCGACCAGCTCGCCGCCGCCCATCACGTTGAACTCAAACCGGTGGTCGCGGTTGTTGGCGTCGCGGAACAGGAACCGCGTCAGGTTCAGCCGGGCGGACGCCTCCGTCGGGGACGTGCGGTTGAGACGCAGCGTGCGGAGCGACGGCGTGTCGTCGACGCCCATGATGGCGTTCTGCCGGTCCCACTTGCGGACCCAGATGATCGCGTCGATCTCGGCCGACCACCACCCGCGACGAAGCCAGGTGCCGGAGCTCTCCGGGACCGCCGGCGTGTTGCAGAGGTTCAGCGCATCGGAGGTGATCCCGCTGATCGAGGACTCGCTGTGCACGTAGCTCTCGATGCTGGGCGCCTCGCCTTGGGGCACCTCCTCGTAGAACTCGGTCGGCAGCGGCGGAGTCTCTTCCGCTCGGGCCGCCCCCGCCGCCAACAGCAGGGACATCGAGATCAGTGAAAGCAGTCTTGCAACGCCTTTGGTGTTGGTCACCTGTCGGACCTCCTCGCTTGTCCCCGCACCGGCTACACTGGTCGCAGGCGGGCCTGGCGAACAGCGGCGGGCGGGGAGCTGATTTCCCCCCAGAGGCAGGCGGATACTTCCGTCTGCCTGCGACTGTTCATCGACCTCCGGCAGGCCCTAGTTCAGGAATTACCGCTAGAATCCGAGGAACCGCGACAACCGGCGCATCCGGCAAGGCTTGCCTGGCGCCAGCACCGCCCGCGGGCCGTCATCAATTCCAGGGAGCCAGCATGACCACCCCCATCAAATCTCTGATCCAGTCCGGCACCAAGCTTTGGCTCGACTCGGTCGACCCGCAACTGGTGAAGGAGAACCGTCAGCTGGGGGCGACCGGGGCCACGAGCAACCCGATCATCATCTCCTCCCTCATCAAGACCGGCGCCTTCGACGAGCAGCTCGGCAAGCTGCTGGCCGACGCCGACGCGGACGACGAGGTCGCCGCCTGGCGGCTCACCGACCAGATCGTCCGGGACGCCCAGGCCGAGTTCCTCCCCGTCTGGCAGCAGACCCGCGGCAACGACGGCTGGGTCAGCTTCGAGCTCGACCCGCTGCTCGAGGCGACCGACTGCCCGCTCTCCACCGAAGAGCGTACGGCCCGCTACATCAAGCTCGGCAAGCAATGGTCCGCCGGCTGCCAGAACCGCATGATCAAGATCCCCGCCACGCCCGCCGGGCTGGCGGCCATCGAGGAGCTGGCCGCGGCCGGCGTGACGCTCAACGTGACGCTGATCTTCAGCGAGCGCCAGTACGAGGAGGCGCGGGACGCCGCCTGGCGGGGCGCGCAGCGGCTGGGCTCGCTCGACGCGTTCAAGAGCGTGTACAGCATCTTTGTTTCGCGGATCGATGTTTATACCGAGCAGCACGCCGCCGGACTCTCGCCGGCCGCGCAGGGCGAGGTCGGCATCGTCAACGCCAAGCGGCTGTGGCAGAAGAACCAGGAGTTCTGGGCCGACAAGCCGACCAAGCTCGACCAGGAGATCATCTTCGCCAGCACCGGCACGAAGAAGCCGGAGGACCCGCCCTGGAAGTACGTCGACGCGCTCGCCGGCAGCGACATCCAGACCAACCCGCCGGCCACCAACGAGGCCGTGCAGAACAGCGACCAGACCTTCACCCGCAAGGTAGACCAGCTCCCGCCCGACGAGGTGCTGGCCGAGATCGACCGCGAGGTCGACTTCGAGCACCTGGAGCGGACGCTCATGGAGGAAGGCCTCAAAAAGTTCGCCGACCCCCAGAAGGCGTTGTTGGAATTGGTCGAGTCGCGGCGGGCGGCCATCGTCGCCGGCTAGCAGGCGTCAGTGGGCCAGCCAAGTGAGCGCCAGCCAGCCGGCCGTGGAGCTGAGCCGGTTGGCCGTCAGTTCTCCGCGGCCGTCCCGCAGCTCGATCGGCCCCAGTTCGACGATCTCGGGCAGGCCCTCCTCGCCGTCGCGTTGCTTGTTGAGCTGCGCCTTGAGGTTGTTGCGGAACCCTACCTGCCGTGAGTTGAGTCGGCCGCCGCGGCGCGGGTCGAACGCGGTGGGCAGCGCGTCCACCTCGCCCTTCCGTGCCAGCACGGTGCGGCCGTCTGCCTCGGCCGGCTCGAACAGCAGGATGATGTCCCAGCCGCGGAACTCGTCGCCGCCGGCTTCGACGCGGGCCGCGTGGATGATCACCTCGACCTCGTCCTCACTGAACCGGAACGAGATCGGGCGGTTGCGGCGGAACGTGAGCCGCCACGGCTTGAACTCAGCGGGCGTCGCCTGCTCGGTATCCTGCGCGGACTGACGGGCCAGCTTCTTGGCCCAGTCCGGCACGGGCACGTTCAGCTTCGTCGGCTCGTCGGCCGAGTCGCGCGACAGCGTCGCGCCGCTGAGGATGGCGGACGCCAGGTTGTTGGCCGCCGACTGGTGCAGCCGCAGCGAGAGGTCGTCCGCCGGCGCCGTGGGGGGCGCGTCGGGGGCGGCGAGCTGCCCGCGCGTCGCCTGCAGCATGCCGACGTGCAGCCGGTCATCGCTGGTGCGGAAGTCCAGCCGGCGTGGCTCGGCGTGCCGCCGCTTGAGCGGCGCGAGGAACTCCCGTTCGAAGTTGCGGCGCGCGACCCCCAGCTCCTGCTCCACCTGCCGGTCGAACTCCGACTGCAGCCGCAGCTCCGCGCGGTCGCCGGCGATCCGGTCTGCCTGCGGCTTCTGCTCGGCCACACGCCGCTTGGCGACCGCCCTGACGATCCGCTCGCCGAAGCCGCCCCCCTTCTTGTAGATGCCGGTGGTGCAGGTGTGGGTCGTGGCGTCGAACACGGACCGCGCGGCGGAGAAGTCCTCCCGCGTGATCTCCACCAGCTTGCTGCCGGCGAAGGTGGTCGTGCCGTCGCTGTGGATCACGGCCGGCCCGTTCACGCCGACCGTCTGGGAACTCGTGGCGCCGGTCATCGAGACCCGCAGCCGCGCCGAGTCTGCGGACGCGACCGTCGCGACGCTCAGCGAGCCGTGCGTGTCGCCCGTGCCTGTCACGC
Organism: Posidoniimonas corsicana; assembly: GCF_007859765.1. Classification (NCBI taxonomy): domain Bacteria; kingdom Pseudomonadati; phylum Planctomycetota; class Planctomycetia; order Pirellulales; family Lacipirellulaceae; genus Posidoniimonas; species Posidoniimonas corsicana. The sequence continues at coordinate 2,576,352 of NZ_SIHJ01000001.1, forward strand.
GTGTGCCGAGGATCACCTCGCGCACCGGGCCGACGTTGTGGACGGGCCGGCGGGCCAGCCGGGCGAGCAGTTCTTCCGAGGCGTCCAGGAACAGGTTGGGCTCGCCGAAGCGGCGTGCGAGCCGCTCCGCCCGCCGCCCGCCGCCGGGGGCGCCGCGGAAGAAGTCCAGCCGCTGCTCGGCCGCGAAGCTCGCCCGCGGGTCAAGCAGCTGCGGCTGCTCGGCGAGCAGGCTGTCGAGCTGCGTGGCCTGGGTAGCGGCGAACGACTCGGCGTCGGGCAGCGTGCCGATCAGCAGCAGGTCGAACAGCCGCTGCGCCGCGGTCGCGACGCCTTGGAACTCGTCCAGCTCCAGCCCCGGTTCGCCGGACGTGAGCCGGTCGATCGAGAGCTGCAGGTTGGTTAGCTGCGCGTCGGGCTCGCCGCTGGCGAAGCGGCTCAGCGCGTCCCACTGCAGGTACCGCTTCCACGCCTCGGCGTTTGGGCTGCCGGCGCCCATCCGCCGTTCTAGTCGGTTGAGCACCGCGGAGAGCTCCCCGCGGGCGGCGGCGACTTCTTCATCCGCTGGGGCGCGGACGGCGGGCTCGGCCGCGGCGGGCTCAGCGGAATCGTCCGGGGCGGCCTGCGCGGCGCCGCCGGCGAGTGTTAGCAGCGCGATGCACGCGCACAACCATCCTGTGGGGGGAAGTGTCACCGGGGTCGCCATCGGGGGAGTCGGTCGAGGTGTCAGCAGCGGGGCGTGTCGACCCTCAGTATAAGTAGGGCCGACCCGGCGGGCCACTCGACCGGTGTGCTGTCAGGCGCACCGGAGTGAGGGCTACAGGTCCTCGCGGATCTTGCTGAAGAACTCCTGCGCGTGGTCGCGCTGCGGCCGGGGTAGCCGTTCTTCGTTCAGCGCCTCGGCTTCTTGCGCGACGCCGCTGGACAGGTCGTCCTTGACCGACTGCATCACGTCGCCCTTGATGTTGGGGCCCTCAACCTCGCCGGTGATGATCGACGCGCCGTTCTTGGGGTCGTGCTTGACGCGCGTGTCGCGGAGGTTAGTGGGGTTCTCCTCGTCGGGACGCGGGCCCCTGCCCTGCCCCTTGCCCATCCCCATGCCGGGTTTCTCTCCTTGCCCCTGGCCCATCCCTTGGCCCATGCCCTGCCCCATCCCCTGGCAGGCCTCGCAGCCCATGCCCTGGCACTGCTGGCAGCCCATCTGCTGCTTGGCGATCTCGATCTGCTGCATGGCGCCGTCGAGCATCTCCATCTCGGCGTCCATCTGCTGCATCTGCTGCATCTGCTGGGCGAGCTGCCGCATGGCCTGGGCGGCCTGCTGCTGGTCGCCCTCCTGCATGGCCTGCTGCGCCTGCTGCATCTGCTGCGCCATCTGCTGGAGCTGCTGCATCTGCGGCTGGTTCTGCTGCATCTTGTTGAGCTGCTGCTGAAGCTGGGCGGCCTGCTGCTGGTTGCCCTGCTGCTTCTGCTGGGCGATCTGCTTCTTGAGGTCCTCCATCTTCTGCTTGTGCGCGTCGGCGGCGGCCTGCAGCTTCTTCTGCATCTGATCGAGCTGCTTGGCGAGCTGCTTGGCCTGCTCGGGGTCCATCTCTCCCTTGGCGAGCTGGTCCTGCATCTTCTTGATCTCTTCGATCGCCTTCTTCCAGTCGCCCTGCTGCATCGCCTTGGCAGCCTTCTCGGCGGGGCCGGCGCCGATGTCCTTCATCGACTCGAGCTGCTTCTGCAGCGCGTTCTTGTCGCCCAGCTGCTGACGCCGCTGCTCGAGCTGCTTGGACAGCTCGTTGAGCTTGACCGTCGACTTCTTCCGGTCGGACAGGTCCTTGTTGTCCAGGTTCTTGGTCCCCTCCATGACCTGTTTGAGCACGCCGGTCTTGTCCTCCAGGCCCTTCTTCTCGGCGTCCTTCTTCTGCTCCTCGAGCTTCTTGCGGAGGTCCTCGATCGACTTCTTGGTCTGCTCTTTCTGCGCCTCGGGCGAGATCGGTTGGTTGGTGGTGCTAAGCGCCGTCTTGTTGCCAACGAACGCCATCAGGCAGAACGCCAGCACCGCGGGCGCCAGCGGCAGCCAGGCCGCCCGCGTCGGCCGCACGTGGAACTTCTCGCCCACCTCGATCCGGCTGACGCTGTGCAGGGCGTCGTTCACCAGCGCGCGGCCCGCCTGCGTGTCGAGCGCGTCCTCGGGGAGCGACAAACTGCTCGCCACCCGCTCGCGCAGCCCGAACCGCCGGTCGATCTCGATGGCCGCCTCGAGCGAGCTCCGCCGCCGCACCGCGGTCCACACCCCGGCGGCGATCAGCCCTGCTGCCCCGGCGCCGATCAGCCAGGCCTGCGCCCAGTACGAGGGCAGATCCTCCATCACCACCAGCTTTGGGGCGGCGATCGCCGCGGCCGCGATCAGCAGCGTGCCGAACAGGCACCACACCAGCCGGCCAACAAACTGTTCAATGACCAGCCGGCGGTGGGCGGCTTTGACCTGGGCGTGCAGAGTGTCCATCAGACCTTCGCTCCTAGTGGCGATCGATTCCAGCGGTCGATTATACGGGCCCGAAGTGTGGGGGGCACCGGTATTCAACGCCCGGCCGCCCCGCTGGGGACCGGATAATCACGATTATTCGAGCCCGACGGGACCGTTCTTCCCGGCCCGAGCGCTTCTCATCTCTCTAGACGTCACACCCGTTGCAAGCCCGCAACGCAATCTGCCCTCCATCGGTGGCGACCCGGCAGGGTTTTGTCCGATTCGTTTTGTCCAAGAACACGCGCGGAGGGGACAAAACTCGGAGCATATTGCCGCCCGGTTAGTTCCTAAGTGCTTTTGAATTAGGCCATTGCGTCAAAAGGCTCGGTAAGGGCCGTCGGGGGTTTTGTCCGTTTCTGGCGCACCAATCGGACAGTACGATCGCGTCCGATGGAGCAATGGCGAGCAAACCGCTTGTTCCGCGCCTCATTCCTCTCTCTGGGCGACACGCCCGCCGGCAGGCGGCGGTGTATACAAGTGAGCACCCTCCATTGGACCGCGCGGCCTGGCCGTTTTCTACAACATTCGCGTGTGACGACAGAGAAGGCACGCCTGGCGAGCCCGAGCTAAGGGTAGCCATCGATCGCTAGCTGGGGCCCAGGCAGCCGCAATCCGCCGCCACCGGCAGGAGCGGCTCGCCCGTCCGAAGGCGTGGGGTAGAATCGTGTAGCCCATCCCCCTCCCAAATCTGTGGTTTCATGAGCGAGCTCCAGGCGCCCCCTGCCCCACCCGCCGCGGACGCGAAACCGGAAGCCAGCACGCTCCCGTCGCCTGCCGACCGCCCCGAGTCGGAGGTGGTGATCTACGACGGGCACTGCAACTTCTGCCGCGCCCAGGTTGAGCGGCTGCAGTGGTGGGACTGCCAGGACAAGCTTTCGTACATTTCGCTGCACGACCCCGAGGTCGCCCGCCGCTGGCCCGACCTGCCGAAGGAGCGGCTGCTGGAAGAGATGTGCCTGATCGACCGCCAGGGCCGCCGACACTGGGGCCCCGAGGCGTTCCGCTACCTCACCTACCGGCTCCGCCGCCTGTGGTGGCTGATGCCGGTGATGTACCTGCCGGGCATGATGCTCATTGCACGGCCCGTCTACCGCTGGATCTCCCGCCACCGCTACCTGATCGCGGGCAAAACGGAGTGCGACTCTGGCAGCTGCTCGCTGCACCGCTAGACTCGTGGTTCATCCCCCGAGAAACCCGCGGAGCCCCTGCTGATGCGCGCCCTAACCGCCTGCTTCGTGTTTGCCCTGTTCGCCGCCTGCTCCCTGCACGCGGCGGCGGATGAGCCCACCTTGAAGGCGATGACCTTCAACATCCGTTACGGCTCCGCAAACGATGGCGAGCACTCCTGGCCCAACCGCCGCGAGGCCGTGGTCGAGACGATCCGCCGCGCCGACGCCGACATCGTGGGCGTGCAAGAAGCGCTCGCTTTCCAGCTCGACTACCTTGGCGAGCAGCTCCCCCAGTACGAGTCGGTCGGCGTGGGGCGTGACGACGGGCGACGCAAGGGCGAGCACTCGGCCATCCTGCTGCGGCGTTCGCGCTTCGACGTGATCGATTCGGGAACGCGCTGGCTGAGCGACCAGCCCGCGCGGCCCGGTTCGATCACGTGGCGAGGCAAGCTGCCGCGCGTTTACACCTGGGCCGAGCTGCAGGACAAGGATTCCGGCCAGCGGGTGCACGTTATTAACACGCACTGGGACCATCAGTCGCAAGAGTCGCGGGAGAAGAGCGCCGCCGCGATCGCCGCGCACCTCGCCGAGCGCGACCAGCCGCACGCCCCGGCGGTGGTGATGGGCGACCTCAATGCCGACCCGAAGAACGCGGCGCTGCGGCGGCTTGCCTCCGACCAGACCGGGCTGCGTGACGCATGGCGGTTGGCGAACGCCAGCGGCCCCCGCCCGGCCACCTTCCACGGCTTCCGCGGCAGCGCGGATGGTCCGTTCATCGACTGGGTGCTCGTCAGCCCCGAGTGGCGCGTCAAATCGGCCCGCGTGGTGGCCGACAAGATCAACGGCCAGGTCCCGTCGGACCACTACCCGGTGGTCGTCGAGCTGGGGCTCGCGGAGTAGTCGGCGCGTCAGGCTCTCGAAAGCAGGTCGCTAGACTTTTCTTGTAGTGATGCGCCTTTATTTGCCACTTTATTGTTGATCTGCGGCGGGCCGCTGTTTTAGATGGAACCGCTGTGCGGCCGACCGCTCAGCCTCATCGAGAACCCAGGAGGGGGATCTTATCCATCTATTCAGTCAGGTCCTCGAGATGAAGCACGTAGCTCTGTTTCCTGTTGCGCTATCGTTCCTGCTCGCCACGCAGGGACTTAGTCGGGCAGATCTAGTCGAGAGTTTTCCCCTCCTGCTCAGCGCGGGCTCACTGCAAGACAACGGCACGCGGTTTGTGTCGACAAAGAGTGGGTTGGCCATCGACGGCGTGACGTTCGACGCCACGCTGACCGTGCAGGGAAGCAGCGCAATCACCGGCTTCAGCGATCCTGGCACGTCCGGTTTCGGCATCAGAGGGCTGGATCAAACCTTCCTGATATCAAATGGCGAGCACCTGCGGTTCTCGCTGATCGTCGACAACGTCTCGGGAGGCGACATCGACTTCTTGGGTTTCTCGTCGATCAGCTACAGCAACGTGCAGAGCGGCGCCGAGATCTTTGTGTCGCCCACGCTGGCTGTACCGAACAGCGCGACGCCGGTTGCGGTGGATGGGGAAGGTGAGGTCAACCTGCCGTCTACCGGGTTCACCGATTTCTACTCGGTCGCCGGGCCGGTCTTTAACGGCAACCGTCACTTGGCTGGTGCCGTCAGTGCGAGGTTCTCCACCGCGCTGGCCGCGGTCCCCGAGCCCAGCGGCTTTCTGTTCGGCGGGCTGGTGAGCGTGCTGTGCGGCGTGTTAGGGCGGCGCCGCGTGCGGGCGTAGACTTCAAGTGCAGGCAGGTGGCTGGGACCGGCTAGCGGAACCGCCGCCGGCAGGCGTACGCCACGCCGATGCCCAGCAGGGCCAGCGCCGTGGGCTCCGGCGCGGCGGAAGGTCCAGCCGACGGTGCCGGGAGGTAGTTGTCGCGCCACACGGTGTAGTCGGCGGCGTCGACGACGCCGTCGCCGTTGCCGTCGGCCCCCGTTCCCGAGATGGTCGACTTCCCAAACTCGTCGAGCCACACGGCGTAGTCGTTGGCGTCGACGTCGCCGTCGATGTCGTAGTCGCCCGGCACGCGGGCCAGGTTCACGACCACAAAGTTGTCGAAGTACGCCGTGCCTTCGGCGTTCTGCGAGACGCTGTCGCCGCCGGCGGCGATGGCGGTGATGTCGGCGTCGGTGAATCCCAGGGCGCCCTCATCGACAATGGGCTCGGTGAGGATCAACCGACCGTTGTAGACGACCTGGTAGGCCCGGTTCGTGTAGTCGATCGCCATACGGAACTGGCGCCACTGGTTGTTGACCGAGATGCCGAGCGCCGAGTCGATGGGCGTCAGGATTCCGGTGTCGGCCTCCTGGTAGAGGATCTCTCCAGTGGCGGAGTCCACGCCCACAGAACCGAGCAGCAGCGGCGATGGCGACGCGTCGATCGCCTGGACCCCGAAGAACGGGCCGAACGCGTCAATTACGCCGGACGGCTCCACCTTCATGTCCCACTCGATGATGATCAGGTCGCCGTCGGTGAGCGGATCGGACTCGTTCAGCACAGCCCAGTACGCGTCGTCCTGCGCCTTGCGATCGACCCGCACCGCCTTGGAACCGCCATCGGGGAACGGGTGGAAGACCGAGTCCTGAACCACCGCGGTCGAGAGGTCGCCCTCGCTGAGCGTGTGGGCCTGGAGCCACGGGCCGGCGTTGCTGGACTGGCCGGCCAGGTCTGTGAGCGAGTAGCCCTCGAACCCTCCCGAGTTGACGATCGTCGTGGCGGCGACCGCGTCACGGATGGCGAGGCAGCCGCAGACGACGACGGCGCATACTACTCTTAGGCAAATCGACACGGTGGGTCTCGTCGCGGGAGGTTGGGAGCGGGGGGCCGCTGGCGGGGCGCTAGGCTGCTGACGTCAAAGGTGATTCCCTCAGTATACTCGGGCGGTAATCCGCAGCGAGCATTTGGGGCGTAGGGTGCAGGTTAGCGGCCTGCGGGCTCTACGCGAAGGGAGAATCGCGATGCTTGCGCCGACCCGAGAAATCAGTTGACCAGTCCGAAGGTGCTGATTAGTTTTGAGGAGTGCGCGGATTCGCGTGCGCAGCCTCAAAACGATGTCAGGACCGTCAGATCGGGCCTGATTGCACCTAAGATTCAGCATCTAGAAGGGTTCGCTAATGTCTCGGGGATTCAACTGGTTCACTCCGGTGGCCGTCGTGGTCGCGCTTAGCGTTGGTTCGCTTCAGGCAGCGACATTCTCGATCGTCGACGGAGAGGGGTTTGAGTCCCCGGACTATTCGACGACCTTCAACGGCACCGGTCAGCTCGACGGCCAGTTTGCCTCGATCGCGGGCGGTTTTGGCTCCGATCAGTGGGCCAAGAGCGGCGGAGCCGGGAGCTCGGCCACCGTCCAGTCGGCCGTGTTCGCCGACGGCGGCCAGGCGGTGCGGGTGGACAAGGGCGACGGCCCGGACGCGTTCTGGGGGATCCAGCAGTCGGGCTACCCCGACCCGGGTTTCCCGTACGTGTGCATCGAGTGGGACATGCTGGTTGAGTTCGCGGACGCCCCCACCGGCGGCGCCCAGACGCCGTTCGGCCCGTACTTCGGCGTGGCGGCCTACGACAACGAGACGACGCAGAAGCGCATCGGCTACCTGGGCGTGGACTCCCAGACCGGCGACGTGCTGTACAGCGAAGCCGGCAGCGGTTTCTTTACCCCGACGGGAACCGTGGTCAGCTTCGACGAGTGGCACAGCTATCAGTTGATCCTCGACTACAACTCGATGACCTACCGGGCCACCGTGGACGGTTCGCTGGTGCTGACCGGCGCCGAGTTCGACGAGGGCTTTGTAGACGGAGTGACCTCGCTGTTCACCGACGCGAACATCTCGGCGATTTCCGCTGACAACACGGACTACTACATGGGCCTGACCGGCACGGCCTACTTCGACAATTTCAACGTTTTCGAGACCACCAACGCGAAGCCGGTGCCCGAGCCGGCCGCGGCCCTGCTGCTGGTAGCCGGCGCCGGACTTGTGGCGGCCCGGCGGCGGAACTAGGCTAGAGTAGAGCGGAAGAGCTGGTTTGCCAGCCGGAAGCGACAGGCAGAAAAGAAGCAACTCAGGTAATCTTCATGAAGACTTTCCCCACGGCACTCATTGCCGCCGCTGTGCTGGCGCTGGGCGTCGCCGCGGAGGCCCGAGCCGACAACGCCGGCCGCAGCCAGTTTTTCAATCCGTTCTCGATCAGCCGCCCCGGCAGCAGCTCGAGCTGGCTTGACGTTTTCCGCAGCCCGTCGGTGTCGACCGGACTGCGTGGTTCTTTCTCTCGCGACACGGACGGGTCGGGCACCGGATCGGTCACCGCCTCGCCGCAGCCGATCGACAACCCGGTCTCCGCGACCGGCCGGCCGCAGAAGCCGCTGCCCTACCGCAGCCCGTACTCGCCGCCGCCACGCCCGCCCTTCGGGTCGTAGCCGGCCGACGCTCAACGCGATTACAAACAAAAGGACGCCGTGGATTCCACGGCGTCCTTTTTTGTTGTCGCTACGCTGAACGCTGAGCCCACGGTGCCGATCCGCGCCTTGTCGCTACGGGGCGATCAGGCTGGCGCCGCCCTGAGCGTCGTTGCGGTTCAGCAGGCGGAAGAAGAAGTCAAACTGCACCTGATCCTTGAAGTACCGGGCGAACGCTTCGTCGGTGTTCTCCTGCATCAGCAGCACGTCTTCTGCCTGCACCACGATGTTCAGCCGCGGGTCGCGGATCGCCTCGTTGAGGTCAATGCGGATCATCACCTGCTGCTGCCCCGGCGTCTTGCGGAGCACTGCGAGCAGGCTCGGCGAAGGGTTGCCCATGCCGGCCAGCACGGACCCGCCGTTGAGGTTGCTCGTCGTGAGGCCGCCGGAGAGGAGCTGACCGCGTGCCCTGAGCACCGCTTCGACCACGGTGAGGTCCCGGTTGAAGGGCAGCTGGTGCTCGCCCGACGGGAGGATGCCGCCGGTGTAGTAGGTCTCGTAGTCGCGGCCACGCACGACCACGATGTCTCCCTCGTGCAGCACGACGTCCTCCCGCGGCACCTGCACGGACTCGCAGTTCTTTGTCCGCAGCGGGATCCGGATGATCCGCTGCCCGTCGATGAGCGGGTCGTCGCTGGGGCATAGTGGACGGCATGGCGCCTCGGCCATGCCGTCGCCGTGCCATTCGCCGCGGTAGATGATCACGTCGCGGCTGTTGTCGGAGTTTGGCAGCCCGCCGGTGCGAGCCAGCGCGTTGAGCAGGTCGTTCTGGTAGGCGGGCAGCTCGACAATCTCGCCGGACGGCTTCTGCTCGCCGCCGATTGTTGTGGAGTTCCCCCCGATCCCTACCAGGGCGTTGTTCTGGAAGGTGACCGACCGCGCCCGGGCGTCCTCTCGGACCACGACCACCCTGACGGTGCGCGGACGCAAGAGCGACACGATGATGCGGTAGTCGTTTGGCTGGAGGATCTTCTGGCTGAGGTAGGCGTCGACAACGGCCGCCTCGGCCTGCTCGATCGTCATCCCCTTCACGTGGACGTTGCCGACCAACGGTAGGGAGACGTTGCCATCGTCGCGGACCGGGAAGGGGTAGCCGATAGATGGCGCCTTCTCGGTGGAGTCCGGTATGTTAACCGGCGGCGGCGTCTCGGCGTTGCCGACCACGCCCTCCACGTAAACGCCGAGCGTGTCGCCCACGTCCAGCTGGTAGACCGCCGGCGGCGGCACGCGGAGCAGCGTCAGGTCGATCGGCGTGAACCCCTCCTTCGACTCTGCCAGCAACTCCTCGGGCAGCGCGTGGACCGGGATGCCGTTGGCCGTAGGGTTGGTCACCGCGGCGCAGCCCGCGTGAAGTAAGCAGACGGCGCCCGCCAGCAGCATGCACGCACGCATTGGGCTGATCGATCGGCGGAGGTGGTTGGGAGCGGCGGACATATTGGTTGTGCCTCGACGGTGGCGGCGGCGCGCCATTGGATATCAGCGTAGGAACTCGTTACCGAAGCGTGGCGATGTCGCCTGGGCCGACGCGGCGCCCCGCGGGTTCACAGCTTGACGCTGCGCCGTGCTAGGGACGGCCTGTGGCGCGGCCACGGGAGACGCCGAGGGCCGCGGCGGGCCGATCGGCGACGTCTTGGCCGGCATGATCGCCTCGTAGAGGGCGGCGGTCGCGCCGTTGCCGGCGGCCTCGTGGGCCGGGTCGGTGAGCGCCGGAAGCATCAGGTCGTCCGGCTTGGCCTGCCCGTCGGAAACGGGTGCGGGCGCCGGGACGGGCTCCGCGTGGGGCGCCGGCTGCGGTGCGTAAGCCGGCTCGCCCGTAGAGCACGGGCAGGCTTCGCCGTTGTGGATGCCGCCGCCCTTGGAGCAGAGGCTGGCGGACGCCGGCACCACGGCCTGGTCACGGTAGCCGCCCGTGCGAGCGACCCGGGCGCCAAGTCGGTAGCCGTCGAACCACTCGTACGCGCTCTTGTCCAGCGGGGCGACCCGGTTAAGCGAGTTCCAGTAGGGCCGAGGAGGGATGGGCGGCGGCTCGCCCGAGCCGCCGGCGTAGCAGTACTCCACAAACCCGTCCTGGAAGCCCAACGCGAAGTCGGCCGACTGGCAAGGCGTGCCGTTGGAACGCTGCTCGGCCCACGCCCCGGCCGCCCACGAGGCGTACAGGGTGCGGCTCTCGCAGCGGTCCTTGCGCCAGCTGAACTCCTTGGGTTCCTTGATCAGCGTCCTGTACGCGTTGTTGCAGACCGAAAGGCAGCCCGTGCAGCAGCACAGCAACAGGATGCTTGCAGTAGCCGTGGGTCGCTTCATGGGTCAACACAGCAGATGAATGGTAGGGCGTTATCCGCACGCAACGCGTGCCTGTAACGGCTGTATCGACTGTGCGCACCGTGTGGGTTAGGGAAACTTTGCCGGCTGCCGGCGATGCCGGCGCCCACGGCGTGTGCTAGCAGGTGGCGAGGAGGCGCACCCGTTCCGGCGACAGTTGCTAGACGCCGCGAGAGCGGACTTGAGGGCCCTCTAGAACCGCTATGAGTGCGGCTAGCTGGCGGGCTGGGGCCGGCTGTTGGCGAGGTCGTAGAACCGGTTTACGAGCTGCTTGGCGCGGGCGTCGCCCGGTTTCAGACGCAGGCAGATCTTCGCCTCGTGCAGGGCCTGGTCGTGCCGGCCGTCGTCGCTCAGCCAGCCGGCCAGCCGCATCCTGAGCGGGATGTTGTTGTAGTCGGCGGCCAGCGCTCGGCGGAGCAGCTGGATAGCCCGCGTCGCGTCGCCCAGATCGTACGAGGCTTGGGCCACGCGGGCCAGTTCCGCCGGCGTGGCCTCGCCGTTCTGGACCCGCGCCTCGAGCTGTTCGATGGCGCGTGTGCGCAGCGGATCGGCTCGCTCGGCCAGCGATCCACCCTGCTCTTCGTACAGCTCGGCCAGGGCCTCGAGCCGCCTGTACGAGTCGCCGCACAGCGACTCGGCCGACTCGGGGGCGCCGAGCGTCACGACCAGTTCCCGCGCCGCCTGAGGGAAGTACGACTCGCGGAGCGCTACCAGCCGCTCCATTAGCGGGTAGGCCCGCTCGAGGTCGCCCTCCTGCGCGTAGACGAACCCGGCGTTGAACAACGCGGTCGGATCCTGCGGCGCCAGCTCGGCGCCGAGCAGGATCTGACGCCTCCCTGCTTCGGCGTCCTGCAGGATGAAGTACCGCAGCTGCCCCTCGAGGGTGTACGCCGGGCCGAAGGTGGGGCAGAGCTCGCGCGACCGCGCCAGCGCGTCCGCCACGGCCGCGGTGACCTTAACGAACTCCGGGTCCGAGGTGTCGGGGCTGGCGCCGCCGCCCGCCCACAGCATGGCCTGCCAGCGGTACAGGTTCAGCCGGTACGCGTAGCGGACGTTGTTGGATTCCAGCGCGGCCGCGGACTCGGCAGACTCTAGCAGGAACCGGTACTCGTCGACGGAGCCCTGCCAGTCCTTCGCGGCGATTACTCGCTCCTGGTAATACGCGCCGGCCCACGACTCCTCCGCCTGAGCGGCCATGTACGCGACCGCGAGCGACACACCCCAGGCGGGCAGCAGCAGGCCGGCCGCGATGAGCCCCTGGGTCTTCCTCTGCCCGGTCGTTGGCTGTGGTGTCGGGGAAGCATCGGATTGCCTGATGCGGCGCTGGTGGTCGGCCGCGACCAGCACGCCAACCAGGATCGCCGTAAGCGAGAAGACCGCGGGGATCCGCTGACCAAAGTCCGACCAGGAGTGGATCGCGACCGCGATCAGCGCGTACGCCACCCCAAACGCGGCCAGCGAGGCGGAGGCGGCGCGGTCCGTCGTGAGCTTGTGGATCATCCACGCGACGATCCCGATCGCCGCAGCGACCAGCGCAGCGCCGACCACGCCGGTTTCTTCCAGCAATTGGGCGTAGTCGTTGTCGGCGGTCTGGGCGATGGCCAGGGCGCCGGTGGTGTCGTAGCCGGAGAACGCGTACTCGTGCGCGTTGAGGCCGATGCCCCACACCGGGTGGTCCTGCCATGCGCGGAGCGTGTCGAGGGTCAGCTGCCAGCGGTCGGTGAAGTACCTGCCCTCCGAAAGGGTCCCCAGCCGATCGTAGACCAGGTCGAACCCCACCACGCACAGACCGACGAACACCGACACCGGCACTGCGACCAGCGCCCACGCCTGGGCGCTCGACGACCGGCGCCGCTGCAGCAGGACCAGGAAGCAGCCGCCGGCGACGACCATCGACAGCACGCCGTTGCGGCTCATCGACGTGAACACCGACAGGCAGCAGGCCGCGAGCCCGCAGACGATCCAACCCTCGGTGCGCCAGAAGTCCTCCCAGCCGGCGTTCCGGCCGGTCAGCCGTCTGCGGTGTTCGGTCCGGACGAGCAGCAGGCCCAGGCCGGCGCCGATCGCCAGGTTGATGAACTGGCTGAAGTTGCTGTAGTTCAGGAACGTGCCGGCGGTCGCGGCCGGCCGCGGCGGGCGGCCCGCGGCCTCGTAGGCCCAGTCGGCCTGGGCGATGATCTGGATGATTGCGAAGGCGGCCTCGCCGGCGCCCACGACAAACACCAACGCCAGCAGCCGCCGGACGCCGCCGCGCTCCCGGCCCAGCGTGATCGCGGCGGCGAACAGCGCGCCGCCGACCAGCATCATGCGTGCGAGTCGCCAGGTCTCGCGGGGGTAGTACGACAGCGATGACGACGCCAGCTCGCCGATCCCCAGCAGCTCCTGCTTGCGGGCCAGCGTCCCTGGCGCCAGCGCGCCGGACCAGCCTGCAGGAAGGGGCGCCGCCTGGAGCACCGCGAGCGCGACGAACAGACCAAGCGGGACCCACAGCCAGGTGGTCGGCGCGCGGCTGTCACGGTCCAGCGCATGCCGCACCAGCAGTACCGCCACGATCAGACCGCTCAGCGTCAGCGCGGCGAGCTCGCTCCAGGCCTCGACAGCGCCGTAGGCGATGGTCTCGAAGAACAGCAGCACGGCCATCAGCAGCAGCAGGGCCTTGCTGAGCCTGCCGGCCGGCACGAACTCGTCGAGCACGCCGAGCAGTCCGCCCGCGATGGATTGGTGGTGGCGTCTGGGCATGGGCTAGGACCCGTCCTCTCTGATCTGTCCGGCGGTGACCCAGTCGCCAACAAGCATGTGGTGGGGGTTCTCGTGCACCATCCGCTGCACCGCCCACTCGGGCGCCTGCTCACGGAGCGCGGTGATCGCGGCGTTCATGCGGGGCGGGCGGCGCTGGTCGTCGTGGGCGTCGGTCGCCACCACGTGGCACAGCCCCCAGCCCACCAGCTCCCAGGCCGCGTTGTAGGCGCCCTCGCCGAAGTCACCCACCAGGCTCCCGGCGGTGACCTGGATCAACGCCCCCTGGTCGACCCACCGCTCGACGGTGCTCAGGTTGCGGCGTAGGTAGCGGTGTCGTTCGGGGTGGGTCATCACGGTCTGCACGCCCCGCTCGGCGAGCGGAAGGAAGAGAGGAGATGGGTCGAGGAACTGCTCGTGCGGCAGCTCGAGCAGCAGGTGCCGGCCCTGGTCCGCCACCGTCAGCAGCTCGCCTGCGTCGAGCAGATCGAGCAGCCGCTCGTCGATCCGCACGTCGGCGCCGGGCCGCAGCTCGATTGGGATGCCCCTGCAGGCCGCCTCGTACGCTACCTCGTCGATAAGCTCACGCACCCGCCCGGCCGGGTTGCGGCGGTCGTAGGGGCCGAGCTGGTGCGGCGTCGCAACAATCGTGGTGAAGCCGTCGCGCGCCAGTGCGGACAACAGCCTCATCGAGTCTTCGAGCGAGTCGGGACCGTCGTCCAGCCCGGGCAGGCAGTGGCAGTGCACGTCAACGATCCGGCGGCAGTCGGAGTCCGCCAGCCTCGTCCGCTGTTCGGGCAGCCACTGTGGCAGCGCGTCGTTGGGGTCCATGCCGAGCGGATCAGGTCTGCTCGACCACCGTTGCGCTCTCCGCCGGCGCCGGTCGGGACTTGATCAGCCGCTTCTTGCGGCTGCTGAGGGTGGCGTCTTCTTCGTGCCCGTAGGCGATCTCGCCGTAGGCCCCGTACCCGCCGTAGGCGTAGCCGTAGCCGTACGAGCTGCCGCGCGACTGCGGCACCGCGTTGACCACCACGCCCAGCCGCTGCGTGCGGACACGCCACAGTTCGTTGCGGGCGGCCAGGCTGAGGCTGCGGGTGGACTTCTCCGCCCGGAGCACCAGCAGCACGGCGTCGCTCATGGCGGCGATCACCCGCGAGTCGGCCACCGGCATCACGGGCGGCGAGTCGATGATGATGCGGTCGTAGCGCGCCTTGAGCCGCTCGAGCACCTCGATCAGGTAGTCGTTGTTGAGCAGCTCCAGCGGGTTGCTGGGCGAGGGGCCGGCCGGGAGGAAGTCGAGCGATCCCAACGCGTTGGGGATGATGAAGTCCTCTACCGGGCGCCGCTCCCGCAGCATAGTCGACAGGCCCTGCTTCGAGTCGACGCCGAAGATCGAGTGCTGGGTTGGCTTACGCATGTCGGCGTCGATCAGCAGCACACGGCGGTCGGCCTGGTCGGTGGCGATCGCCAGGTTGCTGGCGATCACGGACTTGCCGTCGCCGGGCGAGGGGCTGGTCACGACCAGCACCTTGCAGTCGTCGCCGGCTAGGCCGAAGTGGACCGCGGTGCGGAGCGTGCGGAACGCCTCGGCGGAGGTTGAGCGGGGCTGGAGGTGCACCAGCTTGCCCAGCTCCTCGCGTCCCAGGCGGCCCATCTGACGCTTCATGGCGCCGAACACCTGCAGCTGCAGCACCTCCTGGATCTCGTCCACCGACTTGAGGCGGTGGTCGAGCATGTCACGGAGCCAGGCGATGCCGAAGCCGCACAGCGCGCCGAGCATCACGCCGGCGCCCAGGAACTTCGGCCGGCTGGGGTAGCTCGGGTCGGGCGCGACCGAGGCGGTCTCGATGATGCTCACGTTGACCGGGGCCTGCGTGGTCAGGTCGAGCTCCTTGATCCGCTGCTCGACCACATCGGCCTGCGACACGGCCCGCTCGTAGGCCTCCTGCAGCGACATCAGCTTCAGCGAGTTGGCGCTGGACTCCTTGGCCTCCTCGAACTGCTCCTGGTAGCGGCTGCGCAGCTCGTTCAGCTTGTTGGTCTGGAACTCGTAGCGTTCCTTGATGTCAAAGGCGTAGGCCTTGAGCGCCATCTCTTTGCTCTTGGCGATGTCCGCTTCTTTCTGGACGATGCGCTGCTCGGCCTGGTCAAGCGAACGCTGGATCGACTTGACGGTTGGGTACTCGTCGCCCCACTTGCTCTGCTCGGTCATCAAAGCGAGCTCCAGGTCCTGCGCCTGGTTGCGGAGCCGCTCGAGGTCGCGGTCGAGGTCGGACTTGCTGCCGAACGCGTCCAGCGCGGTGTCGAGCAGCATGGGACGCAGCGAGGGCGACGCCGCCATCTGCTTCACGCGCTCGTACTCCGCCTTGGCGGTGAGCTGCTCCAACTCGGTCTGGTTCAGCTCGTTCATCAGTCTGCTGAACCGGTCGCTCGCCACGTCCTGGTTGTCGACCTGCACCGACAGCTCCGGGTTGGCCTCGCGGAAGGCGGTCAGGTCCTGACGGGCCTCGGCCAGGGCCGCGTCGCGACGCTCCTGCTCGCTGCGCAGGATCTTGAGCACCTCGACGGTGTCGTTCCGGCGCTTCTCGGCGTACTGGGTGATGTAGGCGTCGACGATGGCGTTCACCAGCTGGGCGGCCTCGAACCGGTTGGGCAGCTCCAGTCCGACGTTGATGATCTCGTCGTCCTGGCCGACTCCGACCGACAACGCCTCGTACAGCATCGCGACGCGGTTCTCGACGCCGCGGAAGGTTTCCATGCTCGCCGCCTCGGGGCTCTCCGCGACGGCCGCCAGCACTCCGGTCGAGCGGATCAGCTCCGCCTGTGTGAACAGGTACGAGTTGGATCGCCCCACCTGGTACTCGGCGCCGAGCAGGTTCGGGAGCGAACGCTCGACGTAGATCCGCGATTGGCTGAGGAACAGCGGGGTGACCCGCTGCAGGTAAACCCACGACGCCGTGCCGCCGATCAGCACCCCCAGCAGGATCAGCCACCGGCCGCGCCACGCGAGCGCCAACAGGTCGGTGGACTGCGGGGCCTGGGAGCTCGGGCCGGGGCCGAATTGGTCGTTCGGCACGGGGTCAAACTGTCCCTGCTGCGAACTCACGAGAGAAGTCATAGAGGCGGCTGCGGAAGGTGTGGGGCAGGAGGTGCGTCGGCGGGGTCGTGGCGGCCGTTGTCCGGAGCGCCCGATCTATCCTTTGTAACCAGCTGCGGCGTAGCGCACAAACGGTCTGCACGCAGTTCTGGGCGATATTTTCGCCTTCGTCAGGCGTTGGATGGAACAGCCCTCCCAATCGGAATCTGGCGAGCATGCACTGCCGCCTGTGGCGGTTGGATTAACCGCACCCTCAGCCGCCATCGCGATGCGTAGCGTTGCGGATATCCATGCGACCAACCGCTGCGGTGATCACCGCGAAGAAGGGCTGGGTTGGCCTGTTAACCGGTACAAAAAAAGCCGCCTCAGCGGAGGGCTGAGGCGGCCTTGGTCGTTCGAGTTGCGGACCCTTGTTAGGCGTCTTTGCGGGCCGGACGCCGGCGGGCGACCACCATCCCTACACCGCCGGCAACCAGGCTGCCGAACAGGAACGCGGTCGGTTCGGGCACGGCGGCAATGTTGAGCACGCTGAACGAGCCCGTGATGCTCCGCACGCGGAACGCGCTGCCCGCACCTTCGTTCGGAGCGGCGATCGCGAAGAAGCTCTGCGGCGGGGCGCCGCTCATGCTCACCACGTCCGATGCGGTCGTGATGGTGTGGAAGTTATCGCCGGTGCTGCCGAAGCTGAAGTCGTTGCTCAGCGCGCCAGTCCCAGTGGAAACATCGAGGTCGATCTGTGAGAACCCGTCGAAGAACACGTCGCCCCCGACGATGTTCGACACCGTCATGGTGAAGTAGAGGGCCTCGCCGTTCGACACCGCGTTGGGGCCGTTACCCACGATCCCCAGGCCCGCGATCGCGCCGCCGGGTTTCTGGTCGATCGAGTTCGATCCCAGCACGGTCAGCGTCGCGTCGAACGAGACGCCGCCAGAGCTGTGCGATTCGGTCTTCGTGTAGGAAGCGCCCGATACGGTCCCACCGGATGTCAGCGAGAACGGCACCAGGTCGGCGTGGGCGACCTGGGCAGCAAGCAGCGGCGCCGCGACGAAGCCAAGCAGGAACTTATTCATTACAGAGTGGTCTTATCGAGGTAGGCGGTTCTGGAAACCGAATGCCTGGGCTGGAGGGCCCGCGCGGAAGGCATACAGAGTGACTTCATATTCGCTTGGCGGGTTGGACGACGCAAGACAAGAAAGGCAGGATTCTGCGAAAATCCGGCCTATTCAGCACTGCCAGCGTCGTCCGGAAGGCTACGAGAGCGGCTCCGCCGACGCTGTTGCGGACGACCGTGCGGGTCTCTGGCGGGTGGCTGCCATCCCGACGCAGCCGGCGACGAGGGCGCCGAACAGGAACGCGGTTGGCTCGGGGATGGCGGCGAGGGTGATGTCCTGTAAGCCAACGCTGCCAGTCGTGGCTTTCATGGTGAACGCCTGGTTCGCGGCGAGCACCATCGGCATCGAGGACAGATCATACTCCTGGTCGCCGATAAGGTCATTCACGTCGATGGACGTGCCGTAGAAGTCGAATGAGTCGCTCCCAGAAAAGCCAACGAAGTCCAGACGCGAGATACTCACCGCGCGATTGAATGAAAGTGTGAGTGATTCTAGCAGTGAGGAATCGAATTGATCGGAATCGTCCTCTGCTCGATCTAAGCTCTCGACCCCAAAGCTAGAGTTATTCCCGTTCACACGTGACGCACCTTCGACGACTGAGATGCTCTCGATAGTGACAGTTAGTCCACTGCCATCAGGCACCAAAAAAGTACCGCTAGACTCTAGGTCCATTAACTCCCCCAAGGTGCCTGAGTCGTCACCTGTCGGATTCCGGAAGTCGACAACCAAGATTGCACTTGCGGGCGTAGCCAATCCGGCAAGTACCAGAGCGAAGGCCGCAGTGGCGCAGGCGAGTGTAGATTTCATTGCGAGTGGTAGACCAGTCTCTATTCGGTAGATCAGCTCAATTGCTCTCGATACGGCCGCAGCACGAACGAAAGCGTGCGAGTGATTACCTCGGAGGTTGCGCCTGATACAACGGGTCCCCCACCAGCACCATCATCCAGCTGTTGAACGGCTTCGTCCGGTAGTAGACCTCGACCAGCGTCAGGTCGCTCTTGGTCAACAGGGCGAAGAACTCGTTCGGGCGGGGGAAGGCGACCAGGTAGGGTTCGTAGACAGGACCCACCGTAGCGCAGACGCCATCCTCAAGCAAGCTCTTGCACCACGTTTTCGCATTCTCTTCATGCAGAGTGCGGGCCTCCGCGGACGCGAGGTGGTACGCGACTGCGCCCTTCCGCCAATCGAACGCGTCGACGTACTTCCCCAGGCTGTACCAGCCGCAGTACAGCGCAGCGTCGGGGCAGTCGCCGGGGCCGAACAGCTCTGGCGCTTCGTTCAGCACGACCTCGAATCTCGGCTCGCCCGCTTCGTTGGTGACGGTCTTCATCCCCTCGGCGGTGACCAGCAGCGCGCGGTCGTAGTCCGGGTAGCTGCCGGTCTCTAGCGGCGGCCCTTCCCGTTCGGCCAGGCCCCGCGCGTCGAAGTACGCCTTGCCCTGCAGGCCGCCCGCCTTCTCAACGGCGATCGCGTCGTCGATCAGCCGCTTGGCGGTCTTCAGGTCGGGGCCGTCGAGCCGGGCGACCATCATCGTGGGGAAGGTCTCGCGGAGCTGCGACCCGTCGAACGTCGTGCGGAGGTAGTTGGGCTGCCAGCGCAGCAGCTGGTAGTCTTCGGGCCAGTAGATCAGGCTCAGCTCGCTGTCCAGCGACGAGCCCGTTTCGTTTTTCTCCGCTGTGCTGATCGCCTCGTCGAGCCACTTGACCGCGCCCAGCAGGCCGGTGTTCTGCTGCACGACCGTCAGGGCCAGCTCGTCGCGTTCGTAGCTCGGGGCCCGCTGGTCGAGCAGCGTCTTGATCTCGGCGAAGCCGGACGCCCTGCCCCGCAGCAGGTTGAACTGCTGTACCGCCTGCAGCGGCGGCGTCTGATCTCCCTGCGCCAGCTGCTGTAGCTGTTGGCCCATGCTCTGCAACAGCACACCGGCGCCGGCGGTCAGCGCGGCGAGCTGCTGCAGCTTCGTCTTGTCGGCGACGCCCGCCTCGCCCGTCTGGCCGGCCAGCCGCGCCTGGGCCGCCTGGAGCGACGCCTCGAGCCGCTGCTCGAGCTGCTTCAGCGAGTCGCCGCCGCCCATCCCCTCGAGCAGCGCGGAGGCGCCGCCGTCCTGCGACGGGTCGGCGCCGAGCTTGTCGAGCTCGGCGGCGACCTCGTTCAGCTTCTCGATGCGTCCGGCGCGCTCGCCTTGCAGGTGCGCCAGGTACCGCGCGGCCGCCTCGTCCGGCTTGGCGGGCTTGACCTTCAGCGGCACGCCCCAGGTCGTAACCAGGCAGCGGATCTTGCGATCCGGGTCGTTCTCCTTGAGCCACTTCTGGATCTCAGGCCGCACGGCCCACCGCCAGTGCTCACGCTCCATCGCCTCGGTCGAGGGGACGTCGACCTCACAGAGGTTGGCGGCCGGCACCCCACGCTCGCGGCAGTAGTACTTGGCCAGTCCCTCGGACTCCCGGTTCCCCCGGGCGACGATCACGGCGACCTCGTCGGGTTGAAGTGCCGCATTCGCCTGGAGTGGGAACGCGGCCGAAGCGGCGACGACAAGGAGGGTTAAGAGGCTGGCTCGGCTAAGAGGGCGCATGGCGGAGTGGAGTGCGGAGGAGGAAGGAGTGGTTACTTGGCGCCGTGCAGGCGGTGGATATCGGCAAGCTGCGTCTCGCCGACCGCCTCGTAGGCGGTCGCAAGGCCGGCGTGCACGCCCGGAGAGTCCGGCATCGCGTTCAGCGAGTGCTCAAGGTCGTCGAGCGCTTCGCGCCAACGCTTGAGGTGCAGGTAGGCCTGCCCGCGGGTCTCGCGGAAGCGGGGGTTGTTGGGCTCGGCCGCCAGGGCGTGGTTGACCGCCACCAGCGCCTCGGCGTACTCGGGGCGGGGCTCCTGGGACAAGGCCCAGGCCAGGTTGTTCCACACCACCGGCGGGGCGTCGCCCGCGTCGGTGAGCTGGCGGAACGCCTTGCGGGCCTGGGTGATCTCGCCGGCCGACGCGGCGATGGTGCCGGCGGCGTGGATCAGCTCGGCGCCCGCATCGGGGGCGGCCAGCAGCTCGTTCCACGCCTCGCGGTGCGCGTCGGACCGCCGCCGCTGAGCGACGATCGACTGCAGCGCCGAGGCGACCGCCTCGGGCGGGGCGCCCAGACGCTGAGCGCGGACCACCCGCTCAGCGAGCCGCCGGCCGTTGAACGAGTCGGACCCCAGCGTGCGCTGGGCAAGCCGCATACTGACCACGCTAAGCTGCTGGCGCGCCTGCGGGTCATCGGGCTCGATAGCGACCAGATCCAGCAGAGCCTGCTCGGCGTGCTGGTCTTCCCCAGCAACGGCCGCGGCCAGCGCCCGGGAGCGATGGTCGTCCGCGGAGGGCTCGGCCGGTTGGTGCTCATCGAACAGCCGGAGCACCAGCCGCGCCTGCTCGGTCGCGTCCCGCTGCCGGCCAGACTTGGCCAGGATGCGTAGCCGCATCGCCGCGGCCGGGAATGACGCCGAACCGTACGATCCGATTGCCTCGAGCGCCTGGTCTGGGTGACCCTGCTCAACCAGGATGTACGCCCGCGTGAGGGCGAGGGCCTCGCTCTGGCCGGTCGCGGCGGAGACCTGATTCAGCCGCTCGAGCGCCAGTTCCAGCCGCCGATTGGGGTCGGCGAGCTCCGGTTCCTCGGCCTTGGTGAGTTCGTTGGCGAGCAGCTTCTGAACGATCCAGTATTGGGCGGGCATGAACCCGGGCGCGTCGGCGGGCGCCAGGCCCTTCATCTTCTGGTAGGCGCCGGCCATGTCGCCCTGCTCTTCCAGCCGGGCGGCGGCGATGTAGTCGCTGCGGTTCGTGCTGACGCCAAGCTGCTCGAGCTTGCGGCGCATCAGGTCGGCGACCTCGTAGTCGCCCTGCTCGTCGGCATCGCGGACCGCTTCGCGGTACCGCTCGGCGATTGTGCCGTGGCCCTGCACCTTGCCGGCTATCGCCACGTACGCGAATGGCAGCAGCATCAGCAGCGCCGGGGTCGCCAGCGCAAGGTCGCGCGCACTGCGGGTGGCGCCCCAGGCGTGCACGAACGAGAAGACCGCCCGCACCGGCGTGGTCAGCCAGTACATGAAATCGGCGACCCGCTGCAGCACACCGTCCATGTGCACCAGTTCGGCGGCGCGCATCAGCCCGGCGAAGACGCCCCAGGCGATCAGCGCCGGAAGATGGATCAAGAACCCCAGTAGTCGGTCGATCCTCAGCAGGCGTGCGGTCGCGGTGATCGGCCAGAACACGATCTGCACCAGCCGCGCCACGCCTGACTCGAGCGACTCAAAGCTGTCGAACACGCCGAGCAGCGAATCAAAGAACGTGCCGAACGCGTGGTCCCACTTCTCGGCGACCCACTCGCGCACGTCGACCACGCGGGCGCCGGCCTCGCGCAGCCCGTCGAGCACGCGGAGATGAATGGGGGGGCGGTCCATGCGGTGGGACTAAGGAGGGGGGAGTCGGAGGGACTCCCGTCAGTATGAGCTAGCGGTGCAACGATGGCCACAACCCGTAGGCCAGACGTGGGGATGTGCTGGTGTTGCCGGCTGTGACGGCGCGGTCAGTCGCCCGCGCCGGCCCGAAGCTCTGCTAGCAGGTCCTGGTCGATCTTGCTCCGCACGGTGCGGCGGTCGAGGCCGAGCCGTTTGGCGGTTTGCTCGTAGTTGTCGAGACGCGCGTAGACCGCAGTGCAGTAGCGGCGGAGCAGCTCGTCGGCGGTCAGCTCGCCGGCGTCGGCGCCGGCCAGCCACCCCGGCAGCTCGGGCCTGCGCGTCTGGTGGTTGGGGCGTGGGGCATACTCCCGCCGGACAAGCACGTTGCGGACGCACTGCTCCAGCTCGCGGATGTTGCCCGGCCACGGGTAGTCGGGCGGCAGGTGGTCCGCGATCCACTGCTGCACCTCCGCGGCGAGCTGCTCCGCCTCGGGGCCGGCGACCCGCTCGGAGATCAGCGTCACGAGGCTGGCCAGCGCCTCGGGCCGGTCGTTCACCTGCTCGCGGAGCGACGGCGTCTCGATGCGGTCCGAGCACAGGCGGTAGTACAGGTCCTGCCGGAACCTGCCGGCGTGCATCTCCGCCGCCAGGTCGCGGTTGGTCGCGGCGATCACCTTGCCGACGAAGGTCCGCTCGGCCGACTCGCCCAGCCGGCAGAAGGTGCGGTTCTGCAGCACGCGGAGCAGCTTGACCTGCACGGCCGGGTCGAGCTCGCCGATCTCATCGAGGAATACGGCGCCGTGCGGCGGGCAGCCCTCCAGCCAGCCCGAACGCTCGCCGGCGGCGCCGGTGAACGCGCCGCGGCAGTGGCCGAACAGCTCCGACTCGATCAGCGTCGGCGATAAGGCCGACAGGTTGAGCGCCACAAACCCTTGGTCCGGCTTGCCACGCAGGCTGCGTGTCTTGGGGTCGAAGGCGACAAACTGCGACTGCGCGATCGCCCGTGCGACCAGCTCCTTGCCGGTCCCCGAAGGCCCGGTGACCAGCGTCGACAGGTCGGCCATGCGGTCGTAAAGCACGCGGCGGTAGCGGCGCATGTCGTGCGTGAAGATCGACTGCCACACCATCGCGCGCAGCCGCGCCGCCGGCATCGACCCGCCCAGGATGCAGTCGAAGATGCCGCGGAACGCCCGCCGCACCTGCAGCAGGCACGCGAACAGGTGCTCGGGAGTCGACTCGGGCGCCGGCAGGCCGGGCACGCGGTGGAAGTGCTGGTACTCCTTGCTGAACGATTCCCAGGCCGACGCCACCGCCGACTTGTGACCGCCGACACCGGCGGGCGAGAGCGTGGCGATCCAGCGGTAGTACAGCGCGTAGATCACCAGGTCCTCGTACAGCCGCAGCTCGTCGGAAGTAGCCGACCGGCCGTCCGCCAGGCGGCCGCGGAGCGCGGTGGAGAGCTCGTCGGCGCGCTTTGTCAGCCGCGCAACATTCGGCCGCTCGGTGTGCTCGGGAGCGGTGCGGCTCCAGGCGACATGCTCCTCGACCTCGTACTGGTCGCCCAGCGCCGCCTGCTCGAGCTCGAGCCGCTCGGGAGTAAACGGGTTGCAGTACGCCAGGCGGGCGAGGGGTTCCAGGAACTGGCGTTCATCGGCGGACAGGAAGGGCATGGCGAGGAGGGTCGGGGTGTCATTGAATGTCTGCCTGCATTCATCCGTTGTACACGCGGGGTGCGGTCACCTGAAGAGCTAAGTTTTCGGCTTCGGCCGTAAGTATCACGGTATCAGGCGTTTGCAGCTGGGCTGGCCGGTTGGCGCCGGCATTGCTTTGCACGCGAGTGCCCACGCTGCTCGCGCGGAAAGTTGCCGGAGCAGGCGGCGGGCGGCCCAACTCCATTTCATTGCTTGAGGGGAACCATCATGAGTGCGAACGCCGCCGACCTGCTGTCGGCAATCGACGCCGCGGAAGAGAGATTTGCAGCCTGGCGTGAGGACGGGCTGCTGGACGAACAGCAACTGCAGCTGGTCCGCGAGGATTACGACGCCTGGCGTCAGAGGCTCGACCCAACGACCGACTACAGCGAGCTGCTGTCGATCGAAGGCCCCGCCACGAACCGCGGCCCAGAGGTTGTCGCCCAGCTTCAGGTGCTCTCGTTCCTCAAACGGGAGATCCGCCGCCAGCACGGGGCGAAGCGGATCTCGCCGGGCGCCGCCGGGCTGATGGTGGGGGATGTGGAGCGGAGGATCACAGCGGCCCGCGCTGGGCGTCCGTACGAGCCGCCTCCGCCGTCCACGCCGCAGGCGCCGAAGGAGGCGCCCGTCAAACGGGGCTGGGCCGAGATGCTGCTCGACCCACGCAGCCTGTACGCGCTGATGAGCTGCGGCGGCGGCCTGCTGGTGATCGGCCTGGTGGTTTGGCTGTGGTCGGTCGGCGTGTTCGAGAACAAGCTGGTGGTGGCCTCGCTGCTGGGCGGCGCGAACCTGGCCGCCCTGGCCGCTGGCGCCGCGGTCGTGCTGCGCACGCCCTACCAAACCGCGGGCCGGGCGGTGACGCTGCTGGCCTGCCTGGTGATGCCGCTCAACCTCTGGTTCTACGACGCGCAGGGCCTGATCACGCTGAAGGACGGGGGCCACCTGTGGGCGCCCGCTTTGGCCATCTGCGCGCTGTACGCCGGCATCGCCAGGCTGCTGAAGGACCCGGCGTTCGTGTACGCGCTGGTGGGCGGCGTGACGATGACCGGCCTGCTGTTCCTAGCGGACCAGCGGGTCGACCGCCTGTGGGAGATCATCTCGCCGTCGGCGCTGCTGGTGGTGATCGGCGTGGCGTGCGTGCACGCCGAGCGGCTTTTCGCCCCCGGCGACGGGCCCTTTAGCCGCCAGCGCTTCGGCCTGGCGTTCTTCCAGTCCGGGCACGTGGTGATGGCGGTTGGGCTGGCGGTGCTGCTGGTGGGTCGGCTCGTCGGCCGGCTCTACGACCCGGTGTTCGCCGAGCTCGGCCTGTTCGAGGCGCCCGACGTGGCGGCGGTGGCGAAGGTCAAGCTGATGGCGTTGGGGCTGGCGCTGGTCGGCGCCTACACCTACTTCTACTCGCTGTTCAACCATCAGGGCGGCGCCCGCTACGCGTACTCGGGGATCGTGGCGTTGCTGTGGTGCGAGGTGATCGCATTGGACCTGGTCGCCCAGCCGCTCACCGAGCAGCTGCTGGTGGTGGTGCTGGCGTCGACCGCTTTGGCGGCCAACGCCGCGACCGGCGCCGCGCTGCGGCTGCGTCGCGCCGACGCTGACCCCGACGCCGAGCCGAACGCCGGCGCCGCGGTGGACCAGATCGGCGCCGCGACCGGCGTGATGGCCAACCTGTTCTCGCTGGCCGCGCTGCTGCTGGGCGCCGCGCAGTTTGTGCGGGGCGTGTTCCAGCCGGGCGTGCTGCCGGCGTTCGAGATCGACGCCTGGTACGTCGGCGCAATGCTGGCCGTGGCGGGCACGTCGACCGCCACCTGGGTGATGCAGTTCAAACGGGGCCGTCACGCCGGCGCGTCCTTCGCGCTCGAGACGGCGGCCGTCGCCGCGGTGCTGGCTGGCGCCGGCGGGCTGATGCTGGCGGGCGTCGGGACCATGGCTACGATGCTGGCCCTGCTGGCGGCGGCGCCGGTGGCGGTGCACCTTGCCGCCGGCCGAGCAACCGACGCCTACGCGCGGTCCGCGTGGCGGCAGGCGGCGCAGGTGGCCGGCGCGACGCTGCTGGTTCTGGCCTCAGCGGTCGTGCTGGGTCTGCTGCCGGCGGGCGCCGCGGCCGGGTCGCGACTGATGATCGGATTGTTCTTCGCGGAAACCGCCGGGCTGTTCGCGCTCGCCTCGATGGCCCGCGACGACCGGCGACGCGGCAACGCAGTTGCGCCTGCAATCGCGGCGGTGTCGGCGTGGGCCGCGGCCTGGCAGTGGCTGCTGGTAGCGGGTCTGGTGACCTACGCGCCGATGCTGGCCGGCAGCGTGATGGGGCTGGTCTGCCTGGCGGGCGGGCGGCTGCTGAGCGCCGCGCCGGCCGACGGCAAGCCCTCTTCGCACTCGGGCCTCGAGCTTATCGGCTACCTGCTGACCGGCCTGGGCGGCGTGGCGGGGGTGCTGCTCACGTTCAACCGCCTCGCCGCCGGCGAGACCGTGTGGGAGCTGGCCGGGCTGATGGTTGGCCAGTCCGCCGTGGCGGTGCTCGCCGGGGCGATGGCCCGCACGTCGGCGCCGCGTCGGGCGTTGTTCACGCTGGCGGGCTGCCACGCGTTGTTCGGCGTGCTGGTGGTCAACTCGCTCTCGCTGCTGACGTTCGGCCAGCGGGTCGAGCTGCTGCTGGCCGCCTGCGGCGGGCTGCTGCTGGTGGCGGGCCACCTCGGCTGGCGCCGCGAGACCGACAGCCCCAGCGGCGCGGTGACGTTCAACCTGTTCGCGGGGAGCGTGCTCGCCGCGGGGCCGCTGGTGTTTGGGCTGATTTCCAACCGGTTTGACGCCGAGCACGCGCACTGGGCGTGGGTGATGATCCACGAGATCGGCGTGCTGGGGGTCGGCCTCGGGCTGCTGGGCGCCGGCGTGTTGTGCCGCGTCCGCTCGACCACACTGGTCGGCGCCGCGTCGCTCGCCGCGTACCTGGTGAGCCTGGTGATGCTGATCGACGTGCCGGACCGGCTGCAGAGCGTCGCGGTGTACATGATGGTTGGCGGGGCGTCGTTCTTCACGGCGGCCGTGCTGCTGAGCGTCTACCGCGACCGGTTGCTTAGCATGCCCGAGCGGATCCGCAACGGCGATGGGGTGTTCCGCGTGCTCACCTGGCGGTGACGCGCGGCGCCTGTTGAGATGAGTTGGGTGGCGCCCCGTCTGCCGGCGGTCCGAGTTTCCCCGGACCCCGGCGGGCGGGCGCCTTTTCTGCTGCGCTTCGCGCGGGCTGGACCGGCTGTTCCGCCGCCCGACTCAGGCAACCGGCGGTTTGCGGCAGGCTGCAGCTTTCTGCCGAGCAGAAACCACCACGGCGATGTGGGTGACCTAATTTTGTCTAGGCCCCGCCAGAGAGTGCGGGCCAGGACCCCGGACGGCGTGTCGCCAGCAGTAAACCGGGGCGAGAAAGAAGACTCCTCGGTCGAGAATAGGTCGCGTGAAGCAGCGTGCCGCGAGAAAACGAAACGAAGTGCTGATCGTCGGCGCCTGGGCCTCCCTCGTGCTGATTGGGTTCGGGTACCTCCACACCTACGGCGCCCGGGCGGGGGAGCTCGCCGACGGACCGCAGACCTGGCGCGATGGCACGCTTGAGGGGGCCGCGGGCCGGGCGCGTGTGTTGCTGTTTGCGCACCCCCGCTGCTCGTGCACGCGGGCGAGCATCGCCGAGCTGACCCACGTGGTCGAGGCCCACGCGCTGCGCGCCACGGTCGTGTTCTGGCAGCCCGAGGGGGCGGACGCCGAGTGGCGGGCGAGCCCAACCGTCGACATGGTCCAGCAGCACCCGCTGCTCGACGCCGCGTGGGACCCCGGCGGAAAGGTCTGCCGGAGCTTCGACGCAGCGACCTCGGGCCAGTGCCTGGTATACGACGCAAACGGCCGCCTGCGCTTCTCGGGCGGCATCACGGCCGGACGGGGCCACGAGGGCGCCAACGAGGGCCGGCAGACCGTCGATCGGCTGCTCTCGGAGTCCGGTGACCCGCCGACCGGTGTGCACACCTTTCCTGTCTTCGGATGCCGCTTGGAGGGCTAGGGACCCGCGGTAGTGCGCCGCAACTACAACGACTTGCTGGCAGAGCTAAAGAGATATGAACGACCTCGAGCAGAGCCTCTACGACCAACAACTCAACGGCTGCCGTCGCGACGCCGACCGGCTGTTCTCCTGGCTGATGGTGCTGCAGTACGCGGGCCTGATCGCCACGGCGTTCTACTACTCGTCGCACGCGTGGCAGGGCGCGCAGTCCTGGGTGCACACGCACGTGTGGACCGCGTTGATCCTGGGCGGTCTGATCACGCTGGGGCCCGCGACGCTCGGCTTCCTACGCCCCGGCCAGCGGCTGACGCGGTACGTGTTCGCCGCCAGCCAGCTGATGGTCTCGGCGCTGCTGATCCACCTGATGGGCGGCCGCAGCGAGGCCCACTTCCACGTGTTTGTCTCGCTGGCGTTCCTGGCCGCTTACCGCGACCCCTGGACTATTCTGATCGCCACCTTGGTGGCGGCCGTGGACCACGTCGGCCGCGGGTTGCTGATGCCGTTCTCGATCTTCGGGATCGGCTCGCCGTCGCTGTGGCTGGCGATCGAGCACGCCTGCTGGGTGGTCTTCGAGGACGCCGTGCTGCTGCTGGTCACCGCCCAGAACCTGCGCGTCATGCGGGACGGCGCCGTCGCGTCGGCGCGGATGCAGCAGACCACCGACGCCCTGCACAACGACGTGGCCCAGCTCCGCGCCCGGCTCAACCGGGGCGCGGCCGGCGACCTGACCACCGCCGCCGGCGACGACCAGGAGATCGTCCAGCTCTGCGACCTCCGCGACGCGGTCGACTCGATGTTCGGCGAGCTCCGCGGGCTGATCTCCGACATCACCGTCGAGGCGGGCGTCGTGCGCAGCGAGACCGCCGAGGCGGGCGCCGAGTCGCAACGGGTCTCGAGCCGCATGGACGGCCAGCGGGCCGCGGTCGAGATGATCCGAGACACCACCCGCGGCCTGCTGCAGAGCATCGAGCAGGTCCGCGCCAACACCCAGCAGCTCGTCCGGTCGGCGGTCGAGTCGGGCGAGGTCGCCGCGGCCGGAGAGGCGACCGTGCGGGCCTCCAACGAGTCGATGGCGCAGCTCGAGGCCGAGGCCGCGCGGATCCAGGTCGGCCTGGCCGAGATAGTCGAGAACGCCGACCAGACCAGCCTGCTGGCGCTCAACGCCACCATCGAGGCGGCCCGCGCCGGCGACGCCGGCAAGGGCTTCGCCGTAGTGGCGGAGGAGGTCAAGCTGCTGGCCCAGCGCTGCAACCAGTCGGCCGCCACCATCGGCGGCATGCTCGAGGCCTCGTCCCGCGCGGTGGCCGACAGCGTGTCGCACAGCCGCGCCGTGGCCGAGCAGCTCGCCCGCATCATCGAAGGGATCCAGAGCCTGCACGGGCAGATCGAGCAGGTCTCGACTCTGGCGGAGCAGCAGAACCAGATGGCCGGCGAGGTGTCCGCCGCCACGGAGAGCGTCGCCCAGGCGTCCGAGGAGTCGTCCGAGGGGAGCCGCCTGATCTCCGCGCGGTGCGAGAGCCTGCAGCAGACCTCCGAGCGGCTGGAGAGCAAGGTCAGCCGGTTCACGCTGTAGCGGCGGGGCCGCTCAGTTCGGCTGCTGCTTCAACTCGTTGATCCGCGATTGCTGCTCGCGGGAGGTGGTTTGCAGCCGCTCGATCTCGGTCTCCTGGGCGCCCAGCTTCTCCTCGTACCGGCGGTAGAGCTGGCTGGTCTTGTCGAGCGTCTGCATGTTCTTGCGGATGCGGTTGTGCTCCAAAGCGATGTTGGTCAGACGGCCGGTGGTGGCCGCCAACGCGGCCTGGGCCGCGGCGAGCTCGCGCCGACGCTGGGCAAACTCGCGTAGCGTTTGCTTGACTTCGTGACCTACCGCGTCGTCGGCCAACAGGGTTGCAAGCAGCCGATCGTTGATCGACGACAACGCCACCGAGTGCTCGCTGACGCTCCGTTCACCGACCCGCAGGGTGTCGGTCTCGCCCGCGGGGACCGACAGCTCGAAGCGTCGCCAGTCGCGGGTGGTCTCCGCCGCCTTGGCCGGCATGGTCACCTCCCACAGCGGGTCGACGGGGTGCTCGATCAGCACGGTCCGCGGCTTGTCGGCGGCGTTCTTCACCGCGTAGACGTGGTCGCGGGCCGTGCGGTGCTTCAGCACGATCGCCCCGCCCACGATGCGGGCGTCGACCAACGTTTGGACCGCGTCGAGCTGGCGGGTGGTCACCTCGCACTCCTGGTCAACCGCGTAGCTTAGCAGCCGCTGCTCGCCGGCAGGCACGTCGCCCAGCCGCGCGTCGCCCGCGTACTCGCCGCCGTCGAACACCGTGATCGGACCGGCCGCCAGGTGCAGGTCGGTCGAGTTGGTCAGCCGCAGCCCGCGGAGCGGGTGCACGCTGTGCACGGCGGCGTTGTAGATCGATAGCCGCTCCCCCTGGACCTGGCTGTTGACGATCGGCAGCATCGTCGAGTGCTCCGGATCGAGGGTGACCGGCGTCGCGATCTGGTAGCGGAACAACTCTCCAACCTCGCCGCCGACAGCGGCGGTCTGCTGGGAGGACTGCATGCCGCGTGACAGGTCCCGTTCCTCGGGCAGGTTGACCCCGGCGCTGCCCCCGAAGGCGCCGCCCCCGCCACCAAACCCGCCGCCACCGAATCCTCCGCCGCCCCGCTGTCTCGCCGGCATGTCGAGCTGACGGGCGTCAAAGGGGTCGGCGTCGGCGTCGGCGAACGGGTCGGAGTCGAACGCGCCCTGGTGCACGCGCGGGACGAGCCCGGCGAACTGCTCGGCCTTGACCATAGGGCGACGGACGTAGAGCGGCTCGTACAAGTCCATCTGGAAAGAGATCGGCCGCCCGCTGACCAGCGCCAGGTCGACGCCTTCCCACTTGGCGTTGCTGGTGTTCTCCACCATCGCCCAGCCCTGCAGCAGCGGCTTGTCGTCGTCGTCCAGCACCAGGCGGTAGCTGGTTTTCCAGACGGGGAACTCCTGGATCAAACCAACCCGCACGCGACGCTCGCCCTCGCCGCGGAAGTCGATGGTCACCTGCTTGGTCTCCGAGCTGCTGCGCATCGCGAGCAGCTCGAGCGCGCGCTGGAAGTCGGCGTTGAGCTGCTCGTCCGCCAGCCGCAGCCCCGGCAGACCCTCGACGGCATAGGTCCGCAAAACGCCCTTGACGCTCAGCAGCAGGACGTCCTGCTCAAGCGGCTCGTCGCCGCCGGGCACGCGGCGACGCTCGACGCTGACGATGCGTCCGCGGGTCTGCTTCTCGTCGGCGAGCTGGATGATGTGGCCACGCAGCTGACGCAGCAGGTCCGCCAGCCCCGCGTTTGCGCGGAGGTCGACGCTCAGCGCCTCGAGCGAGCGGGCGATCGGCTCGCGGTTGTCGTACGTGACGGCCGACGCGTGGCCGCCGTCCAGGTCCAGCAGCACCAGGCTCTTGAGCACGTCGTTGATGTCGCGGGCGTCGAACGACAGCGTCATGGTCTGGTCGCCGGTGACGGTCCCTGCGTACTCGAAGAACGCCACGCCCGAGTTGAACGCCACAACCCGCTTCATCGGCAGCTCCACGGACGGGGCCGGCGCGGCCGCCAGCCAGGCGGCGGCTGCGCAGAGCAGCGGGAGACACACAGTACGAGGGCGGGTGCGGGTCAAGGCGGTCGCTCCGGAGCGGGAGGTCGGTGGGAAAAGCGTCGACGCGTGGGGTATTCTACCGGAACCGGTCGGACTATTGCGTCGCGGCAATAGTTTGTTCGCCACGCGGCGAACCGACCACACGCCCTAGCCGCCTCACTGCAGCACTGCCCACCCTCTTTCTCCTACCTTGTAGCCGGCGCAACATGAAACCTTACGCTAACCTGCTGACCGCAATGGCGCTAGCACTGATGGGAACGCCGCCGACCTCGCTCTGGGCAGAGGCGCCGACCCCCGCGGCCTCCGATGTCGACTGGAGCGGGCTGCACCAGTTGCTGGCCGAACGGGTCACGGTGGAAGTCAACGACACGCCGCTCGAGCATGTGGCGGCGTCGCTGTCGCGCCAGCTCGGCGTACGTGTGATGATCGACGAGACGGCCCTCGACGACCTCGGCATCGGGGCCGACGAGCCGCTCACCACGTCGATGCGTGAGGTGACCCTGCGGGCGTTCCTGGAGGAGGGGCTCGCCCAGCTTGAGCTCTCGTGGTGCTTCCGCAACGAGCTGCTCGTAATCACCACCGAGGAAGAGGCCGAGACCAAACTCGTGACACGGGTCTATCCGATCGGCGACTTCCTGGCGGTGGAGCGTTCGCTGCGAGCTGGTCGGTACGGAGGTCCCGTCGACGGTTTGCTCGACACGATCGTATCGACGATCGCTGCGGAGACCTGGGCCGAGAACGGCGGCGGCGAGGCGGAGGTGCGTCCGTTGCTGGCCGCCCAAGCGTTGGTCATTAGCCAGACGCAGCAGGTGCACCTGGAGATCGAGCAGCTGCTGCACGACCTGCGTGCCGTGGGACGCCGGCAGGGCCTGAGCCTGTACGCCCCGAGCGGCGACTCGGCCGAGGCGCCCCGGCAGGTCGCACGCCGCACCTACCTGGCGCCGTCCGCCCCGGCGGCCATGGCGCGGGTGTACGAAGAGTGATGCAGGGGCTGCCACCGGTGGGGCGCCAGCTCCGGCTGCCTAGCGGATTAGGCACGCTCACGTTCCAGTGATTTCGTTGCTGAAACCGGCCACCCGGTGTGGTCGAATGGTGGTTGGTGGTTGGTGGTTGGTGGGGCTCCGACTTTTGTCCTTATTGACGCGCAAGGGTGGACAAAAGTCGGATCTGCTGGGAGCAGCAGATGACAGGAAATACTGCTATGCAAGGGCGAAACGCATGTCGGCGCCTGTCGTGGGGCCCGACTTTTGTCCCTAAGGATCGATAGCGCCAAAAGGGACAAAATTCTTCTAGTGGGCGCTCAGATTAGGCGCCGCACGGTGGCCAGCAGGGCGCACGCTGCCGCGAGTGCGGCGGCGGTGGGCTCGGGCGCGGCGGCGGTCGCCGGCGCGGCGCCCAGGGCGTCGCGCCACAGGGTGTAGTCGGCGGCGTCGACCCGGCCGTTGAAGTCGCCGTCGGCGTACAGGTCGGTGGTCGACCCGTACGACGCGCGCCACACCTCGTAGTCCGCGGCGGTGACCTGTCCATCTCGGTTGTAGTCGCCGGTCGGCAGCACCGCGCTCACCGCGGCGTACCCCAGCAGGCGGTGCACGGCGGCGGTCGGGTGCAGGCCGTCCCAGAAAAGGTACGTGTCCGGGTCGTCGACGACCCGCGAAAGGTCGTAGCCGCTGTCGCCCGGCGACAGGCCGGGCGCCGCCTGATCGGTGACGTTCACCAACCCGCGTGTCGCGGCGTTGGCGATGAGATCGTTGAGCAGCCCGGCCAGGTCGAGCCGGAAGAGCGCAGCGCCGGAGTGGGACGCCTCGAACGCGTCGTAGGTGGCGGCCAGCTCGGCGTTGTAGTCGATCGACCGCTGGTTCCACTCGGCGGCCTCGTCCTGGTGGGCGGGGGTCAGGCCGAGCCACGGCAGGTTGAGCACCAGAAAGTTCTGCACGCCCGCCGCCGCCAGGTCGGCCAACGCGGCGCCCACGTGGGCCGCGGGCACACTGACATTGGTCTGCTCGCCGAGGTGGAAGTTGTTGGCGCCGATCAGCACCGTGGCCAGCGAGGTCGCGGTCGGGGTGCGGGCGCCGAGGAAGGTCTCGATCTGGTCGTCGAGGTCGTCGACAAAGAGGTTCTGCCCCAGCGGCGACCCCGAGGTGTACGCGCCGCCGTACGCAAAGTTGTTGCCGCCGAACGTGTCGGAGGTCAGGGGGCCTAGGCCCAGCCCCTCGGCGAGCCACTCGGTGAACACCGGCCCGTTGGAGAAACGCCCCTGCCAGTAGGCGTCGCCCGGCGTGTCTGGCGCCAGCCACGCCCAGGGCCCGTCGGTGGTGTAGTAGCTGGTGTTGCCGGTGTCGGAGAGACTGTCGCCGAACACGAACAGCTCGCTGTACGGCCCGGCGGCCGCGGATGTGGCGAGGAGCAGCAGCGTGGCGAGCGATCGGCAGAGCATCGGCGGGGCGGCGGGGTGCGGGGCTCCGCCTCGAGCGATGAATGGGGCGGCGCCGCAATCTAACGATTGAGGTGGCTGCGGGCTACTTTGATTGCACGGGCGTGTGGCGTGGATAGGGTGCGGTTTATTCAGGGCGTGATTGCGGGTGTTCGACAACCACTTGCAGCCAACGAAGTTACCGGCAGAAGGGCGGCAGCTATCATGAAGGGCTAGCAGTTGTTTGTTGCAGCGGACCGCACGCTCCCGCCGCTCGTCTGTGAGTAGAGAACCGTCTTGATTAATCATCGCGCCCGGCGTCTGCGGATCGAACGGCTCGAAGAGCGCCGGGTCCTCAGCGTCACGACGCTCACGTCAAACGCCGACACCTACACGCGGGCGGGCGCCAATGCCGGGGCCGCGGAAGTGCTGGACGTGTTGGCCAACAGCTCCACTGGCGACTACGCGGCGTACGTCCGGTTCGACCTGTCGGGTCTCTCGCTCGACTCCCTGACCGCCGCGACGCTCAGGCTGTACAAGACCGGCGCCAGCCGCAACGACACCATCGTCACCGACCGGTTCGACGTGTACGGCCTCACCGCGCGGGCCGGCAACACGCCGCAGGATTGGAGCGAGGCGACGCTCGCCGAGGGGAACCCGGGCGGCGAGTACGCGGGCGGCGCACTGGACCTGACGCGGCTGTTCAACCTGGACCAGGAGAGCGGCGCGGGGGTGTTCGAGAGCGTCGTGAACGCCGACGGCGCCGCGCAGGAGGTCACCGGCCCGGACCTCGTGGCGTTCCTGCAGTCGCGCGCGGCGGATGGCGGTCTGGCGACCTTCGTCACCCACGTCGACACCGACGCGGTGCGCGGCTGGGGCTACACGTCACGCGAGGCGACGGACGAGGCGCTCCGACCCCAGCTGGTGCTCGAGTTTGAAGACGACCCCATCGACGACCCCTACCCGGAGGATCCGGTTGTCCTGCCGCGGCAGGCGGAGAAGCTGGACCGGGGGCTGGTGGCGTTGCGGCGTTCGTCCGGCGAGGTGTACCTCGGGTGGCGGCTGTTGGGGGACGACCCGGCCGACGTCGCGTTCAACGTGTACCGCGCCACGCGGGCCGGCGGCGTAAAGCTCAACGCGTTCCCGCTGACCCAAACGACCGACTTCGTAGACGCCTCGGCCAATCTTGCGACCTCCAACGCGTATTACGTCCGGCCGGTGGTGGATGGGGTCGAACTGCCCGCCAGCAAGACGTACCTCGTGCCCGCGAACGCCGAGATCGAGCAGCACTTGACGATCCCGCTGCAGATCCCCGACCCGGTCACCACTTCCGACGGGGTCACCCATTACTACACGGCGAACGACGCCAGCGTCGGCGACCTCGACGGTGACGGCGACTACGAGGTGATCGTCAAGTGGAACGGCGAGCCCGCCGACCTGTTTGAGCTGTCGGCCAACATGTACGTCGACGCGTACGACCTGGACGGCGCGCTCCTGTGGCGGATCGACGTGGGGCCCAACCTCAAGACCATCGCCAGCTCGCTGCAGTTTATCGTCTACGACTTCGACGGCGACGGCCGCGCCGAGGTCGCGATGAACACGTCCGACGGCACGGTCTCCGGGACGGGCGAGGTGCTCGGCGACCCCGACGCCGACTGGCGGAACCCGGACGGCTGGGTCACCACGGGCCCGGAGTTCCTCACGGTCTTCGACGGGCTCACGGGCGGCGTGCTCGCCACCACGCCGCTCCAGCCCGCCCGCGGCGACGTCACCGATTGGGGCGACAGCTACGGGCACCGGTCCACCACACACAAGTACACAGTCGCGTACCTCGACGGCCAGCGGCCCAGCCTGGTCACCGGCCGCGGCATCTACCACGGGCAGGCCGGACGGTCGAAGACCGAGTTGGTCGCGTGGGACTGGCGCAACAGTCAGCTCACCGACCGGTGGACCTTCACCGCGACCGAGGGGACCGGACGCGACACGAACCCGGAGTACGTCGGCCAGGGTAACCAGGCGGTCAGCGTAGCCGATGTGGACGGCGATGGTTTCGACGAGGTGGTGTGGGGCGCGATGGTCGTCGACCACGACGGGGCCGGGCTGTACAGCACCGGCCGCGGCCACGGCGACGCGCTGCACGTCGCGGACATGGACCCGGACAACCCCGGACTGGAGATCTTCGAGCCCCACGAGAACCCCGGCGAGTACGGCGACGCCGGCGGCGACTACCGCGACGCGATGACCGGCCAGCTGCTCTACGGCATCCCCGCCACGGGCGACGTTGGCCGCGGGGTGGCGTTCGACATCGACCCCAACTACCCCGGTTTCGAGTTCTGGGCTTCGATCAACGACTCGGTCAACGGCACGCCGACCATCTACAACGTGCAGCAGGGCGCCATCTACCCCGCGCCCGCCAACATCCAGTACAACTTTGCCGTCTGGTGGGACGCCGACCCGCTCCGCGAACTGCTCGACGGCACGACGATCTCCAAGTGGCGGTACGACTGGGCCAGCCCGGGCCGGCAAAACCTTGTCTCGTTCGCCAACTCGGGCATCAACAGCACCGCCGGGCTGTCGAGCAACAACGGCACCAAGGCGACCCCAGCCTTGTCCGCCGACATACTGGGCGACTGGCGCGAGGAGGTCATCTGGCGCCGCAGCGACAACTCGGCACTGGAGATCTGGTCCACCACGATCGCAGCGAGCATGCGGGTCCCGACGCTCATGCACGACTCGCAGTACCGGCAGCAGGTCGCGACCCAGAACATCTACTACAATCAGCCGCCGCACCCCAGCTACTTCTTGGGCGCGGGGATGGACACGCCGCCCACGCCGCCGTTGTTCTTCGGAGGAGAGCTCGAGGGCGACTACAACCACGACGGCGCGGTCGATGCGGCGGACTACACGGTGTGGAGGGACACGCTCGGCTCGACCGACGACCTCTCGGCGGACGGCGACCATAGCGGAGTAGTTGATCAGCCCGACCTGGCCCTCTGGCGGAGAAATTACGGCGCGACCGCGACGCAGGCCCCCGTGGCGGCGCCGGCCTTCCAACCGGCTGAAAGGAATCCGCGTGAGGCACCGCTGTCAGAGACTGCCGACGCCGCGTTCGCCCTGTTTTCCAGAGCCAACCAACCCGACGCCAGCGCCACACTCGACGGGCGGTCGGACCAACCTGCGGAGCGACCGCCCGCTCCGATACTTTCGGAGCCCCAGCAACTGCTGCTGCACAACCAACGCGAACTAATGAGTAGTAAAGACGAACCTCAAGTCGACGCGTCGGTCGTATTGCCCGGAGGCGACGACCCGTCGATGCAGAACCAGCAACGACCACTGCGTCGGCTCACGGTTGTCTGGCCACGCGTCTTGTGATGCTCAATAGTTCGACCTGCTTTGAGTCGTCTTGGGCGAGCCGGTTCTCAACTGCGGAGGGTCGCGTTTAGCCGCATGTGTGCGGTTAAAAGAGTGGGCCAATTTGCGGCGGAGCGCTCCTACGGCGAAGCTTCCGCTGATTGCGGTCAACCACCTTGGCCGAGCCCGCTTGCCGTCCGGAACGCTGCGGAGTTCCGCGCAACAGCCGTCCGCTGCGCGGTTGAGCGAAAACGGTACGCAAATGCGTTCAAGAGATTCTGGCGGAGCTGTTAACTTGAACCAACGTATGGGCAATCTGCGAATTATCTACCGCCATTGCCGCAGTTTGCGTAACGCCTCATGACAGCACCTTCGACCAACCTGGAAAAGTATCACATGGTTTGTGCGCGACTCTTAACAGCCAACGCGGCGCTGGTCCTGCTGCTTTCTTCTACCGCGGTGCTCGCGGTCCCCTACGCTTCCCAAGTACGCAATACGTCGGGCAACAGCTGGGAGTTCGTCCTGAACGAGTCGGCGGACTCGATCACGATTCTCCGCGACGGCGCCAACCCGGTCTCGCTCAGCAGCCCCGCGGCCGGTCGCCACACGTTCGACATGACCGGTTTCAATGACTTCGAGATTCAGGTCGCTAAGGACGCCCCGAAGGCGTGGACCGAGCTATCGGACGCCAGCAACCTGCACACCTACTACTTCCGCCCCAACGGCGTCGTAGTGAACCAGGACCCATCGAGTCCTTACTTCGGCACTGTTTACATCTCGCACCCCCTGCCGGTCGCCGAGATCCCCAACGTCACCCAACGGGCGATGGGCGAGGGCATCTACTCGTTGTCGGCAGACCTGATTAGTGTGGATCTGGCCAACAACTTCGCCGCCCAGACCAACGCGAACGACGCGTCGCTCGCCAAGCTCCCGACGGGCTGGTCGACCGCCAACAATGGGGGCTCGTCTCCCTGGCAGATCGCGCTGGACGACTCTGGCAACCTGATCGCGTCGGACTTTTCCGATCAGCACGGCGGATTCAAGTACGCCGACCCTAACTTGGTGAACGGCGGGTTGGTGCTGCGGTTCGAGGACGGCGACCGGGCGGCCGGCCTGTTCCTCAATGGCAACAACGAGGAGGTTCACGGCTCGATTCAGTCGAAGCCGATGGTCACAGGCACGGTTGGCGTCGACCTGACAATCTGGGGCGTTGACGAGGACCTTGATATCGACGGCGATTCGTTCACCTCTTCGGACGACGCCTACAGCGTGTGGCGGTGGGACGCCGGATCGCAGACCAACTACGACGGCGCGCCGGCCCTAGAGATCGCATCCACAGCGATCGACGTCGACGAGGCGCTCTGGTTCAGCATCAGCGTCGACGGCATCTACCACGACGCCCACTACGAGCCGCAGTTCAACAAGTTCTACCTCACGCAGTCCCGCACCCACGGCAACGAGTCGTCGCTGATCATCGTCACACCGGACGGCGTCGACGGCATGAGCCCGACCATCGAGTTCGCGTCGAAGCAGTGGTCCATCGACAATGACCTGGACGGCAACAACTCGAACGTGGAGGAGCTGGGCGGCGGAATCCAGGACATCTTCCGTTCGTTCGGGTCGCTGACCATCGCGCCGGACGGCTCGAAGATGTACGTGCACCTGGCCGAGCAGTTTACCGACGACGATATCGATGGCGGCGACGGCAATAACCCGTTCCTGGGTGCCGGCAGCGTCGTTGGCGGCGGCGGCATCCTGGTGATCCCGCTCGACGAGAACGGCCTGCCCGTCATCGATGTCGACGACAACGGCACCCCCGGCGACACCAGCGACGACTTCATCACCAACATCGAGTCGATCGACATCGAAGGGCAGCTGTCGCGGCATGTCCGGGCGCCTATCTCGTTGGACGCCGCCGGCAACGTCTACGTGACGAACAACATCTCGGAGCTGCTGCAGGTGTTCAGCCCGGGAGGCAACACGCTGGCGATCACCGGCTCTGACGGCTCGTTCATCGTGACCGAGCCCGGGGTAGGCCTAGCGGGCGACTACAACAACGACGGCGTCGTGGACGCCGCCGACTACACCAACTGGCGCGACACGCTGGGCGACAGCGTCGCCACCGGCGACGGCGCCGACGGCAACGGCAATGGGGTCATCGACTCGGGCGACTACGACGTCTGGCGCGACAACTACGGCGCTTCGTCGTCCGCGGCCGCCGGGACCGGCGTCGCCCCCGAGCCGGCGGCCGCCGTGCTGCTGCTGGTGTCGTCGCTGATGGGGATCAAACGACGGAGATAAGGCTTCACCTTTGCAGGCGTACTTCCTTGTTAAGTCTTTTTTGGGAGAGTTTCTAATGATGAGCACATCGCTGAGGTTTGCGACTCTGGCGTCGCTGACCTTTTTTTTGGCGGCCCCGGCGGACGCGGCCGAGTTGTTCCGAGACGAGCTAGCGAGCGGGGCCGGCTGGGGCATCAACTCGTTCGGTGATGGCGACCACGCCGCCACCTTCGGCTACGACTACAGCGCCGACGGAATCCCTGAGGCGCCGAACAGCCAGGGAGGCGACACCGCCACTTCGGGAGTGAAGGCGGTCGCCAACACCGACAGCGGCTCGGCTGCCGCGGCGGGTTTCACCCTCTACCCGACGGGCCAGAGCTTCTCGGGCTCGTACCAGCTGCGTTTTGACACTTGGACCAACTACGACGTTGACGAGCGGATCAATGGCGGCTCCGCCGGCACCACCGAGTTCATCGGCGGCGGCGTGGGCTACGACGACACCTCCGCCGATATCGGCGTTGGCGCGCAGATCATCGCCACCAACGATGGCGGCTCCGGCAGCGACTGGCGCGCGTTCGCGGACGGCTCGTTCCTCGCCAACGAGGACATGACCGGCGGCAGCCGCAATGGGTTTGTGGGCCACTACGCCAATTTCCTGCCCGGGGTCGCTCCTCCGGGGAGCCAGCTCCAACTTTCGTTCCCGCCCGGAACCGCAGGCAGCCCCGGCTTCCAATGGGTGACCTTCGAGATCAACACGAATGTCGACGCGGGCAGGGCCATCGTGACGCTGGAGAAGCCCGACGGTACGCGTCGTGAGATCGTCCGAATCGACCAGCCCTACACGTCCGATGGCAATATCGGCCTGTACTACGCGGACCTATTCTCGTCGGTGACTTCGCGTCCCGACCTGACTTTCGGCATCTTCGACAACGTCGTGGTGTCGTCGATCGACGTGCCGGAGCCGGCGACCGGCCTGCTGGTCGCAATCGGCGGTTGCCTGGCGGCGGTGCGTCGTCGCGTCCGCTAACCGTTCGGCTGCCTTAGTTTTTGCACTCGCCCGCACGGGCGCTCAGGCGAGCGCCCGTGCGGTTTGTTTTCGGTTCCCTGCAGGCTCGATTCGGGACGCCGAACGACGAATCAACAGGGGCTAGACGGCTTTTGGTGTGTGCGCGAAAGTGAGAAATGCTTACGAACTATTGTCTTGCTGATTCTCTCCCCGGCGGGTTAGTTTGACACTACAGAGTTCGGGCGGAGGTTCGTTCACGTGTCCCGCGGGTCACGCATTTATCCGGAGCAAGAAAGCTGTCTGCTATGCCTCGCCAATCTATCAACTCATCAGTCAACCAGCGGTTCAGGCCGGCATTCACCCTCGTCGAACTGCTGGTGGTGATCGCGATCATCGGCGTGTTGATCGCTCTGCTGCTGCCTGCCGTGCAGGCGGCCCGCGAGGCGGCCCGTCGGACGCAGTGTAAGAACCAGCTAAAGCAGATCGGCCTCGCGTCGATTCTTCACGTTGACACGCACAAGTACTTCCCGTCCGGGGGCTGGGGCGGAAAGTTCTACGCCGATCCAACGCGGGGCTATGGAAAAGATCAGCCGGGCAGCTGGTACTACAGCGTGTTCAGCTACCTAGAAGAGAACTCGCTCCGCGATCTGGGCAAGAACACAACCGTTGGTTCTCAGCAGTGGCGTGACGCCATCACTCAGCTGATCGCAACCCCGATCGACGTCTTCAACTGCCCAAGTCGTCGCACGGTCGCGATCGGCGTTCAGTCCGGTTCGCTGGCGCCCGAATTTACATTCATCAGCGGCAAGACCGTCGCGCTTGGCGATTACGCGGGCAACAGCGGGGACTCGCAGAAGCATGCGGTGGACGGTTTCTCGGGCAACAATATCCCCGCCCCGACCTCATTGGCAGCGGCGTCGGGCTTCGACTGGCCGAACACAACAAGCCCAGAGATCGCAGCTCGCCGCGGGGGAACCTCGCCTAACGACAACTTCCAGTCGGGCGTGATCGGGTACCACAGCGAGACCAAGCTGCGGCAGGTGTCTGATGGCACCTCGCACACCTACTTGGTGGGCGAAAAGTACGTCCCCAGCGACGCTTACGACGGCAACGATATCGTGTCGAACAACGGTCGCTATGGCGACAATCAGTCAATGTACGCGGGCTACGAGTGGGACAATCAACGCACTGCCTGGAGGCCGGGAATCACCAGTTTCTACTCCGGTTCGGTTGATGCCGACTGGCAACCGGCCCAGGATTCGCCGAGTGGCGACAGCGCCGTTAGGCCGCTCGTCGCCTTCGGCAGCCCCCACGCCGGCGGCCTGAACATGGTGTTCTGCGACGGCTCGGTGCAGACGGTCTCGTACAACATCGACCCCGACGCCCACCGGTTCCAGG
Organism: Posidoniimonas corsicana; assembly: GCF_007859765.1. Taxonomy (NCBI): domain Bacteria; kingdom Pseudomonadati; phylum Planctomycetota; class Planctomycetia; order Pirellulales; family Lacipirellulaceae; genus Posidoniimonas; species Posidoniimonas corsicana. The sequence goes on from NZ_SIHJ01000001.1 coordinate 2,617,970, forward strand.
CCAACCGCCAGGACGGCGAGGTCATCCCCGAGAGCTAGCACCGCTGGCCTCGCGGCCGAGCTCCCTGAGATCCAACCCAGCGGCCCGCCTTAGGCGGGCCGCTGTTTTTGTTGGCAGGGCGGTAAGACCGATAGGTGGGGCGTCTTGGCGGGCGCTCGTTGCGGACGCTTGCAGATTGCCGCCAGGCGGCGTTGACGCCAGCGGCGAGTTCTGGAACATTCCCGGCCGTCCCACCGCTCTCCTACCGCGATCCGGCTCTCCCGCTGCTGCCCGATGAAGTACTTCCTGCAGGCTTTGAAAGAAGGCGGGCGGCTGTGGCCGTACCTAGTGGGGGCATTCGCCTGCTCGCTGCTGGTGGCCGCGCTGTGGGGCGCCAACATCGCGGCGCTCTTCCCCCTGATCGAGACCACCCTAAGCGGCAAGTCCGCCCAGCAGTGGAACCTGGAGGCTCTAGCCGAGGCCGAGCGGGCGTTGGCGGAGAACTCGGAGCAGCTCGCCGCTGTGGAAGTGCAGCTGCAGCAGGCGCCCGCCGCAGAACGCCCAGCGCTGCGCCTGCAGGCGGACAAGCTGGGGGTCGAGGTCGAGGTTAACCGCGCGTCGGTCGCGTCGGCCGAGTGGGTCCGCGACAACGTCGCGGCCTGGCTGCCAAACAAGCCCTTCGAAACCATTGCCTGGGTGGTCGCGTTGGTTTTCCTGGGCACGCTGCTCCGGGTGGCGCTGGTGCTGGCCAACGCGATCCTGGTGGGGTGGGTGTCCGAGAGCATCGTGCGGGACATCCGCAGCCGCGTGTTCAACAAGGCGCTGGAACTCGACCCGGCGAGCTTTCAGGCCTACGGGATCAGCGGCGTGCAGGCGCACATCACCCACACCGCCGACATGCTTGCGCACGGGATCACCAGCGTGTTCAGCGGCGCCGTGAACGAGCCATTGAGGATCGTGTCGTGCCTAGTGGGCGCGATGATGATCTCGTGGCGGCTGACGCTGGCGTCGCTGCTGCTGGCGCCGCTCGCCGCCTGCCTGATCTACTGGCTCAACCGTCAGGTGCGCGGCCTGTCGACGAAGATGCTCGACCGCTCGCTCGGTTTCTACCACATCGCGCTCGACGTGCTGGGGTCGCACCAAGCGGTCCAGTCGAACACGATGGAGCCCTTCGAGCGCGACCGGTTCCACGCTTCCACCGGCGAGATGCAGAAGATCGCGTTGGTCGCAAGGTTCTACGCGGCGCTCGCCAGCCCGCTGACCGAGCTGCTCGGGATCGGCATGCTGTGCACCGGCCTACTGACTTCTTCGTACCTGGTGCTCAACCAGGAGACCTCGATCTTCGGGATCCCGATGACCTCGGCGCCGCTTAGCGTCCCGGCGGTCACGGTCTTCCTGGGGTTCCTGATCGGCGCCGCGGACCCGCTTCGGAAGCTGTCCCGCGTTATCGCCGGCATCAACAGCGGCATGGCCGCCGCCAACATCATCTACCCGCTGCTAGAGCGGGACCACTGGATCCGCGACCCCGAGGGCGAGCCCCGGCAGGTGGGGCGGATCAAGACCATCGAGTTCCGCGACGCCGTGTTCAGCTACGACGGAAGCACCGAGGTGCTGCGGGGCGTGAACCTGACCATCCACGACCGCGACCGGATCGCCATCGTCGGGGTGAACGGGTCGGGCAAGAGCACGCTGGTGAACCTGATCTGCCGCTTCTACGACGTGACCGGCGGCGACGTGCTGATCAACGGCTGCACGACTAGGCTGTTCGCGCTGGCCGACCTGCGGTCACGGTTCGCGGTGGTCGGCCAGAAGGCGGAGCTGTTCAACGAGAGCGTGATGCACAACATCCGCTACGGGCGGTGGGACGCCACCGACGAGGAGGTCGTCGCCGCGGCCAGGATGGCGCGCGCCCACGAGTTCATCAGCGAGATGCCCGAGGGCTACCAGACCGTGATCGGCACCGACGGGCGCCGCCTGAGCGGCGGCCAGCGGCAGCGTCTGGCGCTCGCCCGCGCGTTCCTGCGGGACGCGGAGGTGCTGATCCTGGACGAGGCGACCAGCCAGATCGACGTGGACAGCGAGCGCCAGATCCACGAGGCGCTCGCCGAGTACGGGCATGACCGAACAATTGTTTTTATCACCCACCGTGAGAGCACGCTGTCGCTTGCCACGCGGGTGGTCCGGATGGAATCGGGCCGAGCGGTGGAGGTTGACATGGGCACGCTGCACGCGGCCTGACACGCGGCGATACGCCAAGGAAAGGAACTCCGAATGAGCGTCTCAACAAGCGCTACCCTCACCCCGCCACAGAAGATTGTGCGGGAGTGTGTCCGACCGTTCCGGCAGCTGCGCCGGCGGATCAGCGCCACGGCGCCCGCCGTAGCGCCGCCTCCCGCGCCGCAGGTTATGGCCGGCATCCAGGGCTTCCACCCGCTGGACTGCACGGTCGAGCCGGAGGGCGTCGAGCTGATCAAGACGCTGACCCGCGAGTCGCGCCAGCACCCCGGCCCAATCATCGAGATCGGCACCCTCCTGGGCGTCACCGCGACGCACATGGCGTTGGCCAAGGCGCCGGAGCAGAAGATCATCACGGTCGACAACTACTGCTGGAACCCCTGGGGGCTGCTGCCCGATGTCCAGCACGACCTGGCCCGGCAGGTGCTCTACTACCTGATCGAGTCCGGCGACGTTCAGCAGCTCCGCGAGGACAAGAACAAGTACTTCGAGGAGTACGACGGCCCCGCGCCGGCCATGGTGTTCCTCGACGCCATGCACGACTACGTCGAGACCAAGAAGGACATTGAGTGGGCGCAGCGCGTCGGGGCCAAGATCATCGCGGGCCACGACTACTGCGACAAGTTCCCGGGTGTGATCCAGATTGTCGACGAGTGCGGCGGCCCCAGCCGCCTAGGCGGCACCGTCTGGGTCCTCTAGCCGCAAGACGCAAACGGGAGATACCGTGGACACGCTACACTTTGAGTCCCCGTCGGTTGAGGGGTTGGTGTCGGTTGTTATTCCGACCCGCAACGGCGACGCGTACATCGGTGCGGCGCTCGATTCGATCGCCGCGCAGCAGTACGACCGCTGGGAGGTGCTGGTGATCGAGGACGGCTCGCATGGCGAGACCGAGTCGATCGTGCGTGGGTTCGCCGACGCCCACCCGGGCCACCGCGTTCACTTCCAGCGAAACTCCGAGTCCCGCGGCGCCGCATACACCCGGAACCGGTGCTTCGAGCTCGCCGCCGGCCAGTTCGTGGCGTTCCTCGACTGCGACGACCGGTGGCTGCCCAGCCACCTGCACGCCTGCGTGTCGGCGCTCAACGACTCGGGCGACGACGTCGCGTACTCGGCCGCCGCGATGTTCGAGGACGGCACCGACCACATGCTGGGCTTCTGGGGCCCCAATCACGACGAGGTCAACCGGTTCCCGCACTCGCTGCTGGGACGCAGCTTCGTGACCCCCTCGGCTACCGTGGTGCGGAGGAGCGTGATCGAGGACGTGGGGGCGTGGCGCACCGACTTCCGCTTCTGCGAGGACGCGGACTTCATGCTCCGCGCGGCCAAGCTCGCCAAGCGTTTCCGCTGCGTGGGCGGCGTGCACTGCCTGTACCGCAAGAGCCACCAGGGCGCCACAACCCAAAAGATCGCCGGCACCATCGAGGAGTACGCGACACTCTCCAGCTGGCACCTCGACATGCCCGGCGGCAGCGACCGGCAGGCCCGCCGCGCCGTGGCCGCGTCGTACGCGGTGTCCGCGATGATGCACGCCAAGAACCACACTCAGGCGGACCCCTCGGCCACCCGCTCGCGGGCGGCGCCGCTGTACCTGCAGGCCTGGCGTCTGCGGCCCGGGCGTATCGGTTACCTGCTGAAGGCTGCGCGCTACGCCGCGACCAAGGGGTGGTCCGGCAACGACAACCTGCCCGCCCCACCGCGGGGCGTCGCGCCAGCCGCCTCATCTGTTCCGCCCGCCAGGGCCGCCGCGTGACGCGACCATCAAGCCGAACCGCACCGAGGACAACCACCATGCTCAGCGCTACCAACAACGAAGTGGTCGCCGCCACCGGCGCCGACGAGGGCTACGCCCTGCCGCTGGCCGTCACGGTGCGGTCGGCGATCGACTCGCTCAGCGCCGACGCGCGGCTGCGTCTGTTTATTATCGACGGCGGCCTTTCCCCGGAAACCCGCGACCGCCTGGAGGCGTCATGGCAAGACCCACGCGTCTGCATTGAGTGGGTCGACCCGGACATCGGCGCAGTAGAGCACCTCCCGGTCAGCGATCATGTGAGCACGACCTGCTACCTCCGCCTCATGCTCCCCGAGTGCCTGCCTGGGGACATTGGCAAGCTGATCTACTTCGACGCGGACATGCTTATCCGCCGCGACCTGACAGAGCTGTACGCGGAGCCACTGGGGGACGACCTGGCGCTCGCCGTGCAGGAGATGACGGCCCCCTGGATCGACAGCGAGCTCGCTACCGCCGACTATCCCCGCCGCCACCCCTACCTGTCGGCGGCGCGGCCGGTCGCCAATTACCGCGAGCTAGGCCTGCGGCCCGAGGCGATGTATTTTAATTCGGGCCTGCTGGTGATCGACGCCGCCCGCTGGCGGCGCGAGGACGTTGGCGGCCGGGTGTTCGACTGCCTGGAGGCGAACCGCGACCATGTGCTGTGGTGGGACCAGTACGGATTGAACGTGGTGCTGTCCGACCAGTGGCGGGCGCTCGACCCCCGCTGGAACCAGACCGCCGGTGCCTTCGCCTACCCCTCCTGGCGGGAGAGCCCGCTGGGTGAGGAAGCGTTCCGCAACCTGCGTCGCGACCCGTGGATCGTGCACTACTGCTCGCCCACGAAGCCGTGGCACTACTTCTGCGACCACCCTTTCCGCAAGGACTTCTACCGCGCGGTCCGACGCACCGAGTGGCGCGACTGGCGCCCCGAGCGGCCCGAGGGCGTGCTGCCGCTCGGGTACGAGTTCTACCGCCAGAAGCTCCAACGCGAGTTCAAACGGGTGCGGGCGTCGACGATCGGCCGGCTGCGCCGCGCCGCGTGACAAGGGGCCGGACGCAACGTGTTTGGGGGCGAATCGCCTGTCGGCGGGTGCGTTGCAACTGTCGTCGCAGTGACTGTCGCTGAACAAGTGCAGCCCGCGCACCGGGGATCCGGCTGTCAGGAGTTCCCCCGTGGATGGATGCCGATAGCTGCCGATCTACTGGCTGTCGTTTGCGATCCCGGTGACCTTCTCTATCGAGGTCCTCCGCGGTGTGATCCTCCGCGGCGCAGGGCTGCTGGACCTGCTGCCATCGGTTGTCGGGCTGACGGTGTGCTGCCTGGTGGCGCTGTCGATCAGCGTCGGACGGTTCTGCAAGCAGTTGGACTGACGTCCCCCCCGTTCGAGAGGGGCGTCGGGGCTTTTTCGTTGTTTCTTTCGGCCGGCTGAGAACCGTCGGCTGCTGGGGTGCGTCTGAACCCTATCCGCGCTGCGGCCGAGGGGGAGGCTTCTCGATCCACGGTGCGTATGCCCAGTACTTTCTCCGTGACACTTGCTTGCAAAAACTCCCGAGAACCGCGATCCGGCGGACCAGATTTTGGGTCGGCTGGCGAATAAGAGGAGCCTGGCAAACGAAGCAAGGTAGCGGCCGGTCTTCTCTTAATTATTAGAGTGAAAGTCGGCTTCGAATCGTCTATACAGGGGGCATGCCCGGCCGGCGCCAGCCATCCGGCGCAAGGAGCTGCGTGGCGCGCAACGCTGACGACTGCCCGGTCGCAGGCCAGGGCCCGCCTCTACCCCCGCGGACACACCTCACCCTCCTTCCTCCCGGTCCTGCCCTATGACTCAGATGTACGATCCGGCCTCGGTGAGCAACTCCGCTCCGCACACGCTGAGCGAGGACGACGTCCAGGGCGTCGACCACCTGCGCGAAGCCTACAGCCGCCTGCGCGAGGAGCTGGGCAGGGTGATCGTTGGCCAGCGTGACGTGATCGAGCTCTTGGCGGTCTGCCTGTTCGCCCGCGGGCACTCACTGTTGATGGGCGTGCCGGGCTTGGCCAAGACGCTCCTGGTCAGCAAGCTCGCGGAGACCATGTCGCTCCGCTTCAGCCGCATCCAGTTCACGCCCGACCTGATGCCGATGGACATCACCGGCACGGACATCCTGCAGGACACGGGCGACGGCCGCCGCACCTTCGAATTCGTGCACGGTCCGGTGTTCGCCAATGTTGTGTTGGCCGACGAGATCAACCGCGCCCCGCCGAAGACGCAGGCCGCCATGCTCGAGGCGATGCAGGAGGGACGCGTCACCGCGGTCGGCAAGACCTTCACCCTCGACGCCCCGTTCTTGGTGCTGGCCACTCAGAACCCGGTCGAGCAGGAGGGCACCTACCCGTTGCCCGAGGCGCAGCTCGACCGGTTCATGTTCCTGATCGAGCTCGACTACCCGTCCAGCGAGCAGGAAGAGATCGATATCGCGCGCAGCACCACCGGCGACGCGCTCCCGACGCTGGACCACCTGATGGACGCCGCTGAGATCATCCGTCACCAAGATCTGGTGCGGCGGATCCCAGTGCCCGACCACATCTACACCTATGCCGCGCGGCTAGTGCGGCGGACGCGTCCCAACCACCCCGACGCGCCCGAGTGGTTGAAGCCGCTGGTCGCCTGGGGCGCCGGCCCCCGCGCGGTGCAGAACCTGATCCTCGGCGCCAAGGCACGGGCCGCCCTGAACGGCAGCTACATGGTGCGGCTGGAGGACGTGGAGGAGGTGGCCGCGCCCGTGCTGACGCACCGCGTCATCACCACGTTTGCGGCCCAGGCCGAGGGGCTCGACGCCAAGAGCGTCGTCCGCCGGCTCGTTGAGGAAGCCGACACCGACCGATAGCCCCCGCGTCCCAGGACCTCCACGGTTCTATGCCCGCCGACGACCAATCGCGATCGTTCCTGGAGCCCGCCGTGCTGGCGCGGCTGGCGGGCGTGCCGCTCATGGCCCGCCGCGCGATGCAGGGGAATGTCTCCGGCAAGCACCGCAGCCCCCACCGCGGTGCGAGCGTCGAGTTCGCCGAGTACCGCAAGTACGTCCCCGGCGACGACCTCCGCCGGCTGCACTGGCGCGCGCTGGGGCGGACCGGCAGGGAGTACGTCAAGGAGTTTGAGGCCGACACCAACCTCCGCTGCTGCCTGGTGGTCGACACCAGCGGGTCGATGCGGTTCGGGTCGCACCAGAACGGCGGGCTCAGCAAGATTGACTACGCCCGCCGGCTGGCCGGGACGCTCGGCTACCTGGCAGTTCAGCAGGGCGACGCGGTCGGCCTGAGCTGCGTGTCGGACAAGGTGGTGACCGACGTGCCCGCCCGCCGCAACCCGGCGCACCTGCGGCACGTGTTCGACACGCTGGAGCAGATCCGCCCCGCCGGCGGAACCAGGCTCGTGCCCGTGCTGCACGAGCTGGCCGAGACCATCCGCCAGCGGGCGCTGGTGGTGGTGATCTCCGACCTGTTTGTCGAGCCGGGCGAGCTGCGCGAGTGCTTCGAGCACCTGCGGTTCCGCAACCACGACCTCGCCGTGTTCCACCTGCTGGACCAGCAGGAGCTGGACTTCGACTTCAATCGGCCGATGCGGTTTGTCGACATGGAGGGCGGGACCAGCATCCTGGCGGAGCCGACCGAGATCGCCGACCGCTACCACAAGGCGCTCACCGCCTACCTGACCGGGCTCAAGACCACCGTGCTCGAAACGGGCGTCGACTACCACGCCGTGCGCGTCGACCAGCCGTACGAGCAGGCGTTGATGCGGTTCCTGGTGCAACGCACGCAGAGGGCCGGCGCCAGATGAGCTTCCTCCAGCCATGGCTGCTGTGGGCCCTGCCGATCGCCGGCCTGCCGATCCTGATCCACCTGGTGAACCAGCGTCGGTACCGCACGGTGGAGTGGGGCGCGATGCAGTTCCTGCTGTCGGCCAACCAGATGTCGCGCGGCTTCGCCCGCATCCGGCAGTGGCTGATCATGGCGATGCGGGTGCTGGCGATCGTGGGTCTGATCGTGGCCATCAGCCGCCCGCTGGCCAGCGGCTGGCTGGCGCTGACCGCCGGCGGCAAGGCGGACACCACGGTGGTGCTGCTGGACCGGTCGCCCAGCATGCAGGCGCAGACCAACGGGGTCTCGAAGCTCGACTCGGCCCGCCGCCAGCTGGCCGACGCGCTCGGCACGCTGGGCTCCAACCGCTGGGTGCTGATCGACAGCGCGACCGCGGCTCCACAAGAGCTCGAGTCACCGGTGGCGTTGCTCGAGTCGCCCGACGCGACCGGCGTCAGTTCATCGGCCGACCTGCCGGCCATGATGCAGACGCTCTACGATTACATCAAAACCAACAACCCGGGCCGCACCGAAGTGTGGATCGCGTCGGACCTCAGTGAGAACGACTGGCAACGGGACAACGGGCGGTGGGCATCCTTGCGAGACGCGTTGGTCGAGTTCCCTCAGGAGGTGCGGTTCCACCTGCTGAACTACGCCGACGACTCGACCGCCAACGCCGCCGCGGCGAACCTAGCGGTCCGCGTCACCGACGCCCGACGCGTCGAGGCCGCCGGCGGCGCCGAGCTGCTGCTGTCGGCGGTCGTCACCCGTGACGCGTCGGGGACCGGCGAGCTGCCGCCGGTCAGCCTGCCGCTGCAGTTCGAGATCGACGGCGCCCGCACCCAGATGCAGATCGAGCTGGTCGGCGCCAACTTCGAGCTCAAGGACCACCGCATCCCGCTGGCCGGCGACACGCAGCGCGGTTGGGGACGCGTGAGCCTGCCGGCCGACGCCAACCCGGCCGACGACAGCGCGTACTTCGTGTTCGACGAGCCGCCCGTCCGCCGCACGGTAGTGGTGGCCGACAACGCCGACGAGGTGCGTCCGCTGACGCTGGCGGCATCGATCTCCCCCAACGCGGCCCTGGCCGAGGCCGAGGTCTTCCCGCCGGACTCCCTGCAGACGCTCGCCTGGGAGGAGCTGGCGCTGGTGGTCTGGGCGGCGGAGATCCCAACCGGCAAGACCGCCGCCCAGCTCACCCGCTTCGTCCAGCGCGGCGGCCAGCTCGTGCTGCTGCCGCCAACCGACCCAGCGGGCGAGCAGCTATTCGGCGTGCGGTGGCAGGCCTGGCGCCAGCCGCCCCAGCCGCTGACGCCCGACAACTGGCGGGGCGATCACGACCTGCTCGCCAACACCCAGAGCGGCGCCGCCCTGCCGGTCGGACGCTGGAAGGTGGCGCGGTACTGCTCGCTCGAGGGCGAGTGCAGCACACTGGCGAGCCTTCCGGGCGGCGCGCCACTGCTGGCGCGGGCGCCCACGGATGCGGGCGGCGTCTATTTCCTGGCGACCTCCACCGCGCCGACGGACTCCACGCTCGCCGCCGATGGCGTGGTGCTGTACGTGGCGATGCAGCGGGCCATCGCCGAGGGGCTCCGCGTGCTCGGCGACACCCGCAGCCAGCCGGCCGGCCCCGCCCTGCCCGCCGCGGGCGAGGACTGGCGCCGCGTGGCGGGCGACGCATCGCCTGCCGGCGAGGAGGTCCTCTCAACCGCCTACCGCCACCACCAGGGCGTCTACGCCGCGGGCGACAAGCTGACCGCCATCAACCGGCCGCTCGCGGAGGACCACCCGGTCCCGCTCGCCGAGGGCGATGTTGAGCGGCTGTTTGCCGGGCTAGACTTCGACCAGGTCGACACGCAACCGGGCGGCGACAACCAGCTGGTGCACGAGATCTGGCGGCTGTTCCTGGGCGCGATGATGTTGGCCCTGACCATCGAGGCCGGGCTCTGCCTGCCGCGGGTCACGAAGCCGAGCTCGCAGTTCGTGTCCGCGGTCAAGGCGCCGCCAACCGCCGCCAAGCCGGCGCTGGAGGAGGTCGCATGAGCTCTACCAGCTCCCTGCTGTTCCAGACCGGGCCGGTGACCATCGCGCTGGCCGTGCTGTCGGTCGCGGCGACCGCTGCGTTCGGCTTCCTCGCCTGGCGCCGCAGCGGCGGCCGCCGATCGATCGCGCTGCTGGAGCTGCTCCGCCTAGGCCTGGTGATCGCCGCGGCCATCCTGTTCAACCAGCCGGAGTGGATCGAGGAGTTCCGGCCCGACAGCAAGCCGACCGTGGCCGTGCTGTGGGACGACTCGGTCAGCATGCAGACCCGCGACGTGGTCGCCGCCGACCGCCCCGGCCAGCCGGCGACCCGCGCCGAGAGCATCGAGTCGCTCACCGACGCCCAGTTCTGGTCCGACCTGACCTCGCAGTACAATGTGGTGCTGACGCCGTTCTCGTCCGCCACGGGCCAGACTTCCAGCGACCTGCACGCGCCGCTGGCCGACGCCGTCACGCAGCACGACCAGCTGCGGGCGGTGGTGCTGGTGTCCGACGGCGACTGGAACGCCGGCGCCCCGCCGGTCGACGCCGCCACGCGGCTGCGGCTGCGCGAAACGCCCGTGTTCACGATCCCGATCGGCAGCCCCACGCGGCTGCCCGATGTGGAGCTGGTGAGCCTCGACGCGCCCACCTTCGGCATCGCTGGGAAGCAGGTGCGGATCCCGATCACCATCGACAGCTCGCTGCCGCAGGACTACCTGGCCAGCGTGCAGCTCAAGACCTCCTCCGGTCAGACAATCGACAAGCAGGTGCGGATCGGCGCCATGAGCCGCTCGACCGACACCATCGTCTGGAAGCCCGAGCAGACCGGCGACTACACGCTGACGGTCACGATCCCCGACCACGGCGACGAGCAGATCCTCACCAACAACCAGGCGTCGGCCCCGATCGCGATCCGCGAGGAGAAGCTCCGCGTGCTGGTGGTCGAGTCCTACCCGCGGTGGGAGTACCGCTACCTTCGCAACGCCCTGTCCCGCGACCCGGGCGTCGAGGTGTCGTGCCTGCTGTTCCACCCCGGCCTAACGAAACAAGGTGGCGGCAATGCCGACTACATCAAGGAGTTCCCCTCCGGGCTCGACGAGCTCGCGCAGTTTGACGTGGTGTTCCTGGGCGACGTCGGCTGCTCGGCCGATCAGCTCACCACCGAGCAGTGCCGGCTGATCAAGGGCCTCGTGGAGCACCAGGCGAGCGGCCTGGTCGTGATGCCCGGCTGGCAGGGCCGGCAGATCAGCCTGCTGGACACCGAGCTTGCCGACCTGTACCCGGTGCAGCTCGATCCCACGCAGCCCGACGGCTGGGGGTCGCGCACGCCCAACCACTTCCAGCTTACCGAGACCGGCCGCCGCAGCCTGCTGACCAAGCTGGCCGATACCCGCGACGAGAACGCCGAGATCTGGGCCGGCCTGCCCGGCTTCCAGTGGTACGCACCGGTGCTCCGCGCCCGGCCGGGCAGCGAGGTGCTGTGCGTGCACGAGTCGGCCTCCAACCAGTACGGCCGGCTGCCGCTGCTCGCCACCCGCACCTTCGGCGCCGGCAAGGTGCTGTTCATGGGCACCGACGGCGCCTGGCGGTGGCGCAAGGGCGTGGAGGACAAGTACCACTACCGGTTCTGGGGCCAGGTGGTGCGGTGGATGGCGTACCAGCGGAACATGGCCCGCGGCGAGACCATGCGGCTGTACTACTCGCCGGACCAGCCGCAGCTGCGGCAGACGTTAACCATTAACGCCAATGTGATGGACAACTCGGGCGAGCCGCTGGCCGAAGGCGAAGTGGTCGCGCGGATCACGGCCCCCTCCGGCAAGGCCAAGACCGTGCGGTTTCAGTCCACCGGCGGCGAGTGGGGCGCGTTCAGCGGGCGCTTCACCAGCGCCGAACCCGGCAAGCACCAGGTCACGCTCAGCGCCAAGCAGACCGGCGCCGTGCTCGAGGCCTCGTTCTACGTGCAGGGGGACCTGGCGGAGAAGATCGGCCAGCCCGCCCGCATCGAGGTGCTCGAAGAGATCGCCCGCGTCAGCCGCGGCAAGACCATTGCGATCGACAAGGCCGAGGACGCGATCCGGCGGCTCACGGCCCTGCCCGAGCCGCCCCCCACGATCCGCCGGCTGCAGCTCTGGAGCAACCCGTTGGTCGCCGCGGCGATCGTGACCCTGCTCGGCGTGTTCTGGGTCTTGCGGAAAGCGGTGGGGCTGATCTGATGACGATTACGGATTTTCCCAAGGCAACCTAACAAGCGGCGACAATCATGAACACGGATGATGACAAACTGGTCGTCCCTGATTCGCTCGCGACGCAGCTGCGAGACTACCGCCGGCGGGTCTGGGCGCTGAAGCTCACCGAGGCGGCCGCCATCGCGCTGTTCGCCGTGGGCTGCGCCTACGCCGCGGTGTTTGTCCTCGACCGCCTGTTCGACACCCCGGCCGCGGTGCGGGCGGCGGTGTTCGCCGCTGCGCTGGCCGGTTGCGCGGTGCTGCCGTGGTTCCTGCACCGCTGGGTGTGGCGGCGGCGGACGCCGGCTCAGCTCTCGCGGCTGCTCAGCCGCCGGCTCCCACGCCTGGGCGATCAGCTGCTGGGGGTGATCGAGCTGGCCGAGAACCGCGCGGAGCAGCACCGCTCGCACCGGCTGGTCGGCGCCGCCATCCAGCAGACCGCCGAGGACGCTGCGCGGAGCGACTTTGCCCAGGCCACGCCGCCGTCGCGGCGGGTGTTGTGGGGCGGGCTGGCGGCGTTGTTCGCGGCGGTCGCGATCGGCCTGCTGGCGTCCTACCCGGCCGCCGCCCGCAACGCCTGGGCGCGGTTCCTGCAGCCCTGGGGCGGCACGGCCCGCTACACGTTCACCGCGGTGAAGCCGCTGCCGGCCGAGCTGGTCGTTGCGCACGGCGAGCCGTTCCAGCTCGATGTCGCGCTCACGAAGGCCACGGAGTGGCGCCCCGAGTCGGCCGAGGCCCGCATCGGCAAGCAGCGGCCGGTCAGCGCGTCGCTGGCGGACGACCGGTACGAGCTGGCGCTGCCGCCGCAGATCGGCGAGGACCAGATGCGCGTCCGCGTGGGCGACGCCACCCACCGCGTATGGGTCAAGCCGACCGTACGGCCGGAGCTGACGGGGCTCACCGCCCACGTCAAACTGCCCGACTACCTGGGCCGCGACGAGCCGATCGAGAAGGAGATCCGCGGCGGCGCGATATCGCTCGTCAGGGGCAGCCGCCTGAGCGTGGACGCGGTCGCCAGCCGCGCGCTCAAGTCGGCCACCGTCGACGGCGCAGCCCGCGAGCCGCGCGACGCGTCGTTCAGCGTCCCGGAGATGCTGGTCGACGAGTCGCGTCAGACGGAGCTGGCGTGGGTGGATGAGCTCGGCCTGTCGGGCGCCGACCCGCTGCAGCTCACGGTCTCGGCGTTGGCCGACGAGCCTCCGGCGCTGATCGTCGACAACCTGCCAACCCAGGAGGTGGTGCTGGAGTCGGAGCTCCTAAACTTTACCGTCCGTGCGCGGGACGACTTCGGCGTGCAGCGGGTCGGCTTCCAGTGGACCAGCCTGCCGATGTCCCGCGGCGAACCGGTCCACGGTGAGCGCCTGCTCGCCGCCGGCGACCACCACGCCGAGACGCTCGACGCCCAGGGCGTGTTCTCGGCTAAGTCGCTCGGCATCACGCCGCAGCCGCTGGAGGTTCGGGCGTTCACGGAGGACTACTTCCCCGAGCGGGGCCGCGTGTACTCGCCGCCGCACGTGCTGTACGTGCTGACGGCCGATCAGCACGCGATCTGGATCACCGAGCAGCTCAGCAAGTGGCACCGCCAGGCGCTGGAGGTCCGCGACCGCGAGATGCAGCTGTACGAGGAGAACCGCGCCCTCCGAGCACTGGCCGCCGACCAGCTCGACCAGGACGACGCCCGGCAGAGGATCAACAAGCAGGCCGCGGCCGAGCAGGCCAACGGCCGCCGGCTGCGCCGGCTCACCGCCGCCGGCGCCGAGCTGGTCCGCGAGGCCTCGCGCAACCAAGAGATCGGCGTCGGCCACATCGACCGCTGGGCGGAGATGCTCAAGCTGCTGGACGACATCTCGGCCAACCGGATGCCGTCGGTCGCCGACCTGCTGAAAGAGTCGTCGCAGGCGCCCAAGGTCGCCAGCAGCGGGCAGCCCTCGGCGCCGCACGCCGGCAAGTCGCGCGACTCTTCCGGCGGCAAGCCCGCGGAGATGGACCCGGACTCGAAGCCCAAGCCGGCGGCGCCGACGATCGCGGACCGGGAGTCGAGCCAGCGCGGCCCCAGCGACAGCCAGGACGACGCCGCGGGCGGGAACAAAAAGAAGAACTCCGGCGCCAAGCTGACCTTGCCGGTCACCACCGTCGCCGGTTCGCCGAAGAAAGGCGACCCGCCGCCCGCGCAGAACCCGGCCGGCCAAAAGATGGAGGAGGCCGTCACCGAGCAGCGCGACCTGCTGGCCGAGTTCAGCAAGATTGCCGACGAGCTCAACGAGATCCTCGCCAATCTTGAGGGCAGCACGCTGGTCAAGCGGCTCAAGGCCGCCTCGCGCGAGCAGTACCAGATCGCCGGCGACCTGGGGCTCAATCTGCCCAACACGTTCGGCATGATCAAGCAGCGGTTCGGCGAGAAATCGACCAAGGCCCTGAAGAACGCCGGTGAGCGGCAGGCCGACAGCGAGCTGCAGGTCTCGTACATCATGGACGACATGCACGCCTACTACGAGCGCCGCCGCATGGCCCGCTTCAAGCTTGTTCTCGACGAGATGCGCGAGGCCGAGGTGCTGCAGGGGCTCCGCCGCGTGGCGGACGACATCCCCAAGAAGCAGGGGCTGGCGATCGCCCAGGGCGAGTTCTGGTCCGACACGCTCGACCGCTGGGCCGATGACCTGGTTGACCCCGCCTGTTCCGGCGAGTGCCCGGGCGGCGCCTCGCCGGAGAGCCTGCCGCCGTCGATCGTGCTCGAGGCAATGCGGATCCTCGAGGCCGAGATCGGCCTGCGGGAAGAGACCCGCGTCGCCGAGCAGTCCCGCGCGGCCGTCCAAGAAGCCGCCTACGGCGAGGAGGCCAGCCGCCTGAGCATCACGCAGATGGAGCTCGAGCAGCGGGTGGTGGCCCTCGGCGAGCGGATCCTCGAGCTGGAGGACGCGCAGCAGCACTTCTCCAAGGAGCTGAAGCTGCTGCTGAACGTCTCGATGGTGATGGCCGACGCGACCGACATCCTCGCCGAGCCCGACACCGGCAGCCTGGCCATCGCCGCCGAGACCGAGGCGATCGAGCTGCTCCTGCGGTCCAAGAAGCTCAACCCGAGCGGTGGGGGTGGCGGAGGCTCCTCTCCCGGCGGCGGGGGCGGCGGCGATACCGACACGCCGGCCCTGGCGCTGGTCGGACAGGGCGTGAACGAGCAGGAGGTCCGCGAGGACCGCGGCGTCACGCAGGTCAGTGGCGACTCCGGCCCGCAGCTGCCCGCGGAGTTCCGCGCCGGCCTTGACGAGTACTTCAGCCGGCTCGACAACCCCGGGGGCGTGCAATGATCCAAGCCCTCTCAACCGCAACCGACCGGCGCCTCGGGGTGCTGGCGGTGCTGCTCGCGATCGCCTGCTGCCGGGGAGCCGACGCAGAAGACGTTCTCTTCCTGGAAGGGGCCGTGGATTTCGATGTCTATGCGGCGCCCGCCCTGGCGGCGCCCGCAGAAGAGCAACCCGTCGAGGGCAAAGACGACGATGGACTCAACGCGCAGGCCAAGGCGCTGCTGCAGCAGTACCGGCCGATCTACATGTCGAAGCTGAGCGGCCACCTCTACGCCCTCCGCGAAGTCTGCAACCCGACACGCGAGCAGCAGGAGCAGCTGCTGGAGAGCTCGCAGGCGGCGCTGGAGAAGGCGGTCCGCGAGTATGCCAAGCAGATGGCGGCCGGCAAGATCAACCGGGGCATTGTTGTCATCAACGGCATGGCGCAGATGCAGGGCCAGTCCGAGCCGTGGGACGCCGTCCGCAACGAGCTGGACAAGTCGATAGCCGAGCACCTCACGGAGGACCAGCTCGCCCTCTACAAACAGGACGCCCGCGACCGCCGCGAGTTCCGCCGCCAGGCCGCGGCCACCAACCTGGTTAGCGCGATCGATAAGCAGTTGAGCCTGACCGAGGAGCAGCGGGACGCGGTTCACGCGTCACTCTTGAAGAGCTGGCAAGAGTCGTGGGAGGTGGCGGTCCGCGGCCTGCTGCAGAGCCCGCAGTACCTGCCCCAGCTCCCCGACAAAGTGATCGTGCCGCACCTCAACGCCAACCAGAAGAGCGTCTGGAAAGCCGCGCAGCGGCACGGACCGGTGTTCTTCGGCGACAACGGGTTCATGGGGCACGGCGGCCTGCAGGTACAGCCGTTCGAGCCGCAGGACCCGCGGCCTGAGCAGGACCAGCCGCGGGGGGGCAACGCCGCCCGCCCGCAGTCAACCGATGGGGGGGCCGAGGCATGATCAGCAGCCTCCGATGGTCGATCGCGCTGGCGCTGACCGCCGTGGTCCTTGCCCCGACAGCACGGGGTGAGGACGACGGCTGGGTCGACATCGTGGAGGAGCCGAAGCAGCAGAACGACTGGATCGTCCAGCCAGAGCAGTTCGACAACTGGGTGTTCCAGACCGCGCAGTCCGTTGAGGGGCAGCGCGACGTATTCGGCAACAAGCTCGACCTCGCGTTGGAGCAGCTCGGCCAGTCGTGCACGCTGACGGAGGCGCAGGAGCTCAAGCTCCGCCTGGCTGGCCAGATGGAGATCGAGCGCTATTTCCAGCGGTACAACCAGGTCAAGGATCACTACATCAAGACCAAGCCGGGGCAGGACGAGTTCAACGAGGTCTGGCAGATGATCCAGCCGCTGCAGCAGGCCGCACAGGCCGGGTTGTTCGGCGCCGACTCGCTGGTCAGTCGGGTGGCCCGCGGCACGCTCGACCCGGAGCAGCTCGCCGCGCACCGCCGGCTGCAGAACCAGCGGCGGGCCTACCGCTACCGGGCGCTGATCCAGGCCTACGTCATGATGCTTGAGGAGCACCTGCCGCTCACCACGCGTCAGCGGGAAGGTCTGATCGGGCTGATCGAGGGCTCCACGCTGCCGCCCAACCGGTTCGGCGAGACCGACCAGTACTACATCATGCACCAGGCGAGCACCGTGCGGCGGCATGAGATTGTAGAGTTGCTCGAGGGCCCGGTCGGTGAGGGGGTCGCCAACGCGCTGCAGACGGGCCGGGGCTACGAGAGCCACCTGGAGAGCCAGGGGGTCCGCCCCTACAGGGAGGACGACGAATGAACGTTCCGCGAATCAACCCACGCCTCGCGTGGCAGTGGTGCGTCGCGGCGGCGCTCGCCGTGTGCACTGCGCCGGCATTCTCGCAGCCGCCGCTGGCCATGCACGGCGAGGCCGTGCCGCGCGACGTCCGCGAGATGTACGACCGGGGCCTGCAGTACCTGGCCGGCGTGCAGACCGAGCAGGGGGGCTGGGGAGGCAGCTACCAGGGCGCCGGCACGACCGGCATGGCAGTGATGGCGATGCTGGCCTCGGGCGAGGACCCGAACTTCGGCGTGTACAGCGGGCACCTCCGCCGCGCGCTGCGCAGCATGATCCAGCAGCAGGACGCCAACACCGGCTACTTCGGCGGCAGCATGTACCACCACGGCTTCGCCATGCTCGGCCTGGCCGAGGCCTACGGCGCCGTCGACGACCGCGACCTCTGGCCCGCCGGCGGCGGCGAGAAGCGATCGATCGGCGCCGCGCTGGAGCTGGCGGTGCGCGGCGCGCTGACCTCGCAGCAGGGCAACCCAACCTCCGCCTGGCGGTACTCTCCCCAGGCCAACGACGCCGACACCTCCGTCAGCGGCGCCGTGCTGATGGGGCTGCTGGCCGCGCGGAACGCCGGCATCGAGGTGCCCGACAAGGCCGTCAACAGCGCCATCGAGTACTTCTCGAACATGACCAGCGAGAACGGCATGGTGGGCTACTCGGGAGGGTTCGGCTCCGGGTTCGACGAGTCGCTCGCCCGGATCTCAATCGCCACGCTGGTGTACTCGGTCGCGCGGCGCAAGGACCTGCCGGAGTACGACGCCACGCTCAAGCACCTCAAGCAGAACCTCGAGAAGACCGGCGCCGGCCACTACCAGCAGTACACCGACTACTACGAGGCCCAGGCGCTCTTCCAGGGCGACATCGAGGCCTGGGAGAAGTGGAACAAGCTGCTGGTGCGGCGGCTCAAGGACTCGCAGCGGGACGACGGCGCCTTCCCCGGGCAGCTCGGCCCGGAGACCAGCACCCAGCTGTCGCTCTTGGCTTTGGCGCTCAACTACCGGTTCCTCCCCATCTACGAGCGGTGACCCGACGTGCCACGAATCCTGCGCTGCCTCCTGCTGACCACCCTGTCCTCCGCGCCGGTCGCCCTTGCGGCTGCGGGACCCACCGGGGTCCTGACCCTCTCGGGCGGCGACTACTACCAGGGCGAGTGGCTCGACGGCGGCGACCCGGGCGTCATCCGGTGGCGGCCCGGGTTCGTGGGCGAGCCGTTCGAGTTCGGCTGGGAGTCGGTCGCGTACGCCACGCTGCCCCCGCCCCGCGACGCGGTCCTGCCGCGAGGGGCTTTCCGGTTTGAGCTGTCCGGCGGCGATGTCGTGGTGGGCGACCTGGTGGACCTCTCGCCGGAGTGGTTCACGGTGTCGGCGACGCTCAACGGCGCCGACCCGCCGCAGCAGCTACGTATCCCCCGCGGCCGTGTCCGCGGGCTGGTCCGCGCCGCTCAGGGCGATGGCGGGCAGAACGCCAACGAGTTCTACATCGGGCCAGACCAGCTCTCCGCCTGGGACCCCAGCGATGAGGGCGACTGGCAGTACGCCGTGGGCGGCCTGTCTACCTCGGCTAGTCACGCGTCCGCCAGCCGAGACGTAAAGCTGCCGGTCCGCGCGTTGATCGAGGTGGAGCTGTCGTGGAAACGCGGCGCCGACTTCTCGCTCGAGCTGGGCGTCACCAAGCAAGCCGCGAGCACCGCCCTGGGCATATTCGAGGTCTGGATCCAGGGCGGCGATGGGAAACCGAAGAAGGTGCAGGAGGCCCAACCGCTCAACGCTCCCGGCGCGCCGGCTGAGAGCAAGCAGGATCAGACCGAGGCCTTCCGCATCGAGACCGTCGGCGGGCACTTGGTTGCCGTGCAGGAGAGCGCCCCCGCGGCCGACCTGGCGCCGCTGCGCGAGTTGGCGCCGGGGGCGGGCCGGGTCCAGCTCCGGCTGTACCTCGACCAGACCGCCAACCGGCTGACCGTCACCACGCCCGCGGGCGAGCAGCTCGCCGAGCTTGGCGTGGGGGGACGCACGGTGCGGTTCGGCAGCGGGATCAAGCTGACCAACCGAGAGGGCGACATCCGCCTCGACCGGCTGGCGGTGAGCCCGTGGAACGGCGCCCCGCCGGCAAGCGTCCGCGGCGACCAGCCCCGCGTGACGCTCAAGTCGGGCGAATCCGTGCACGGTGAGCTGACCGGCTACCGACCCGAGCAGGGTCGCCTGCTTGTTACCCCGGCGGCCGACGAGCCCGCCAGCGATGAGTCGGACAACGACGCCGAAGCCAGTGAGGACGAGGTCGACCCGACCGAGCCGCAGGCGACCGAAGTCGCCCTGGACGAGGTGGTGAGCATCGTGTTCCCAGGCGGAGATTCCGAAGAAGCGGCGCCGGGGGGCGCCGTGCTGAGCGTCAACCTGCACAACGGGCTGAGGATCACCGGCGCCGCGCGGGGCGTCGAGCAGGAGCGGCTGCGGATAGCCAGCCCCAATCTAGACGAGGAGTTGGTGGTGTCGTTGGCGGACGTGCGCGCCGTTCGTTCGGCCAGCATTCTCCCCGAGGACGGCGCGCCGGCGGCCAAGAGGAAGTCGCTGCCCAGGCTCGAAACGGACGACTCGCGTTCCGTCGGCGTGCTGTCGGCGGGGACCGAAGATCACGCCGATCGGGGCGACGCGTCGTGCCTGATGTGGCGTCCCGAGGGGAGTCGCAACGCGGCGCCGCTCCTAGACAACGTTTCCGGCCGGCTGCTGTTCCGCGAGCCCCCGCCCAAGCCGACGACGCAGGCGATGGGCGCCGCCGCGCCCGCGCCGCAGCAGCGGCAACGCGGCGTGCTGGGCGCCATCGCGTCGGTGTTCTCGTTCCAGCCGGCGGAGCCCTCAGCGGCGCCCGAGCGACAGGACGCCGTGATGTACCTCCGCGTAGGGGACAAGCTGCCCTGCACGGTCAACCGGATCGACGACGAGGGGGTCCACTTCAGCTCGCCGTACTCCAACTCCGACTTCGCCCCGCACAACCGGGTCAAGGCGATCGAGCTGGTCACCGACGGCGTCGACGGGCGGATGACCAGCGCGCAGCGGGACAAGCTGCTCACGCTGCCCCGCGTTCGCGAGAACGACCCGCCCACCCACCTGCTGGTGTCGACCAAGGGCGACTACCTCCGCTGCCGACTACGGTCGCTGACCGACGAGCACGCGGTGGTCGAGGTCCGCCTCGAGGAGGCGACGCTCGAACGGTCGCGGATCGCCCGCATCATCTGGCTCGACCCGCCCGACAATCCGTCCGACGGGGCGGACGCCCAGGACGCCCCGCCGCAGCGCGACCGCCCCCGCGTGCAGGCGGTGCAACGCGACGGCGTACGCCTGACGTTCTACCTCGATCGGCTCGAGGAGCAGCCGGCCGCCGACAACCAGCGGGGCAAGGGCGGGCAGACGCTGTTGATCGGCGAGAGCGACGTGCTGGCCGCCTGCAGCGTCGCGGTCGACAGCATCGACATGCTGCTGCTGGGCGACCGCATCGAGCAGGCCCGGGCGGAGCTTTCTTACCAGCGTTGGAAGATGCAGAACGCGCCCGCGCCGCGTGACGCCGCCGACTCCGAGGCGGGCGACGCGTCCACCAACTTCCCGCTGGTGGGCCAGCCGGCGCCGCCGCTCAAGCTGCCGTTCTACAGCGTCGGCGCGGACCAGGGCGGCAAGGAGTTCCAGATCGAAGACTACCGGGGCGAGGTGCTGGTGCTCGACTTCTGGGCCAGCTGGTGCGGGCCATGCATGCAGGTGATGCCGGTCGTGGACCAGGTGGGAGAGGACTTCGCCGACCGCGGCGTTAAGGTGGTGGCGGTGAACCTGCAGGAGGGCGCCGAGGAGATTACCGCCGCGCTCGACCGCCTGCAGCTTAAGCCCCACATCGCCTTAGACCGTGACGGCGTGGCCGCGCAGCGTTACCAGGTTTCGGGCATCCCGCAGACGGTGGTCATCGGCCGCGACGGCCGCGTCGCTAACGTGTTTGTGGGGGGCGGCGCCCAGTACGAGGCCCGCCTGCGCGCGGCCATCGAGGCGGCGGTCGCCGCGGAAGATGTTGAGTAACGCGTTTCTGTGAGGCTTCGTCGAGTTTGGCGGCGCTCCATCTCTGCTCTGACTCAAGCCGCCGCTGCGCCAAGGGGTTGTTCAGGCCGGTCCAGTAAGGGGCCACTACTCGGTGGTTGTCCCTGGTTCTTGGTGGAAAACGGCCGGGTCGTGCGATCTAATGGAATTGCCCACAGTCAGGCAGTAGGCGCCGGTGCGCTAGGAACCGGGCCGACCCGAGGAGGCGGTTCTGACCGATCCGCTCCCCAAAAAGGGACAAAACCCAGCAGCCCCTTCCGGGTGAGATCGTCCTAACCGGTTTCGAAAAAAGCACTTGCGGCAAGGCTAGGAGAAGTAGGTCCCGAGTTTTGTCCGCTTCGCGCGTGTTTTCGGACAAAACAAACCGGTCAAAACTCCCCGCCTTCCTGGTGAGAAGTGCGCCGGTCGACTCGTTCGGACCGCGCCCGCGACGCCAAACGCCGATTCGGCTGTTCCCGCCTTCCCCTGCCCCGCCCCAGGAGTATTGATGAAGCCTCTTCCCGTTCTTATTGTGCTATTTGCTGGGCCGTGCCTGGCCGCATCGCCGGAACGGCTGGTCGATTATGTGAACCCGCTGCTGGGCACGACTACGCTGTGGGACAAGGAGGACATCGGCTACGAGCCGACCCACCGGGTGTGGGGCGGCGAGGTGTTCCCCGGCTCGTCGGTCCCCAACGCGATGGTCCAGCTGACCCCGGTCACGCAGTTCCGCAGCGGGTCGGGGTACCAGTACGAGGATGGGACCATCTACGGATTCGCCCACACCAGCAAGGGGCACTGGAACCTGTGTCACGTGCCGCTGCTGCCGGCGACCACCGGCTACACCGCGCGTGACTACGCCTCGCCGTTCAGCCACGACAACGAGTCGGCGCACCCGGGCTACTACCAGGTGTACCTGGAGCGGTACGGCGTTGACGCCGAGCTCACCTCCACGCGGCGATGCGCGGTGCACCGTTACACCTTCAAAGAGGACGCGGGCAAGCGGCTGCTGGCCAACCTGTCGCGTTCGAACGAGCGCGTGCGGGAGTGGGACCTCGAGCAGGATGGGCCCAACGCCTTTAGCGGCTTCCAACGGACCGGCGACAGCGTCTACTTCTACGCCGTGGCGAACCACCCGATCGACCGTATCGAAACGCTGCAGGAACGCCGCCGCCGTCTGCCGGTCGTGCACTTCCAGGACGCCACGGGCCCGCTGGAGCTTAGGATCGGCTTCTCGTTCGTTAGCGTCGAGAACGCCCGGCAGAACCTCGAGCACGAGGTGGCCGACAAGTCGTTCCAAGCGGTCCGCGATGAGGCTTCCGCCGAGTGGGAGAAGCTGCTCGGCAAGGTCCGTGTGGAGGGCGGCACGGAGCGGCAGCGGAGGCTGTTCTACTCGTGCCTGTACCGCTCGTTCCTCTGGCCCGCCCTGCGGAGCGACGTCAACCAGGACTTCGCCGGGCACGGCGGGGAGCGCGAGAACCTGGACTTCGATTACTACACGATGCCCTCTCTGTGGGACGACTACCGCAACAAGCTGGTGCTGCTGGAGATGCTCTCGCCCGGCGTAACGAGCGACGTGATCCGGTCGATGATCTACCGCGCCGAGCCCTCCGGCTTCATGCCGACCTTCTTCCATGGCGACCACGCGGCGCCGTTCATCGCCGGCGCGTACCTCCGCGGGCTCCGCGGGTTCGACGCGCAGCGGGCGTACGAGCTGCTGCTGCGGAACGCCACGCTGGAGAACCGCACGCGACCGCACGTGCTGGCCTACATCGACAAAGGCTACGTGCCGGAGCAGGACGTGGCCGACCCGGTGCTGGAGACCGTCGCCAACGCCGGAGTCACCAAGACGCTGGAGTACGCCTACGACGACTACGCCGTGGCGCGGCTCGCCGAGGCGCTCGGCGACGCCGACAACCAGCGGTTGCTGATGCAGCGGACCGGCGCCTACAAGAACGTGTTTGACGAGTCGACCGGTTTCATGCGGGGACGGCTGGCCAGCGGCGAATGGATCAAGGAGTTCGACCCGGAGCGGGTGTTCTACGAGTACATGTACCGCGAGGCGAACGCCTGGCAGTCCACGTTCTTCGCCCCGCACGACGTGCCCGGGCTGGTTGCGCTGTACGGCGGGCCCGCGGCGTTCGAGGAGAAGCTGGACAAGCTGTTCTCGACGCCGTTCACCGGCCGCGAGGCGTACAACATGTCGGTCTTCCTCGGCCAGTACTGCCACGGCAACCAGCCGGACCACAACTACCCGTACCTATACACACTGATCGGCAAGCCGGAGAAGTCTCAGCGGGTGCTGGACCACATCATGCAGAAATTCTACGGCATGGGCCCGGAGGGCCTGGCGTACGCCGGCATGGACGACGCCGGTGAGATGTCTGCCTGGTACGTGTTCGCCGCGATGGGCTTCTACCCGTTCTCGCCGGCCGACCCCGAGTTTGTCGTGTCGGCGCCGCTGTTCGACAAGGTAGAGATCCAGCTAGGCGACAGCGCCGCCACGATCCGCAAGGCGGGCGGAGGCCGCCGGGTGGTCCGTGTCGAGAGCGGCGGCCGCGAGCTGGACGGTTTCGTCCTGCCCCACCCCGCGCTGACGCGGGGAGATACGATCACGATCTCGACCGAGGAGTGACCTAGCGGAGGCCGGGCCACTCGATGTCGTCGCGGGCGTGCAGGCGGCTGGCGGCGTCCTCGATGTCGGCAAAGCTCTCGGCCAGCCGTGCGCCGAGCTGCAGCGGAGTGATCCCCGAGCCCAGCAGCAGCAACTGGTCGCCGGCGCCCGGCGCGGGCAGCGGGCCTGCGAGCGGCGCCGCCTGGGCCAACGCGTCCGTAGACGGGGAGTCGCCCACGAGCAACGCGACGCGGTGGTGCCCGCAGTTGAGCGGCGGCTTCATCGCCAAGAACTCCCGGACGACCGACAGCACGCGCTCGCCGGCGCCGCCTCCCGATCGCTCCGCGAGCCGCTCGGGGAGTCGCGAGCGGAGGAACTCGCCGCAGAAGTGCTCGGCGTCCTCATGTCGGGCGACGCCCTCGGCCAGCTCTTCCAGCAGCTCGCCGTAGGCGGGCGCGAACTCGCCGGTGAGCTGCCCGGAGGCCTCGTCGGCGCCGTTGTCGCGGAGGCAGGCCTCGAGCACGCGAGTGGAGGCGGCGGCCAACTCCAGCCGCTCGGCCCGCAGTCGCGCCGCCTCGGACATCTTGGCCGCGTCGAGTCCCTCGGGCGGCGGTTCGATCAACTGCAGCAGCCGCCCCGCCAACCGTGAGTTCGCGTACCGGCCGAACGGCTCGGCGGCCGGGTCGGTCAGGCCGCTGTCGGCCTTAAGGCAGTAGCGGGAGAACTCGCGGACCCGCTGCAGGTTGTGCTGCAGCACGAGCGCCTCGCGGACTCCGTCCAGGTCCAGGCAGCGGTGGTGCGCGAACGCAACGCCCTTGCCGGATTGGGAAGAGGCCGTATTCGGCACGGCGTTGTGCGTCGACTCCAGACGGACCAGCGACGCGACGCTGGCGATCGCCCGCTGGCGGGCAGCGGCGTCGTTGCGGGTGGGGAGGTCGACCAGCCGCAGCTCGTCGAAGGGCGGAGTGTCTCGCTCGTAGAACGAGGCCGGGCCGTTGGGCGTCGCTTCGCCGCGGTTGCCGCTCCGCTGCGCGTGGTGCAGTTCTTCCAGCAAGGCGTACATGTTGGACGCCGCGAGCGAGTCCTGCGACTCGGGCCGGAAAGTGCTGGCGAACACGCCACGCACCCGCACGCCGACGCCCAGCTCGGCGGCGACCGAGCGCACGGCCTGTGCGATGTCGATCGCCGTGCCGGAGCCGGTGGCGCCGCTCGCGCCGGCCAGCAGCACCACTTGGACTTCCACCGGATCGACGTCGGCTCCTTGCGCTAGCCGCTGCAGGCGAACATACAACGCCTCGAGCACCTGCTCGGCGTGGTCGACCATCGCCAGCCTGCCCAGCGGTCGGAAGCCGCGCGTGGTGAGCGATCGCGGGATGTTGTACAGCCAGCGGCGGCTGAGCCACTTCAGCAGGTCTTGCGAGTCGTCGCGGTAGTCGCGCGGCCTGCGGAGCGGGGTGTGCAGCAGGTCATCGCGGCCGAGGGCCTCTTCCGACGCGGCGCGGCAGGTCGCTTTGAGGGCGTCCATGTCGGTGTCAATCGCCAGGCAGGCGACGCCCGGCGGCGCCGCACGCTCGGCGAACGCGGCCAGCAGCGCTCCCCCGACTCCTCCCAGGCCAACGACCAGCGTGGGCGTCGAGATGGCCTCGGCCGGGCCGACGCCTTGCGGCGGCGCTTGGTCGATCACGTCGGGCGAGACCGCCGGGAAACTGGTCCTGGGTCGGGCGCTGCTCTTGGCCGCGGCCGGCAGGGCGGCTGGCGGCGGCGCGGCGGGCAGCGGCTTGCGGTCGCCGATCGGCGCCGTGTTGAGCGACGCGGCGGACTTCGTCTCTTCGGTGGACGAGGAACCCGGCGTCGGTTGGACAGGGGCCGGCGCGGCGGGCGGCGCCGCCCCCGCCGGAACCTCACCCCGCAGCGCGGCGATGAACTGCCGGCAGCTGACGAACCTGTGCGCCGGGTCTTTGGACAGCGCCCTGCCAACCACCTGGCGGTCGTGCTCGTCGAGCGGCGTCAGGATGGGTGCCGCTTGCATGTGCTGCTTGGCGAGCTGGGCGGGCGTGCGGCCGGAGAAGGGCGCCTCGCCGGTCAGCATGTGCTGGTACACAATCGCCAGGCTGTACTGGTCGCTGAAGGGGGAGGGCTCGTCGTCGTAGAGTTCGGGTGGCGAGTAGAGCGGCGTCATGCCGCCAATCAGCGAGTTGAGCGTCTGCGACGCGATGTCCTTCACCAAGCCGAAGTCGGCCACCTTCACGTGATCGCCAACCAGCAGCAGGTTCTCCGGCTTGATGTCCAGGTGCTGCAGCGAGTAGCGTTCGGACAGGCAGTCCAGCGCCTCGGCCGCGTCGGCCAGGTAGTTGATCAGCTCGTCACGCGGCACGCCCTGCTCGCCGGCGGCGCGGCACTCCTTGAAGCGCGCGTCCAGGCTGCGGTCGGCGAGCTCGGTCACGATCACCAGCCGGTGATTGACCACCTCGTAGCGTTCGATCGACAGCAGGAACGGGTGCCGCACGCTGCGGATCCGGTCGAGCGCCTTGCACTCGCGTTCGGCCAGCTCCTCGTCGCAGTGGCCGAACACGACCTTGATCGCCTTCTCGACGCCGCCTGGGGCGGTGGCCTTCCAGACCTCGCCGTAGCCGCCGGCGCCCAGCCGGTCCGCCAGCGCGTAGCCCTCCGGCACCTCGATGTTCGGCGCGCACTGTGTCGCCATGCAGATGCTCCCCTCGATAAGTTACCGCCCGCCACGATCAGAGCAACGCCTGCTCGCTGGCGAAGGCCGACTCACGCGCCTCCAGCGATCCCGCCACGCCGCACGTGACGCCCAGCTCCTGAGCCGCCTGGCTGTCCTCGGCGGACGCCTCGCCCGGCAGCACCAGCCGCACGCCCGCCTCCTCGCAGGCGGCCTGCACGATCTCTAGCCGCTGCGCCCGCCGCTGGTTGGTGGCGATGTCCCGCACCACCTCGGGGGCGAGCGTCAGGAAGTCGGGCGTGGCCGGGGCCAGCGACTCGACGCACCGCGCGCCGCCAGAAAAGTTCTCGAGCGACAGCCTCGCCCCCACCGACCGGAGCGACTCGCACGTCCGCAGCGCCTGGGGCGAGTCGTTGACCCACTCCCACGGCACGCTGACGCCCAGCGCGCCGGGTCCGGGCAGCGACAGCTGCGCCTGCTGGAAGGCGGCCACGCACTGGCCGTTCAGCCGCCCGCGCCGCTCCAGCTTGAGCAGCGTGCAGGCGCCGGGCGCCCGGCCGGCGGACTGCTGCGCGGCCAGCAGCCACGCGACGTCCTGGAAGCGGGCCGCAACCGAACCAGGGTCCGGCGAGTCGACCGACTCCAGCAGCCCGGCGTGCGGCTGGTCAACGCCGACCTTCACCGCGACGAGGTCGCGGAACGGCAGCTCGTGAACCTCTTCCCGCCGCAGCGGCAGCGACACCCGCAGCAGCGACTCGCTTAGCGTGCGGGCCGCGGCGACCCGCGCGGGGGTCGAGGCGGTGTCTGCCGGCGCCGGCCCGGCGGCCAGCGGCTGGGTGACCATGCTCTGCAGCCGACCCAGCGACGAGCAGACAAACGTCAGGCAGATGTCCGCTATCCGCACGGCGTCGCCGTCGTGCAGGGTTTGTTCGGTGATGCGTGCGCCGTTGATCCAGGTGCCGTTGGTGCTGCCGAGGTCGCGGAGCAGGTAGCCGCCCGCGGTCCGCTCGAGCTGCGCGTGCTCGCGCGACACGCTGGTGGAGTTGATCTCCAGCCCCGAGTTCTCGCCCCGCCCAATGATGAACGGCGTCTGCTCGACCATCACGGTGCGGAGCTTCGAGCTGCCCGGCGGGTAGTACTCGAACCGGGGGCGGTTCTCGCTATCGGAATTCAGCTTCGGTAGCACGGGGTGTCTGCCTCGGGGCTGATCGGCGCCGTTCCTGTGAATCGCGTCGGAAGCAGCGCCCCAGCGCACGACGACAACGCGTCGCGACCGGCTGTGCCTACTGTTTGCCCTACTTCCCATCGAAACCCTAGCTCACACGGCGGCGGTCGGCGGAGCGGTCGGGCCGAAGGGAAAAAGAATGCTAGGTTTTCGTTGGCGACCGTACACGCACATTCTCATCTGCGAGGCAGCAGTGGCTTCCGAACCAAACGCTATCGACGTCACGATCGTTTCCACCGACCCCGCATTCCTAAAGGAGACGGCCTGGACCCTCTCGGTTTTCGGGTACCGCGCGACCGCTTCGACCGATTGGAGCGAAGAGGCGGCTTGGCAGCAGTCCACCCGTCCCGGCGTCACGCTGCTCGACCTGCGGGAGACCGATGCCGACGACCTCGCCACGCTCGGCCCCCGCGGCGCGGGCTACTCGTGCCGCATCGCGATCGCCGACCAGCACGCCCAGGTAGATGACGCGTTGCTCGGCCTGGTCGACGACGTCATCGCCTACCCGGTCAACTCGGGCGAGCTGCTCTCCCGGGTCCGCACCGCGGCCCGCCGGCTGGAGTTCGAGCGGCGATTCCAGCAGGCGGCCGTGGCTGAGCCCGGAGGCGGGATGCTCACCCGCCGCGGACTGACCGCCGCGCTGGGCCGCGGCGACTCGTCGGACGCTGTCCTGGCGCTGCTGGCGGTCGACTTCTTTGACGTGATTGTGCACGAGCACGGCCAGCACGCGGCCCACCGGCTGCTCAACACGCTGGGCCGCCGCGTCCACCAGCAGCTCGGCGCCGAGGCGGAAGTAGCCACGGCGGCGCCCGGCGTGTTTGGCGTGCTGTTCCGTGGGGGCAGCCTCGAGGACGCGCAGGCCGCGGTGCAGCGGGTGGTCAGCGCCTTCTCTTCCAGCGAGACCATCGCCCGCGAGACGCGATCCCGGCCTTCGCTGTCGGCGGTGGTCGCCCGCTGCGACGCCGACCTGCCGCCCGACGAGCTGCTGCAGCGGGCGGAGTCGGCGTTGGAGTACGCCTCGTGCTACGGCGGTGGGCGGGTGCTGGAGGTCGCGACCGTCGAGGCCGAGCTGGACGCCTGGCGGGACCGCGTCGAGAACGGCGCCCTGCTGCAGAGCGTCGCGGCGCGGCACGTGATGGCGCCGCTGCCGCTGGCGATCGGTCAGGACCGCCTGCCGACCCGCCTGGACGAACTGCGCCGCGCGGCCGACCAGAAGCAGACCCTGCCCGACTGCGTGCCGGTTGTCGGGGCCGACGGCGCCGTGACGGGCGTCGTGAACCTGCCGCTCCTCCAGCGGTCGGCCCTGACGCGGACCGCCGTGGACGACGCCGACCTCGTGACCGATCAGTTCTGGACCTGCCCCGCTGGCGCCGCGCTGAGCGACGTGCTCAATGCCTTCTCCGAACACCAGACCGAAACCCTCGTTGTAGTAGAAGACGCCCTGCCGGTTGGCTACATCACCTGCAACGCGGTGACCGAGCTGTACACCTCCGCCGTGGACGCCGGCGCCTACCGCCGGCAGGCGCCAGTCGGCCGCGTCGAGGACCTCGCCGTGCCGCTGGCCCGCCCCGAGTCCCGCCCCCCGGCCGTCGACCCGTGCGAGGACGTGCCCACCGTGTGCGAGACCGCCGTCTAGCTGCGGCGTTGGCCAGCGCACGGCCGAGGGACCGCTGCGCTCCTTCTATCATCCATTGCGTGGCCCACGACCCGCGGTGCACAGGCGCCCGGTTCTTCGGGCAAGGGTCAGCAGTCCCTGTCGGACCCTCGTCCGCTACGGCCCGGCGTTTCGTCCGATTCGTTTTGTCCAAAAACACGAGCGGAGTGGACAAAACTCAGGGCGTAATCCTCCCCTCGATTGGCCTAAGTGCTCTTAAATTAACCGGTTGCGTGAGTCGCAGCAGCGCAGGCCGACGGGGTTTTGTCCGATCGCGGCCGGCGCAGCGGACCAATCGGACAAAACCCTGCGGCCCCTGGACAGAATAATCAACCGCGCAGCAGCGACCCCAGACGCTGCCCGATGTGAGCACGCCCCGCCGAGAAAGAACGCCAAAGGCCACCCCTCATTGGACCACGTAAGGTGGCCGGTTTCTACGAGAATCGGGGCGAGGAACTGACCAACGCCCTGCCTCGGCGTGCACGCCGTGAGCCGGGGTGCAAGCTGATCGCTTAGCAGTCGCTTTCGGCGAGGATCTGCACAGGACGATGATTCCTGCGCACTTTCGGTGATCCTGAATCTGACCGAGGTTGTGGCAACCTCAGTAGTTTACCGTGTGCCTCCAAGTACGCGTCGGCGTGTCACGCTTGTGCCTTTTTGGATTGTTCGCCGATTGAATGCCTGAGCTAGAATACATCCCTGCCGCAAACAAACATTCGTATGTCTAATTGATCTAACGGATGTCACTTACACGACTTCTGGTATTCGGACTTCCCATGGACAGTAATTCAGTTGGCAGTAGGCTCGAATCGGAATTTGGCACTATTTCAGATGCTGCCGTCTTGAATTCACTGAAACCATTACTAGTAGAACCGAGATGCGAGTATAGAGACTGGGATTATGGCGAAAAGAGAACAAAGCACCCCTGTTGGATTGTGGCTGACCATCTTCCATCAAACACTTGCATTGCCTACTGCGAAGAAGGATTTGGGCCGTCATGCCCATGGGGATTGCTATCTATCGCGGGTGAGCACCTGAGCATGGGAGTGGACGCAGGATGGTACTCTAAACTCGAAGACGCGTTTCGCAACTCTATGGCGTGGGACGGACACAACCCTATTAACTACACGGTCGAATAGCCCCTAGAGCCGGGCCGATTCAATGACACATCTAAAGCTTGCAAACCTGCCTCAGCCACATCGTCCTGCGCTGGTTACGCCTAGCCACGAAACTTGCCGAGGTGTGCCCAACCTCAGCGAATTTGAGCCCAGATGTAACCTGCACCGGCGTGAAACACCGAGGCAATCTCCAGCGCTCCTTCGGTCATTGGACTCGGCATAGCGTCGGAGCACCCGCTTGCTCGCGGTTCGACTCGTAGCCCCCGGCTCTGCCGGGGGATTGTCGTCGCCCAAGGCGTAGCGGCCAATCAACGTGGCCGCCGTGACCAAGAGGATCCCCCGCGGAGCGGGGGGGCGGCGAGCGAAACGGGCGGTCGACTCTGCGGCCGCAGCGCCGGGCGCGCTACTCGTCGGCCATCACGGTGAAGTAGTTGTTCACCGCGTGGTCCAGGATCTCCGGAACCGCCGTGGGCTCCAGCTCGTTGTACTCGCAGTAGTGCGCCACCTGGTCCAGCAGGTCGCGCGCCTGGCAGCGGCGGAACGGGCGGTCGCAGGAGTCGTAGTGCGTGGCGAGCAGGTAGTCGAGCGACTCCTGCGGGCAGTCCACCTTGAGCTTCTTGGCGAAGATGCCGAACAGCTTGATGAACTCGTCGCGGCTGGGCGCGCCGACCTCGATCTTGAACGGGATCCGGCGGAGGAACGCGTCGTCGGCCAGGTCGGTCGGGTCGAGGTTGGTCGAGAAGATGATCAGCTGCTCGAACGGCACCTCGATCTTCTTGCCGTTGGCCAGGCCGAGGTAGTCGATCCGGTTCTCGAGCGGGATGATCCAGCGGTTGAGCAGCTCGGTCGGGTTGACGCGCTGGCGGCCGAAGTCGTCGATCAGCAGGCTGCCGCAGTTGCTCTTGAGCTGCAGCGAGGCCTCGCTGACGTGGCTCAGGTGGTCGTGCTTCAGCTCCAGGCTGTCCATCGTCAGCTCGCCGCCGACCACCACCGTCGGCCGGCGGATGCGGACCCAGCGGCGGTCGTGCTCGCTCGCCTTGAGCAGGCTGCCGGCCTTGGACTGCACCGGCTCGTGGCAGGAGGGGTCGAAGAACTTGATGATCTGGCCGTCTTCGACGATGGCGTGCGGCACCAGGATGTTCTGGCCGAAGCACTTGGTGATCCGCTGCGCGACGGTGGTCTTGCCGTTGCCGGGCGGGCCGTAGATGAACATGCCCTTGCCGGCGCTGATGGCCGGGCCGAGCTGGGCCAGCATCTCCGGCTCGACGTTGATGTCGGAGAACGCCTTCTCCAGCTGCGGGCGCTTGGGCTTCTCGGTGCGGATGGTCTGCGCCTGCACGGAGTCGACGTAGTCGTCCAGCGGCACGGGCGCGACGCCGGCGTAGGCGCACTCGCGCATCGCGGCAGCGGCCCGCTGCCGGCCCTCGTCGGTGAGCTGGTAAACGTGGTCGCCCAGCATGGCCGAGGCGGTCGGCGTGATGGTCCGCCGCTTGCGCATCTCGGCGAACCGGTCCTCCAGCACGGCCAGCGGCAGGCAGACGTGCTCGGCGATCTCGCGTCCCGAGATCGAGCCGGCGTTCTGCACCACCTTCAGCACCAGGTCGTCGATGAAGGCGATGCTGAGGCCGGTTTCTTCCAGGGTGCGCGGCTCTTCGGGGCGGAAGCCCTCGTTCAGGCCCAGCGACGACAGCAGGTCGGCGTCTTTGCTCTTGGATGTCCGCCAGGTGGGCGCGGAGTCGGCGCCCACCGCTGGGGCGGCCGGTTTGGGCGGCGGCGCCACGGTCATGTTGGGGCTGGCGTCGGCCTCGGCCGTGGCGGCGTCGACCTTCTGCTGCAGTTGGTCGAACACGTCGTCTTCGCTGGACAGGTTGAGCGTCGCGCCGTCCCGCGGCGGCAGTTCCGCGTCCGACTCGCGCAGCAGGTCGCGGGCAGACTCTCCGGGGCGGAAGCTGAGCGACGCGTTGTCGCTTGAGGGCGCCTCGGAGGACAGGTTCAGCGTCGCCCCCCCCTGCGGCGGCTGGTCGCCGCCAGACTCGCCGAGGATCTCCCGCGCCAGCTCACCGGGGCGGATGCTCAGCGATTGGTTGCCTGGCGTCGGCTGGGCGTCGGCGGTCTCCTCCGCGACGCGTTCCTCGAGCTGGTCAAGCAGCGACTCGCCCGGCGCCAGGTTCAGCGTTGCATTCGGCCGCTCCTCTTGCTGAGGCGTGTTGGCGGACGTGATGGGCTGCGTGACGTCGATCGACATAGAGCTCCCTGCCAGGCTCGCCGCCCGGGACTGTTGGCTGAGTTTACGGCTGAGCTGCCAGCCGAAGTTGGTGAGTTCGTAGCCGTTCTTGCCGGACGCGTGGCGCACGAGCTGCAGCTCGATAAGCCGCGGGATCGCGTCGCAGCACCGCCTCGCGTAGGCGAGGTCGTCCGGCTTGAAGAGCTTCTTCTTGCCCCCCCGGATGGCGGGGCCTTTGGTGTCCGAGCGCGAACTGACCTCGAACGCGCCCCGGTTGGCCGCCGCCAGCTCGACGACCGCGCGTTCTACCGGATTTAAGGATTCTGTGTCCGCGATGGTGTGCATAGATCGCCCCTGCCGCAGTGCCCGAACTGCCATCGAAAGACTAGCACACGACCGGGCCGGAGGCGGCGGCCGGCGGGAGACGGGCGTGAGACCCCCGCGGCGCGAGCATCAGGCAGCTTCGCCAATGGTCGAGGCGGGCAGCCTGCCGCTGTCGCGAAGCGGGGGGTTACTGCTCTCGCAGCAGGTTCGGGGGACGCCGGCCCCCGCTACGCTCCCAGTGATCGGCGGCCAGCTGGCGTTGACCAAGCGCTTCGTAGGAGCGCGCCAGCCCGAGGTGGATCAGCTGGTTGTCGGGGAACTCCTCGAGCGCGTACTTGAGGTCTGCGACCGCGGGCCGCCACCGCTTCAGCATGACCTCGGCCTGGCCGCGGGTCTCGCGGTAGACCGGGCTGTCGGGCTCCTGCTCGATCGCCTTGGCGATGGCTTCTAGCGCAGCGCTGGGGATCGGGCGGGGCTCCTGCAGCAGCGTCCAGGCCAGGTTGTTCCACACAATGGCGGGCGCGTCGCCGTCCGCCGCCAGACGCTGGAACGCCTTGCGGGCCTGGAG
The DNA here is from genome assembly GCF_007859765.1 of Posidoniimonas corsicana. Lineage (NCBI taxonomy): Bacteria > Pseudomonadati > Planctomycetota > Planctomycetia > Pirellulales > Lacipirellulaceae > Posidoniimonas > Posidoniimonas corsicana. The sequence goes on from NZ_SIHJ01000001.1 coordinate 2,651,599, forward strand.
GATCTCTCCGCGGAGCGCGGCGGTGGTGCCGGCGAGCTCGATCAGGGGCTCGCTGGCGTCCGGCGACCCCAGCAGACCGGCCCACGCCTCGCGGCACGAGGCGGAGGTCTCACGGTTCTCGATCAGGTCCCGCAGCTGCAGCGCCACCCAAGCGCGGGGGCTGCCGAGCCGCTCCGCGCGGCAGAGCCGCTCGACGAGCGCCTCGGGGTCGAACGACTGCTGGTCGAGCGTGGACTGCACACGCTCGCGGGTCAGCTGCGCGAGCAGCTGGTTCGGCTGCGGGTCGTCCGGGAACGTCTGCTGCCAGTCGATGAGCGTCAGCTCTTTCTGCGGCTCATCTTTCAGCAGCGTGGCGGCCAGGACGCGGCTGCGGTGCTCGTCCGCCGATAGCTTGCTCGCCGGCAGGCCGAGTGAAGCGAACAGCCGCGGCACGGCCTGCGCCTGAGTGGTGGCCGCCTCGTCGTCGCCCAGCCGCACCAGCATCCGCAGCCGCATGGCGGCGGCGGCGAAGATCTGGTCGGCGTAGGGCTCGAGCACGTCGCTCGCCTGCTGCGGTCGATCGGTGCGGGCGTAGACAATCGCCCTCAGCATGCTGACCTGCGGCGCGTTGCCGCCCAGCTCGACAATCCGGTCAAGGTGCCGCTCGGCCAGAGTGAGCCTGCCCTCTTCAGTAGGGGGCGTCTCCTCGACCTCTCCCAGGTCCTCGCCGGTGAGCAGGCGGAGCGCCATCCAGTAGTGGGCGGCGGCGTAGCCCGGGATGTCGGGCGGCGCCAGGCGTTGCATCACCTCGTAGCCGGAGGCGACGTCGCCCTCTTCGACCAGCTTGATCGCCTCGATGTACTCTGCGCGGCTGTTGTCGACGCCCAGCTGCACCAGTTTCTCGCGGTAGAGCTCCGCAACCTGGTGGTCGCCCTCCTGCCGGGCCTCGCGCATCGCCTTCTGGTACCGCGCGGCGACCGGCCCGGGTCCGCGGAGCGACGCCGAGAAGCCAACGTACACAAACGGCGCGAGCATCAGCACGGCTGGGATCGCCAGCAGCATGTCTTTTCGGTTGCGCGTGACGGCCCACGCGTAGGCGAAACCGGCCAGGGCGGTAAACGGCGTGAGCAGCAGCCCGAAGAAGCGGCCGAACGATTCCAGCACGCCCCCCAAGCCTACCCGACGCGCCGCTGAGCGCCCGACCGACCGCACGCGTCCAAGCACGCGGCCGGGCAGTTCGAACAGGAAGGCGAACAGGTCGCCCAACCCGGTCGCCTGCGCCATCCGGCCGATCGGCCGCAGCACCCGCATCACGCCACGACGCACGCCGTTTTCCAGGCCCTCGAAGCTGCCCAGCACGTCGATCAAGCCGTAGCTGAGGTCCCTGGCTCGCCTGCCGATACGACTACCGGCGCGGTCGCGCAAGTCCAGCAGCCACGCCCACAGGTCGGCGAACCAACCGAAAACGCCAGACTGGCGACGACGTCGGGGCATGGGGATCAAGAACTGGGGGGCGGGGCGCGGGGGCTCTGGCCGGCGGCCGAGCGGATGGGGGAGCGTCAGACTCTATCGTACACAGCCCGCAATCCGGCCCAAGTGTTTGGTCGGCCGCGACGCCAGACTCTTGGGGCAGCGGGTGGGGTTGCGTCGGATTTGACGCGGTTGACCCGCGGGCCCCCCCGGCTTGGGCACCGGACGCCGGACCGGGTCGGAGGGCGACCGGGAAGAACTTTCTGCCCGTACATACGACGAACGCGGCAGGAGTGCTCCTGCCGCGTTCGGTGATCGTAGACTCTGAGGGCTCGCCGGCTAGGCCAGACGCTTGCCGCGGTAGCGAACCACCGCCACGCCGCCAAGCACGCTCCAGACCAGGAAGGCGCCGGCCTCGGGGACGGCGGCGATCGTGAAGCCGTTGATGACGTGCGCCGTCAGGTTGCCGTTGCTGATCAGGCTGCCCACCACGCGGAAGCTGAGGGGGCCGCCGGCGGTCGTAAAGGTGAACGACTCGGAGCTCATCGGCTCGTTGCCATCCGACCGGGCGAGGTCGCTGATCATCTCCGTGCCGTTCAGGTAGACGTCGGTCTCGACGTTGTTGACGAGCGCGGCTGGCGGGTTGGTGTCGTGGAAGTAGCCGGTGAACGTGTACGTGCCCGGATTCACATTCGAGACCAGCACCTCCAGGTAGTCCGTGCCGCCCATGCCGAAGATAAAGTCACGAGACAGCGCTGTGGGGGCCGGGCTGTTGGCGGCGCCGCGGTCGCGGTCATCGGCGCCGACGCCTGCGATCCCCTGATCGGTGTTCAGGATGACCTGGATGTTCGACCCGACCGATCCGGCGTTGATGCCGGTTGCCCCCGGGAGGGTGACGCCGGTCCAGTCCGAGTAGGTAGGCGAAGGCCCGGACGCGTCGTTGAAATCCACCTTGAGCATCGCGAGCGAGCTTGTGGTGGCCGTCAGTACGATCGCAAGGCCACACACGCACGCCCTGGATAATGAATTCATGCTGATTTCCCGTAGAGCCAATACTTACAATGGATGTCGAATCTGTGGTTGGCCAGGCTGTGCAATTCGCCTGTTTTTACAAGTCAAACCCTACTATAGATACGCGCTTTCCCGCGGTCAAACAAATGTCCTGGATCGGCTAGGACGATTCGTTCGGGAGCTGGTTGCGGCGTAGTTCGGGGCAAATTCTAGTCGTACGTGCCGCAAGCCAGAGCGCAAGAAAAAACGCGGCCGGCGCCAAGGCCGGCCGCGTTTGTTGGTAGTCAGCTGGGGTCTCTAAGCACGCCGCTTGCCACGGTAGCGAACCACGGCGACGCCGCTCAGCATGCTCCAGACCAGGAACGCGCCGGCCTCGGGCACGGCGGCGAGGGTGAAGCCGTTGATCAGGACCGGCCGCTTGTTCGCGTCGGCGAGGGTGACGCTGAACGTCAGGTCGCCGGAGCCGTCGGTGCTGAAGTTAAACGACCCGGATGCCGGGGTCTCAGTGCCTTCGGACCGGACGACGCTCAGCTTGGGGGCGCCGTCGAGTGCTACCAGCGTTTCGGCATTCGCGTACTGGCCGGTGCTGGGGTCCGTCAGGTGGAAGAACCCGGTGAACGTGTAGCTGCCGGCGGGAACGCCCGACAGCACGAGGTCGATGAAGTCACCGGCGCTGTTGCTGCTGGTGGTGGACTTGATCCAGTCACGGTTGAGCGCGTCCGGGCCACCTTTGTCGCCAGTGCCAAACGTACCAGGCGTGGTGCCGGTCGTGATGCTGAGGCTCACCGGGCTGCCGCCGATGCTTCCGATGCCAGAGGGGCCGACCGAGCTAACGCCCGTGAAGCCTGATTCGACCGGGGAGGTCGAGGTGCCAAAGTCGACCGCCAGCATCGCGAACGAGCTCGAGGCCCCAATCAGCGTGCATGCAGCGGCGAAGACGCTTGCCTTGAACAGACTCTTCATGTTGGATTCCAAATGGTGCAACAGCTTAGTCGACGGGGAGCGTGCGGCTCTCCCGGCATATTTCTAGCAGTTTATCTAGATGTAGGGTCCACTTTAGTTACAGGAATAACCGCAGTCAATTGGAAGGATGGGGTGTTTGGCAAGATTCTGTGCCACGCCATCGAGAACTCCCCACACGGCTGTGAAACCAGCACCTGCAAAAAAAGCAGCCGGGGAGTCCCGGCTGCGTTCTTGTTGGTTCGCTCGTCGTCGAAAGGCGACTAGGCCGACCGCTTGCGACGGTGCCGGACAACCGCAACGCCGCTCAGCACGCTCCAGACCAGGAAAGCGCCGGCCTCGGGCACCGCGGCGAGGGTGAATCCGTTGATCAGGTGACCATTCTTGTCGGACGCGATCCGGAAGGTGAGGTCGCCGCCGGTTGAGGTAAAGGTGAACGACCCTTCGCCGATCGGCGACATACTGTCGTCGGTGCGGGCGGTGGTGAACGCATCGGTGAACGAGTTGATCCCTTCACGGAAATCGACGTCCATCGTCGCGTCGCGGACGCTGTCGTTGGCCGGGAACGAATCGTGGAAATACCCGGTAAACGTGTAGGTTCCCGCGTCGACGCCCGAGAGGATCACGTCCAGGTAGTTTGAGCCCTGTCCACGAACGCCGAACACGAAGTCCTTGGAGAGATTTGTCGGCGAGGGCGAGGTGGTGCCGTTGTCGGCGTCGCGGTCGCGGTCGTCGATGGCCCCACCGGGGTTGGTGGCAAGGCTGACGTTCACGCTGGATCCAACACTAGAACCCGTGACGGTCGCCCCGCCAACGCCGACACCGACGAATCCCGCTTGGGTGTTGGCGGCGGTGTTGGTCTTGTTGAAGTCGACCGCGAGCATCGCGAACGAGCTCGGCGTCGCCAGCATCACGATGGCCAGGCCGCAGAGGGATTTAGTCCAGAAAGCATTCATTGATGTATGTCGCTGTTTCGCAGGCGCCGAAGGGGAGTGATCCACTGCCTAAGCAGCGCGACGCGGCCGGTTCGCCGCACCAAATGACCACTCTAACTGGACCAAACCCTATCGTCAATGTGGAGGATTGATGTTGAGAAGTGCGCCGTAGCGGGAGAGCGGCGTCCGGGATGCGGTAGGGCGCAAAAAAGCAGCGGCGGAGGAATCCCCCCGCCGCTGCGGTCTCTCAGGAACATCATCGTTGGCCGCGGGTATCCCCGAAGCTACCGCTCGATCACTACGAACCGGGACCCGGCGCCGGTCTGCACGAGCAGCAGCACACTTTCGTCGGGGTCGGCGTCGGAGAGCAGCTGCCGGGCGTCGTCGGCGTTCTGCACTTCCTGGCGGTTGATCTGGCGGATGACCATGCCGGGCTGGATGCCCGCTTCGGCGGCCCGCGAGCCGTTGTCGACCTCGGTCACCACCACGCCCTCGGTGGCGGTCAGCCCCAGCTGCTTGCCGACCTCAGGGGTGAGGTTGTCCAGACCCATGCCGAGGGCGGACGGCTTGGCCTGCGGCGACTCTAGCTGGCTCGACCGCTGGCCGACCCGGGCGCCGAAGCTCTCGGGCTGGGCCTCGGGCGAGAAGGCGAGCTTGAGCGACTTGCCGTCCCGGACGACCTTCATCGGGTGCGTCTTGCCGAGCTCGGTCTGCTCGACCAGCAGCTGCAGCTCGCCGGCGGAGCCGACCTCTTCGCCGTCGAGGTGCGTGATGACGTCACCCTCGCGGAGGCCCATCTTGGCGGCCGGCGTGTCGGGGTAGACTTGCGTCACGACCACGCCCTCGCGGGGGCGGACGCCGAACTGGCCGGCGATCTCCTGAGTGACCGGCTGGATGCCGACGCCCAGGTACGCCCGGTGCACGACGCCGTCGGTCTCGAGCTGCTTGACCACCCAGCTCGCCAGGTTGGCGGGCACGGCGAAGCCGATGCCGTTGTTGCCGCCCGAGCGGGACGAGATTGCCGTGTTGATGCCGACGATGCGGCCGTCCAGGTCGACCAGCGGCCCGCCGCTGTTGCCGGGGTTGATGGCGGCGTCGGTCTGGATGAAGCTCTCGCGGTCGGTGATGCCGATGCCGCGGTGGGTGGCGCTGACGATGCCGGCGGTCACCGTGCTCTCCAGGCCGAACGGCTGACCGAGCGCGAGCACCCAGTCGCCAACTTCCACCTGGTCGCTGTCGGCCAGCTCGGCCGCGACCAAGTTCTTAGCGCCCTCGATGCGGACGATAGCCAGGTCGGTCTTGGGGTCGGTGGCGACCGACGCGGCCTTGAACTCGCGTCCGTCGTTGAGCCGCACGGTGACCTCGCCGCCGCCCTCAACCACGTGGTTGTTGGTCAGGATCACGCCGGACGGGTCGATGATCACGCCCGAGCCGATCCCCATCGGACCCGCGTTGGGCAGGTGCCGGAACTGAGGGTTCACCTGCCCTTCGGGCATGCCCTTGAAGAAGTCTTCGAACGGCGTGCCTTGGAACGGGTTGCGGCCGCCGAAGCGGTCGGACATGTCGGGGACCTGACGCATGCCCGACTGTGCGAGCTTGGGTCGGTTCTCGATCGCAACGACCGCTGGCAGCACCTTGTCGGACGCGGCGCGGAACGCGTTGGAAAGGCTCTTGGCGGACGCGACGTCCGCGCTGTTGATGGGCGTCGTCGACTTGTCCTGCGTGGCGTGGCGGCCGGCGGCGCCGAGCGAAACGCCGACTGCTAGTAAGAGTGTTAATCCGGCCGCGGCGGCGCGGCGTCGAAGGGTAGCTGTATTTGTCATGTCTACTGTTCCTGCAGTGGGCCGCGTGGCCGTGTATCCACCGGCGCGTGCCGGTAGCGGAGGGGCCGCGGCGGGGGTGCGAGACCGGCCGCGCTGCCTCACACCGCCTCCCTGGCGGTGAGCGCGACCTTTCTTGGTTATCAACGCAGCACGCCGGCGGATGGTTCGCAAACCGGGGGTGGAAATCGGTCCTGTTTGCGCGATCCCGATCGGCCGATCAGGCCCTTCGCAAAGTCGCCGCCGCTGATTGCAGCCGCGCGGACTTCTCCACCGGACTTGTGCATAATTAGTCCCCGACGCCCGGGCGGGCGCGCGTCGTCCTGGCCGGTTCTCCTCCACCGCCTCATCCACCAAAGGACCCTCCGGCATGAAGGCCCCTCTGCTTGCTGCGTTGCTCGTGACCACCCTGCCCGCCACCCTTGGTTGGGCTGCGGGCGCGGCCGACTTCACGCTTCCGGAGGTGCGGGCCGTCAGTATCCCCAGCGGCCGGGTGAGCATCGCCGACTTCGGCGCGAAGCCCGACGGCCGAACGCTCAACACCCAGGCGTTCGCCAAGGCCATCAAGTCGGTCGCATCGCAGGGCGGCGGCCGGGTGGTTGTGCCGCGCGGGGTCTGGAAGACGGGTCCGATCGAGCTGGAGAGCAACATCGACCTGCACGTGGAGCAGGGCGCCGTGGTGCTGTTCTCGGGCGACCTCGACCACTACCGGACGCCCAACGGTAAGGTGGCGCACCTGATTTCGGGCGCCGACCTCGAGAACGTCGCCATTACGGGGTCCGGCGTCTTCGAAGGGGCGGGCGACTACTGGCGCCCGGTCAAAGAATTCAAGATGACCGACAAGCAGTGGAAGAAGCTGCTGAGCAAAGGCGGCGTGCTGACCGACGACGAAGAGATCTGGTGGCCGTCCGAGGAGCACACCAAAGTCAAACGCCCGCGGTTGGTGCGGCTGGACGACTGCCGGCGGGTGCTGATCGAGAACGCGACGTTCCGCAACTCGCCGTCGTTCAGCCTGGACGTTTCGGACTGTGAGGATGTCACGATCCGCGGCGTCACGGTGCTGAACTTCTGGTACGCCCAGAACGGCGACGGCATCGACCTGCACTCGTGCAAGAACGTCCAGATCATCGGCGCGCGGGTTGACGTCGGCGACGACGCTTTGTGTATGAAGTCGAACCCCGGCAAGCCGCTGGAGAACGTGCTGGTGAAGGACTGCACCGTGTTTCACGGCCACGGCGGTTTCGTGATCGGGAGCGAGGAGCTGGGCGGAATGAACAACCTCCGGGTGCGCGACTGCACGTTCATCGGCACCGACGTGGGGCTGCGATTCAAGAGCGCGCGTGACCGGGGCGGCCTGGTCACGAATGTCGACATCCAGAACGTGAACATGATCGACATCGCCGAGCAGGCGATCCTGTTCGACATGCACTACGAGGCGGGCATTCCGCTCGACAAGCAGGGGCTCGTGACGCGCAACGCGGGCTCGGCGCCGCCTGCTGTCACCGACACCACGCCGCGGTTCCGCCAGATCTCGATCCGCGACGTCACCTGCCGGGGCGCCGAGCGCGCGGTGCTGCTCGCCGGGCTGCCAGAGATGCCGGTGCAGGACGTCCTGCTGGAGAATGTTTCGATCACCGCCAAACGCGGCATGGTCTGCATGGACGCTGTCGGCGTCGAACTGCGGGGCGTTGAAGTGCTGTGCGACGAAGGCCCGGCGCTGCACGTCTACAACACGCGGCGGCTGGCAGTCGACGACTTCCGCTGGCGCGCCGGAACCGCCACGCCCGTGCGGGTGCAGGGTCCGCAGAACGCGGAGCTGACGTTCTCCGGGATCGCCGGTGGCGGCGAAGCGATCAGCCTGATCGAGGGCGCAGAGGCGTCGGCAGTGCAGAGTCGGTAGGGGCGTCGCGTGCTTGCGTGGCGAGTCCCGCGGCCCCAATAATGGACGCGTCACCCCGTCCGGAGAGAGGCCGCCCGCCATGCCGCTACGCCACCGTTTCGCGCCGCCGCTGTACGTCTGGTTGGGCCTGCTGCTGATCGCCGGACCACGGCTGTCGACCGTCCACGCCCAAGAGCTGGCGGTGGAGGGATCGGTCACTCGGTACTTCGAGAGCGGCGACGGCATCCGGCTGGCGGAGATCAAGGTCCGCAGCGTGGCGTTGGAAGGCCCGGCCGCGGCGGGCGGCGCGCGGCCGCCCGCGCCCGGCGACATCATCTACGTGCAGATTGACCGCCTCGGCTTGGCCGACCTGCCGGCCGCCGGCAGCGCGGCCCGGGCGAAGATAAGCTCGGCCGGGCCGGGCGCGTGGACCACCGCGGGCGGTGGGCTCGAATCGGCCACCCGCGATGACCGAGGGAGCGGCCCCCGGTCGGGACCCAGCCTCGGCAGGGCGCCCGCCAGCGTGGACGCGCTTGGGATGAACTGCCGCGCGAAGCTCGTCGGGGGGCGGCTGGGCCTGGAGGTCGTGCGGGTCAGCCCGGGCGGCGTCGGCCAGCAGGCCGGCTTCCAGCCGGGCGACGTCATCGTCGGCATCAACGGCCGGCCGCTCACCTCGGCCGCCGACGTGCGGAATCTCGACGCCGGCCCGGGCAAGGTTGAGCTGAACGTAATCGACGTCAATACCGGCCGCACCGCGACCGTCGAGTTGTCGCGTTCTGCCGTCGCCGCCAACACAACGGGCCCCGGAGACGACGCCAAAGCCCCTCGATCGGCATCTCCCGCCGACCGCGTGCGGACAGCGCTGGGCCTAGAAGTAAAGGATTCTAGAGCGGGTCTTCGCCGCGCGGTCGAGGTGACATCGGTCACCAAGGGTGGGCCGGCTTCGCAGGCCGGGTTTGAGCCCGTTGATGTGATTGTCGCGGTGGGGAAGTCGCGGGTCGGTGGCGTGGATGACTTCGCCGACGCGCTTCCCGGTCGCCCTCAGCGGCTCACGCTGATGGTCCGCGACATCCGCACCGGGCGTGAGGTGCCGGTTGAGGTAGAGAGCGCGGGCTTGTCGGCGCGTGACGAGCCGCGGACGCCGGAGCCCAGCACGACGACAACGCCAACCTCGCCGGCGACCAAGCCCGGCAAGATCGGCATTGCCGGCCAGTTGACCTTCTACGACGCCGAGGCGGCCGTCAAAGTGGCAAGCGTTGAGCCGGGCAGCCCGGCCGACCGCGCGGGGGTGCGGGCGGGCATGATCCTGCTCAGCGCCGACGGCGCGCCCCTGCTCCACCCCAACGACCTCGCCGCGGCGGTCGGGAAGGCCCGCGGCGTCGTCTCGCTCCGCGTTGTCGACCCGGACGCGCGGCGGGAACAGACCATCCGAGTCCAACTCTAACGCTACGAAGGCGCTGATACATGAGAACCGAAGGACGTCGCGAGAGCACCAACGTCGAGGACCGGCGGAGGATGTCCCCCAAGGCGGTAGGCATCGGCGGCGGCCTGATCGGCCTGCTGATTGTCCTCGCCATCACGCTGCTTGGCGGCAACCCTCAGCAGGCGGCCAAGGTGATGGAGCAGTTGGACGTCGGGCAGCCCCAGCAGCAGGCGGCCGATGTGCAGCTCAGCCCTGAGGAAGAGGAGGCCGCCCGCTTCGTCCGCGTGGTGCTGGCCGACACCGAGGACGTGTGGACCGCGCTGTTCCGGGAGCAGGGCGCCGAGTACACCAAGCCGACGCTGGTGCTGTTCACCGGCCAGGTGCAGTCGGCGTGCGGGTTCGCCAGCGCGGCCACCGGCCCGTTCTACTGCCCGCTCGACCGGAACGTCTACCTCGACCTCTCATTCTTCGAAGAGATGAAGCGTAAGTTCAACGCCCCGGGCGACTTCGCCCAGGCGTACGTGGTGGCGCACGAGATCGGCCACCACGTCCAGAACTTGCTGGGCATCTCCGAGCAGGTGCAGGCGCAGCGGCGGCGGTTGTCGGAGGTCGAGTACAACCGCCTGTCGGTGCGGCTCGAACTGCAGGCGGACTACCTGGCCGGCGTGTGGGCGCACCACGCCCAGGAAAAATGGCAGGTGCTCGAGCCGGGCGACATCCGCGAGGCGATCGACGCGGCCACCGCGATCGGGGACGACCGCCTGCAGCGGCAGGCGCAGGGGTATGTCGTCCCCGAGTCGTTCACGCACGGCACCTCCGAGCAGCGCGTCCGCTGGTTCTACAAGGGCCTGCAGAGCGGCGACATGCTCGGCGGGAACACGTTTGAGGCAGAGCAGCTGTAGCCCGCGGGCGCCGACGTTCCGCTACCAGGGCTTCAGCTTCCAGCCCAGCACGAAGCCAACGCCCAGGCACCACGCCGCGGCGACCTCGGGCTTCTGCCGCGCGTACTCGCGGAGGTAGTCGACCAGGTCGGGGACCGGCTGCAGGTCACAGGTCGAGGCTGGGCACGCGGCCGGCTGCTTGGGGGTGGCGTCGTTGGCGGTGTGGTTGCCGGGCATGGCGGACCCTGTGGCAGATGGACGGGGTTAACGGGGGGAGTTCGGGGGCGGCGCGTCGTCACGTGCGTCGGCCAGCCCACGCTTCACACTCTCAAGGTTCTGGGCCAGCTCGTCCAGGGTGCGTGACAGCATGGACAAACCTCGCCCCGCGGCGCGGCGGGCGGCGAGCAGCAGCAACGTGGCGGCGACCGCGGCCGCGCCGCCGGCGGCGGCCAGGCTGACTGGCCGGGACAGGCCGAAGCCTTCTTCGATCCAGGCCGCGGCTGCCAGCAGCAGCACGGGCGCGGCGGCGATCAGCAGGCACACGGCGACCGCGACCATCACGATCGCGGCGTAGCTCGCCTTGGTCGCCGCCGCCGCGTCGGCGCGCAGCAGCATCAGCTGCAGCTCGCCCATCTCGAGCAGCGTCTGCGCCAGCCGCGGCTTCGAGCCGCCGGTGTCGTCGTTGCTGTCTTGGTGATTCACTTCTTCTGCTTCACCAGCCAACCGATAGCGGCGCCAATCACAACCCCGGCGCCGATCGCCACCAGCGGTTGGCGGCCAATCCATTGCCCAACAGCGCCCTGCAGCTGGCTGAGGCGCTGCTGCGCCGGCTTGGGGGCGGCGTCCGTGGCGGTCGGATTCTGGGTTGGGGGCGGGGTCATGCCAGCGGTTGGGGACACGGGGTGGTTAGTCGTTGATGCGCGTCTGTGCGGAGATCACCTTGCCCAGGTACGCCACGCCTTCGCGTGCGAGCATTGTTCCGAGGGCGAGCGCCGCCTTCTGGGACAGCCCGACCTCTTTCTGTGGCGGGGCGTCGGAGATGACGTGCAGCTTACCCTGCTCGGCGAGGCTCTTGATCTGGTCGTCGGTCGCCACCACGGCCGCCGGGCGGCGTGATGGAACCAGCGCAAACCCCGCCAGCACCGCCGCGCCGACGCATACGAAGGGGAACTTCTTGACGTAGAACTGCCAGTGCGCAGCGTCCTGCACGCCGCGCGACACGCCGGCCACTTCACGCTGCAGGTCGTCCCGCAGGTGGAGCATCCGCTGCCGGATCTGGTCGGCGTCGGGCCGCGGGGCGCCGTTGGGCGGAACGGCGTCGGCGTGGCTGGAATGGTTGGGGCTGCTCACAGACCTGATCCCCGGTTACTTCGATCGCAGGACGAGCGCCACCAAGGCGCCGGCGACCACGCCGGCGCCAAATGCCACCGCCACCGACTCCATCGGGTGCTTGCGGACCGCCAACTCCGCCCGGGCCCGCCGGACTTCTACCCCTTCGCGCAGCCGGTCGACCGTTTCGGCCGAGGCGGTCGAAGCGTGGTCGTAGCACTCCCGTGCCGCGCTCGCGAACTGCTTCAGCACGGGACGGAACCGCTCGTCCAGGCCGGCCAGGCAGTTGGCGATCTCCTCGCCCGACTGACCGGTCCGCTGCTGGATCCAGCCGACCAGCTGCTGCAGGTCGCCCTGAAAGGCGCTGAGGTCTTCTTCGCCGAGCTGTGACCACGCGTCGCGGACCTTGCTCTTGAGGTCGTCCCAGCCAATTCGTAGTTGGTCCTGCTCCGGCATCGGTAGGCTCCGGCTATGGCAAACGGGCCGCGTGGTTCGGTAGAATCGCGGCCGCCGCGGTGGGTTCCGTCGCCCCGCCCGACACGGCCCGGCGGCGGGGCTACTAGCTTGCGATTATAATCACGCGGATGGGGCTTGGGACGGATTTCGCGGACCTGTAGGGCCGCCCCGCAACCGTGGTTCCTGGTCGATGAGGTCTCGACATGCACGAAGACCCCGAGGTCGCTGGCGGTCGGGAAACTTCGGCGCCCGTACCGATCAGACGGCGAGACACGGCCCCGCAGCAGCCGCCGCCGCCCGAGCTGGGGGAGGCCCAGGTCCGGCTGGTTCAAAACCTGCGCGGGATCAGGATCTGCCTGGTGCTGCTCCTGATGCTGGCGGTGGTGCACATGCTGTACTTCGCCCGCGCCATCCTGCTGCCGATGGCGATGGCCGTGCTGATGAGCCTGGTGCTGAAACCAGTCAGGAAGCGGCTCACCAACGCCGGCCTGCCCTCCTTCGCCTCGGCGGTGATCGTGTTCTCCGCCTTCACCGTGGTGCTGCTGGTCGGCGCCCGCCTGCTCTGGGAGCCCGCCAACCACTGGCTGGAACAGGCGCCCGAGAGCCTGCGCAATGTGCGCGAGCAGCTAAGCGGCGTCGAGGGTCCGCTCGGTGTGATCCAGGAAGCCGGGCAGGAGCTCGCCGAACTGACCGCCATGTCGGAGAAGGACGGCGCGGTCAAACCGCCCGTGTCGGTCCGCGTCGAGCAGCCGGCGCTCACCAGCCAGCTGCTCAACACCACCGGCGGGTTCGTGACCTCGCTAGGCATCACCCTGTCGCTGCTGTTCTTCCTGCTGGCGTCGGGCGACCGGTTCCTAGAGAAGCTCGTGCAGGTCAAGAAGTCTTGGCGCGAGAAGTGGGACACCGTCCTGCTGGTCAAGGAGATCGAGCACAAGATCTCCACCTACCTCGGCACGATTACCCTGATCAATTTCGGGCTGGGGGTGGTCATCGCGTTGGGGCTGTGGCTGGTGGGCATGCCGCACCCGCTGTTGTGGGGCGGCCTGGCGGCGCTGCTCAACTACATCCCATTCGCCGGGCTGATCATCGGATCGTGCGTGGTGTTCGTCGTGGCCGCGTCGGAGTTCAGCACGCTCGGCCACGCGCTGCTCGCGCCGGCGGTCTACCTGATCGCCAACGGCGTCGAGGCCAACCTGGTAACGCCCGTGATGCTCCACAAGTCGGTCAGCCTCAACCCGGTGGTCATCCTGGTGGCAATCTTCCTGGGCGGTTGGTGCTGGGGCGTGGGCGGCATCTTCCTGGCGGTCCCCTGCCTGCTGGTCGCGAAACTCATCTGCGAGAGCCACGAGCCGCTCGAACCAATCGCCGTGTTCCTGGGCCGCTGAGTTCGCGCCCCGACGGAGGAGGCGTCCCGTACACTCGCCCGCGCAAGTCGAGTCAGCCTCCGCCGTGCTATCATAGGGGCCTCCGCAGCCACCGTGACGCAGCCATGCCCGACGACTTGCCCCTTATCTGCCTACGCGATATCTCACGAACCTACGACCTGGGCGAGGTGAAGGTCGACGCCCTGCGTCCGACGTCGCTCGACATTGAGCAGGGCGAGTTTGTCGCGTTGATCGGCCCGTCGGGGTCTGGGAAGTCGACGCTGATGAACACGTTGGGCTGCCTCGACCGGCCCACAGGTGGGAGCTACCTGCTCGACGGCCAGGAGATCGTTCGCATGTCCCGCGACCAGCGGGCCCGCATCCGCAACCAGCAGATCGGCTTCGTGTTCCAGAACTTCAATCTGCTCAACCGCACCTCAGCGCTGGAGAACGTCGAGGTGCCGCTGCTCTACTCGCGCTCGATCCCGGCGGCCGAGCGACACCGGCGGGCGCAGGAGGAGCTCGTTCGCGTGGGACTCGGCGAGCGCACCGGCCACACCACAAGTCAGCTTTCCGGCGGTCAGCAGCAGCGGGTCGCGATCGCGAGGGCGCTGGTGAACCACCCGTCGATCTTGCTGGCGGACGAGCCGACCGGCAACCTCGACTCGCGGACCAGCCGCGAGGTGATCGAGCTGTTCTCGTCGCTCAACGCCGAGAAAAACCTCACGGTTATCCTCGTGACTCACGACCCCGAGGTGGCGCGCAACGCCCGCCGAAAGATTGTGCTCCGCGACGGTGAGGTCACAACCGACACGTCAGACTTCGCCGAGGCCATGCATTCCCTGCAATCGCGCCATTTTGACGAGTCGGAAAGTTAAGCTGCGCCGCTACCACGGTCAGAATTGATACAGCCGGCGCCCCGGGGCCGAAACCAACGGCATGGTCCCGCTCCGCCCCATTCTCGGCCTGCTCGTCGCCGCGGGCTGCTTGCTAGCGGGTGGGACGCGCTGCTCGGGCGATGGGCTGCTGCCCTGGATCAAGCCGGAGCAGCGGACGGTGCGGGTCCGCCACCCCACTCAGCTGCCGCGGGCGGCGCTGCCGGACACGCCCCCGCCGCCAACGGTCTCCGCCCCGCGGTGGGACGCGCCCGTCTGGAACCTCTCGCTCGACGAAGCGATCCGCACCTCGCTGAGCAACTCGGAGATCGTCCGCGTTTTGGCCGGCGTGGCCGCCGTGTCCAGCGGCCGCTCGATCTACGACGCCGCGATCTCCAACGCGGAGATCGACGTCGCGCAGGGGCGCTTCGACCCGACGGTCGCGGTCGACAACTTCTGGAACCGCACGGAGAACCCTTTCGCGCTGATCGACCCCGGTGATCCCCAACGCACGCTCATCGCGGGCTCGCAGTCGGACGCGTACGACCTAGACTTCGCGCTCTCCAAGTCGAATCTCACCGGCGGGGTGTGGACCTTCGGCGTGGCCGACAACACGACCCGCGTCCCCGGGCCGGCGCCGCTCAACCCGTCTAACAGCACGGCGCTGGACCTGAGCTACACGCAGCCGCTGCTGCAGGGCGGCGGGATCGCGGTGAACCAGGCGCCGATCGTTCTCGCCCGGATCAACGTGGAGCGCTCCTACTTCCAGTACAAGAGCAGCGTGCAGGGCATGGTGTTTGATGTGATCCAGGCCTACTGGTCGCTGGTCAGCGCACGCACGGTGCTGTGGGCGCGTCAGCAGCAGGTGACGCAGCTGGAGTTCGCGCTCCAGCTCGCCGAGGCCCAGGAAGCCGCCGATCTGCTCAGCGCCGGCGAGGTGGCGCAGTCGAAGGTATCGCTGGCGAGCTTCCGGTCGGCGCTGATTGCGGCGAAGGCCGAGGTCGTGCGACGCGAGACAGCGCTCCGCAGCATCCTCCGGTTGCCCGTGACGCTCCAGCGTCGCGTGACGCCCAGCACGCCGCCCTCGACGGAGCAGGTTCAGTTCGGGTGGGAGGACCTGCTCGGCATGGCCGAGCAGTACCGGCCCGACCTGATTGAGCTGAAGCTCATCCTGGAAGCCGATCAGCAACGCCTGCTGCAGGCCCGCAACGGCGCGCTGCCTCAGCTGAACGCGGTGGCGAACTACCGGTGGAACGGGCTGGAAGGCGTGATGCCGGTGGGGGATCGGGTCTACTCATCGCTGGGGGAGAACACGGGCTGGACGCTCGGCATCAACTTCTCGGTCCCCATCGGCCTGAGGGCCGCGCGGGCGCAGCTGCGCCAGCAAGAGCTGATTATCGCGCGTGACCGCGCGAACCTTGACCAGGGGCTGCAGTCGGCGAGCTTCTTCCTGGCGGAGTCTCTCCAGAACCTCGACCAGTTCTACGAGCAGTACCGGGCCACCCTCGAGACCCGCGCCGCCGCGCGCAAGAACCTCGAGTTCCAGATCGCACGCTACCAGGGCGGGCTGACGCAGTACATCGTTGTGCTGCAGGCGATCGTGTCGTGGGGCGACGCCGTCAGCGCCGAAGCGGACCTGCTGGCGCTGTACAACATCGAGCTGGCGAATCTGCAGGTGCAGACGGGCACCATCCTCGAAACCCACGCCGTGTTCTTCTACGAAGAGCGGTATCGGTCGATCGGCCCGCTTGGCTGCCTGGGCAGCGGAAGGTGCTACCCGCGGGCGAACCCGCCGAGCGACAACCAGAACGTCTACCCAGAAGGCGACAGGCCCTCGGAGGAGTACTTCGACCTCGCCGACCCGCTGGAGCCGCTACGCGACTTGAGGCGCCGGGAACGCGACGTGCTGCCGCCGCTCGACCCGCCCGCGCCGACCGAGCCGTTCCCGGACGATTGGCCAGAAGAACTGCCGCGGTCGCCCGCACCGCGGATGCTCCAGCCCGCCGGGGTGCTGCCCGAACCGTGAGGGTGTCGGGCTACTCGTAACGCAGTGCTTCGATCGGGTCGAGTCGGCTCGCGCGCCGCGCCGGGTAGTACCCGAAGAAGACTCCTACCGCGGCGGCGAACAGCAGGGCGACCCCCGCCGCCGTGAGCGAGATCACGACCGGCCAGTCTTCGCCGCTCAGGATGGCGTTGATCAATTTTGTTACGCCGACCGACGCCCCGATGCCTAGCGCCACGCCGACAATCCCGCCGAGCAGTGACAGAATGACTGACTCGACCAGGAACTGCCGTAGTATGTCGCGTCCCCTGGCGCCAACTGCCATGCGGATGCCAATCTCACGGGTCCGCTCGGTGACCGACACGAGCATGATGTTCATGATGCCGATCCCGCCCACGAGCAGCGAGATCGCCGCGATCGCCGCCAGCAGAAGCGTCATCGAGCCGGTCAGAGTATTGAGGAAGTCGGAGGCTTCCTGCGAGGAGTGGATCTCAAAGTCGGCGGGGTCGCCCGGGGGGATACGGTGGCGTTCGTACAGCAGCTGACCGATCTCGAACGCTGCCTGGTCCATCAGGTCGGGCCGCCGCGCTGACACCATCACAGCCCCCACCGTGTTGAACGACGAGCCCTGCAGCCGGCGGCGGACCGTGGTGTGCGGCATGAGCAGGACGTTGTCTTGGTCCTGCCCCACCATGTTCGACCCCTTCGCAGCCAGCACGCCTACGACGCGGAACGGAATGTTCTTGACGCGGATTTCCTCGCCGATCGGGTTGGCCGTCTGAAAGAGCTTGGCGACCAGCGTGTGCCCGATCACGCACGACTTGGCGGCGGAGCGTATCTCCTGTTCTGAGAAGAAGTCGCCGCGGCTCAACTCCCAATTGCGCACCGTGAGGTACTGGCTGCCCACGCCGAGCATCTCATTGGGATTCCAGTTCACGTTCCCCACGATCACCTGCCCGCCGGTCCACACCAGCGGCGATGTGGCCAGCACCGCAGGGCACTCTTCGCTGATCGCCTGCGCGTCTTCAGCGGTCAGCGTCGGCACGCCCTGCGTTCGTACGCCGTCGACGCTGCGGCTGCCCTGAGTAACCCACATCACGTTGGTCCCCAGCGACTGCACCAACCCCTGAAACAGCTGGCCGGCGCTCTGGCCGATCGACACCATGGTCGTCACCGCCGCGATGCCGATAACGATGCCTAGCACGGTCAGCGCCGCCCGCATCTTGTTCTTGGCGAGCGCCCGCAGCGCGATCCGGATGGTGACCAGCAGGTTCATAGACTCTCATTGATCGCCGAACGTGATCAGTCGCTCCCGTCAAGCGGCGGAGACAGTTGCTTGGCTACGGCTGCTCGCCCGTCTGTTGACCTATAACAAGTTCGTCGCCGATCTTCAGATCGCCTTCCACGAGTTCTGTGTACTTCCAGTTGGAGAGCCCAATCTTGACCGGCGCCGCCCGTAGGAACTCGCCGTCCTGCACCCAGACGTGGCGTCGGCTCCGCTTGTCGAGCAGCTCGGCTCGCTCTGCCTCCGTCAGGTGGGCGTCGTCCAGGTCCTTGTCCTCTTCGTCATCGGCGCCGTCCAGCAGCTTGCGGTCCTGCTCTCGCACGAGCGACTTGTTCGGTGGGTAAAAGCGTAACGCGGCGTTGGGGATCCGTATCGCGTCTTCGCGTTCATCCACCTGGAACGACAGTTGGGCGGTCATGCCCGGCAGCAGCTTCAGCTCGGGGTTGGCCGCCGCGACAACCACCGGATAGGTCACGACGTTCTCGGTTGTCGTCGCGTTCTTGCGGATCTGTTCGATCTCGCCTTCGAACGCGTCGTCCGGGTAGGCCGAAACCTTGAATTCCACCGGCAGACCGTTCTCCTTGGCCTGCAGGATGCTGCCGACGTCGGCCTCGTCGATCGTGGCGATCACGTGCATCTTCTTCTCCATGTCCGGCACGACTTGGAACAGCTCGGGCGTTTGGAACTGGGCGGCGAGCGTCTGCCCCTGGTTGATCAATCGGTTGATCACCATTCCGTCGACGGGGGATCGGATCTCCGTGTAGGCCAGGTTGGCCTGCGAGGTCTCCAACGCGGACTCCGCCTGTTTCACCGCGGCCTTGGCGACCCGCAGCTGGGCCTCAAGCGACATCCGCTCAAAGTGGTAGGAGTCCATCTCTCGCGGCGAGATGAAGTCTTCGTTCTCGTCCCGCAGCGCGACCGCCCGCTGCTCGTTGCGCACCGACTGCTTGTAGAGCGCTGTGGCCCGTTGCACGTCTGCCCGACGCGTGTCCAGCGAAGCCTGGTCGCGGGCCACCGCCGCATCGAACAGCCGCGGGTCGATCCGGGCGAGCAGGTCGCCCTGTTGCACCTCCTGATTGAAGTCGGCGTAGAGGTCGGTGATCGGTCCTGAGACGAACGACCCAATCGACACCTTGAGCACCGGCTCGATGGTCCCTGTTGCCCGCACATCGTACACAATGCGCCCCTGGGTCACCTTGGCCGTGCGCCACTTGGGCTTGGACTGTTCGCGCATCTTTGCCGAGACCGGCAGGTACGCGGCGTACCCCGCTCCCAGGACAAGCACAAGGATGACCAGCCTCTTCAGCCACCGCCTCATCGAGCGAGAGCCTCCGCCGCGGGGTGGGAAAGTCGGTAAATCCCCATTCTAGCAGAAGCAGAAGTCCGCAGGCGCCGCGGGCGGCCACCAGGCTACGACGCCGACCGTGTAAGAGATCGGGGGGGCACCGCGAGCGATGGCGGTGGTGCGACAAGCGGCGAAACCGAAACGGAGCGGCGGCGCCGGAGCTGACCGGCTGACCGTCCTGGTGCGACCAGTACTGGTAGTCGAACTCGTCGACCAAACCGTCGGGAACGCCGAGCAGCTCGCTGGTTTTCGCGCCGTCACCCTCTGGCCCGACGCTGAGCCTGTCTAGCCGAACCGCGCAGTCCGCCGGGGGACGGGCGGAACCGGCTTCGGACCTTTGGACAGTCGTAGCACCGGATGCCGGGCCAACAGGCGATTGCCCTGTTAGAAGTCCCCCAGCGGCGTGCCGTCGGCGATTGCCGCGGCGGCGTTGTAGACGACCGCGTCGAGCCCGTCGGTCACGAAGGCGACGTGCCCGTCGCCGAAGGCGAAGTTGGCGCCGCTGCTGTGCCAGCTGCCGAAGGCGGCGTTGCGCCGCTCGCGGACCACGCCCGCGCCCGGCGTTTCGTTGAGCGGGTTGCGGGTGCTGCGCAGCGTGTCTGCCCCGTGCCGTCCATAGGTCCACACGTTGGTCGAGACCCAGGTCTCGGCGTGGGTCACCTCGCCCAGAAAGAACGTGTGGGACAGCCCGTCGGTCACCTCCGCTATCCGCCTGGTGCGGGCGTACATGAAGACGCCGTCGTTGTTGTAGATGGCCTGGGCCAGCTCGGCGTCGGGCCCGAGGGTCCCCTGCGAGAACGCGTAGTCGCCGGTTGCGACGAGCGTCGGCGGGTAGACCTCGCACAACGCCTCGGATTGGGAGGTTGGGCACCGCATTAGGTCGGGCGTCTGGCGGAGCGCTTCGAGCTTTCCTTCGCCCGCGGTGTTGTACCAGGTGAGGTCGTTGAGGTTGTCGTTCCACAGGCCGCCGTTGGCCGGCGCGAGCGCGTCGAAGTGGGACTGCTCCTCGAGATCGGGCAGGAGGAACACCAGGCCGCTCGCCCCATTGAGCCGATCGGACTCGTTGACCCGCTGGCAGACGTTGCCCGGCCAGGGCGCCAGCGGGTTCTTTGCGCAGCCGCAGCGGCCGGCCGGGAAACGGCGATTGCGGGACTCGTAGTTGGCGATCGCCAGGCCAAGCTGCCGGAGGTTGTTGCTGCAGGACGACCGTCGGGACGCCTCGCGGGCCGCCTGCACGGCTGGCAGAAGCAGCGCGGCCAGGACGCCGACAATGGCGATCACGACCAGCAACTCGACCAGCGTGAATCCGGCCTGCCGCGGTTGGTTAGTTGGCATTGTCCCTCCCACCGGCTGGAGTGAGCGGCCGGAAGTAGGGGAGCAGCATCGGCTCATCGAGCGGAGTTACCTCATAAAGCACCAGGCCGGCGCGTTCGACGCGGAACACGTTCAGGCCGGTTTGTTCATCGTGCCCCACGGGCGGGCGCCAGTCGTTCTTGAGCCGGTCGACCACCACGATCACCGGCTTCCCGTCGACGTGCGCGAGCATGCTGGTCGAGCTGTCGCTCAGCCCACCGAGGTACGACAGGCCGGCCATGACGCGATCCTCGGGGAGCTCTCCGAGCTTCAGCGGCACGCCCTGGCGGCGGCGGAAGGTCTCGGCGAAGACCGCCTCGTCGTCACAGATCCAGTACGGCTGGAAACCTTCTCGGATGCTGGTTTCGTACACCTCGGACAAGGGACGCTCGACAAACGCCACCTCGGGCCCGCCGGGGCGGGAGAGCCACTGCCACCCGAACAGGGCCCACGCCAGGGTCGCAGCAGTGGCGTACCAGACCAACCGCCCCCGCGAACGTGGCTTAGCCTGGATGGGCTCCTGCTCGACGGTCGCCGGCGAGACCGGGTCGGCCGCCGGGGTAGCCTTGGACTGCGGCTCGTCGTCTAGTACCGGGAAAACCGGCGGCGGTGGGGCGAACGCCCGCTGCAGCGCAGCGTCGACCTCCGCGTCCTGTTCGAGGGCGCGGGCCAGGTCGGCGTCTCGTTCGGCACGCTGGACGATCTGGGCTTGCTCCTCGGGTGTCAGCAGCCCGTCGCTCAAGCGGGTCGCAAGGTCGTCGTGTTGTTGGCGGGGGTCGATCATGCAGCCCCCTCTTCGGTCGGGGCGGCGGCCGACAGTTGATTCTTCAGGGCCGCCTTGGCGCGGTGGACGTGGCTCATAGCGGTAGAGGCGGGTATGTCGAGCATCTCAGCGATCTCGTCATACGACAGCGCCTGCACAATCCGCAGCAGCAGGCAGATTCGACGGTCCGCAGGCAGGGTGACAAGCGCTGCCGCCAGTCGGTCGTCGATTCCTAGCTTGTCGGGGTCGAACGCTCCTGCGGCGTGGGTCGATGCAGGCTCCGCGGGCGTGGACGGATCGTGGGGATCGGCGGCCGTCGCCTCTACTATATGTTCCGGGTCGGACGTTCTATCCCGCTTTTCTCGCTTGCGGAGGTAATTCAGCGAGGTGAACCGCACGATCTGCGACATCCACGCGGCAAAACTGGTGCCCCGCTCGTAGGAGTCGAGCTTCTTGAGGCCCGTGATCGCCGCGTCCTGCAGGGCGTCTTCGGCCAGGTCGCGATCGCCAATCACCGCCACTGCCACCGTCCACAGCTTCGGATGGGCGGCCAGGTAGAGCTCGGTGAATTCGTCGCGGGAGAGCGGCGGCATCGGCAGGGACGGGGAGGTCGTCGGCGGGCGTGGTGGCCCCGGCGAGTCTGCGAAGGCCGCGTCCAGCATAGAGGGAACGCGCAGGTCGAGCCAATAGTTTTATTCCTCACCTGCGGCCGTGCAACGTCCGTCGGTTCGGTCAGTGCACCGTAGCCACCGCTGCGGCGGTCCGCGTTGAAACCGAAACTGAGAAAATTCTCGACCACCGCAATGGGCCCGCTCGCCGGTGACATTGGCCTGTAGTTCGAAGGCACGCTCGCCCAACAAGACGCAGCGAGTCCCACCCCCTCTGGCACGCAAGCGTGCCCCCAGTGTCCCAAGGACACCACCCTAGGAGCAAGAGAATGACGATGCGCACCTACCCAACCGCAGCCCTGATCGCCTTGGCAGCCGCCGTTGGCGCCACCCCAACGGCGTCGGCCGAGTTGATCCGCGAAGTCAACGGCCCCGACGCCGCCAGCATCCAGGCCACGGTCGACGCGTTCCGTGCCGATCTGGGCGAGCTCAACGCCCCCGAGCCAGTCAACCACCCGGGCGGCCGCCGCGAGGTCAACTGGGACGCCGCCCCCGACTCCGTGAGCGACCCGAATCCGTTCCCCGGAGACTTCTTCAACGCCGACACGTTCCCCCGCGCCCGCGGCATTGAGTTCCTGCCGACTGGTGACACCACCGGATTTGAGCTCAGCAGCACCGCCGCGAGCGGCGAGCCGGTTGAGTTCGGCTTCGACGCGGGCTTCACGTTCTTCAGTGCCGAACGCCTGTTTACCCCCATTGGCGGCGCCACGTTCGACGTGCGGTTCTACGACCCGGCCAACCCGGACACGCCCGCGCTCTCCACCGGCCTTGGTGTGGTGTTCACCGACGTCGAGTCGCCGGACAGCACAACCATGACCTTCTACGACGCCTACGACAACGTGCTGCTCACGCGGTCGGTGCTCGAGGGCGACAACGCCGGGATGTCGTTCCTCGGGGCGTCGTTCGACGAGGCGGTTGTCGCAAGGGTGTCGATTGTCGGCGGCCTCGACGCGTTCGACTCGGTGGTGATGGACGACTTTATCTTCGGCGAGCCGCGGGCGATCCCCGAGCCGTCCTCGCTGGCCGTGCTCTGCCTGTCGGCGGTTGGCGGACTCATGGGCCGTCGCCGGCCCCGGTAGTTGTGTCGGGAGCGGGGCAGGGGATTCGTCGTGCTCGGATCGCCTGTCCCGCTCCTTTCTTGGCGCCTCATCCGCGGACTAAGATCTCAATCGCCGCCGGCCCACGCGACGGCGAATCCTGGAACCAAGTAGGGAAGCAATGGCATTCAATTCTGCACGCGTCGCGGCGATGCTGGCGGCGTTCGTCTCGATGGCCGGCGCCGCCAGCGCACAGCTGACCGTCTTCACCGATCAAGCCGCCTGGGAATCGGCGGTCCGCGGCATCGGACTGACCCCCACCACAGAAACCTTCGACGGGCTCTCGGTCTTCGACATGCAGCCCTCAGACGGTCTGCTGCCGATTAACGGCGACTTCGGCATAGCGGTCACCGGAGTTGACAGCGGCGTCGCCGACGACGCGTTCATCGACGCTGGCCAGTTCCACGGCGAACTCTTCCCGTTGACCGATCACGCCAGCTACGACCATAGGTTCAACCGGCCGATCCGCGCGTTCGGTCAGTTCTTCGACGGGGCCGCCTCGGGGCTGGGCATCAAGATATCAACGCCCGACGGCGACATTGCCATCAAGGACTTCTACTCTGGGTTCGACGACGGCTTCCTGGGCTTTGTCTCGGAGAACGCCTACGACCGGGTCAGCATCACCGGCGGCGACCTCGACCCCCTCGGGACGAATCTTGGTGAGATCTACGAAGCCCTTGATGTGTCCTACTCACGGGCGGGAGTGCTCTTCGGCAAGTCGCTCCGCTTCCAGCTCGTAACCAACCAGGGAGGAGTCGATGTGTTCTTCTCCGAGACGGTGGATAAGGTGGTCGACGACCAAGTCGAGTTCGACAACATCGCCGGGTTGCAGTTCTTCGAGCCCAATGGGCCCTCGTCGCTACGGGCTGTCGACGTTGGCTTCGACATTACTAGCAGCGACTCGATTGTGTTTGATTTTTCGAATGCCGGCAGCGGGCGATTTTCGACCCGCGACTTCAACGGTTATGTGTTCTCCGACGCGGCGGACAACCTGCCCCCGATCGTCGGGGTCAACATCGATCCTTCAAGCACGTTCGGACTGACGCCGGAAGATATCCTCTTCACCGAGGATGAGGTCCGTATCGATGTCTCCGGCCTGAGTCGCAGCCCGTCCGCAACCGCGATCCTGCACCTCGAGTTCGGCCCCGAGGCCACCGTCCCGGGCGACTACAACTCCGACGGCGTCGTCGACGCCGCCGACTACACCGTGTGGCGGGACAACCTGGGCGCCGGAGCGGGCACGTTGCCGAACGACCCTGACGGAGGCCCAATTGGCGACGCCCAGTATACGACCTGGCGAACCCACTTCGGAAGCTCGGTCGCCACGAGTCTCGACCTCGCTCTCGCACCAGTCCCCGAACCGACCTCGCCGGCGCTGCTTACGTTGGCCATCGCGGCAGGGCTGAGCATGGGCCGCGGCTGCTGCTTGGCTAGCGAACGGCGCCCGCGTCCCTCTGGTCGCCTCGGCCCGACGCGCCGCCCTCTTGGTGGGAGTCGTTGAGACGATCTCAATTAGCGGCTGGCCCGTAGGCCAACACCGCTGATATCGCGGCTCGGCAGCACTCCTCGGACCACATCGGCGACCACACGCTCGCCCCGATTGCCCATGAAGACTGCGCCGTGCACACCGTAGCGCCCGCCAATCATAAGTGGCAGACAGACGGGGCGGCGAAGTACGGCCTCACCACTGGAGCGCTCCGGAGGACTGGTACTCTGTGACGCGGGTCTCGAAGAAGTTCTTCTCCTTTGCCAGGTCGATCGTCTCACTCATCCAGGGGAACGGGTTGCGAGTGTTGTACTGCCGCGGCAGGCCGATCCGCTCCAAGCGGCGGTCGGCGATGTACTTGACGTAGTCGTCGAACGACTCGGCGTTGAGCCCCAGCACGCCGCGTGGCAGGCAGTCTTCCGCGTAGCGGACCTCGTAGCCGACTGCTTTGTCGATCAGCTCCAGCACCTCTTGCTGAAACCCCTCGGTCCAGACGCCGGGGTTCTCGGACTTGATGCCGTTGATCAAGTCGATCCCAAAGTTCATGTGGATCGACTCGTCCCGCAGGATGTACTGGAACTGCTCGCCGATGCCGGTCAGTTGGTTGCGGCGGTGGAACGAGAGGATCATCACGAAGCCGGAGTAGAAGAAGATCCCCTCCATGATTACGTAGAAGCCGATCAGGTTCTTGAGGAAACGCCGGATGTTCTCGGGCGAGTCGGTGCGGAAACCGTCGTCCATCACGTCGGCGGTGAGCGACATCACGAAGTCGTCCTTGCCGGCGATCGAGTCGACCTCGTGGTACATGTTGAAGACCTGACGCTGGTCGAGGCCGAGCGACTCGCACACGTACTGGAAGGTGTGCGTGTGGATCGCCTCCTCGAACGCCTGGCGGAGCAGGTACTGCCTCGCCTCAGGGTTGGTGACGTGCCGGAAGATCGCCAGCACGATGTTGTTGCCAACGAGCGACTCGCCGGTGGAGAAGAAGCCGAGGTTCCGCATCACAACGCGGCGTTCGTCGTCTGTGAAGGCGTTGCTGCGCCACTGCTCGATGTCGCGCTGCATCGGGACCTCGGTCGGCATCCAGTGGTTGGCGCAGCCGTTGACGTAGTGCTCCCACGCCCACTGGTACTTGATCGGGCAGAGCTGGTTGACGTCGACGGACTTGCAGTTGATCAGCCGCTTGTCGTCGGCGTTGATGCGGCGGGACAGGTCGTGCGGCTGGGAGGGCGTGGTGTCGCAACAGGACATAGTCGGGACTTCCTTGTGCAGAGTGGTGTTGTTCTGGGTAGCGTGAAGATAGCCTGCCGCGCCGATGGACGCGGCAGGCCTACTGGCAGGCCTCGCACTCGGGGTCGTCGATGCTGCAGGCCGAGGGCGTCGGCTCGCGCTGGACGACGATCTCGCTCGACGAGCTACGGCTCTTCATCCACTTGGGCTGCACCCCGTGCCGGTTGACGTCGATCGACGACTTCTCGACCTGGGTGGCGGCGAGCGACCGCAGGTAGTAGGTCGTCTTGAGCCCCTTCCGCCAGCACTTGGCGTACATGTCGCTCAGCGCGGGGCCGCTCGGGTTCGCGAGGTACAGATTGAAGCTGATCCCCATATCGATCCACTTCTGGCGGCGGCTGTTCGCCTCGATCAGGAAGTGCGGGTCGACCGCGAACGCCGTCTGGTAGAGCCGTTTGACCTCCTCCGGGACCCGGTCGATCGGGCCGAGTTCTCCGTCGTGGTGCTTGAGCTCGTCGATCATCTGGTCGTCCCACAGCTCCAGCCGCTTCAGGTCGGCGACCAGGTACGCGTTGACGATCGTGAAGTCGCCAGACAGGTTGCTCTTCGCGAAGAGGTTGCGGTAGGTGGGCTCGATCGACTGCGCGCACCCGGCGATGTTCGAGATGGTCGCCGTCGGGGCGATCGCCATCACGTTGCTGTTCCGCATGCCATGTGCGGCGACCGCTTGCCGCACGGGCGCCCAGCCGAGCCGGCAAGTGCGGTCCATCTCGTGCTCCCCCTCGTTGCGCGACGAGTGCACGGCGTCAATGGTGTCGATCGGCAGCAGCCCCCGGTCCCACTTCGAGCCTTGGTACGAGCCATACCGGCCTCGCTCGGCCGCCAGTTCGGCCGACGCCAGGATGGCGTGGTAGCCGATCAGCTCGCCCACTTCGTCGGCGAACTCGACCGCCGGCTGCGACCCGTACGGGATGCGACGGACGAAGAGGGCGTCCTGGAAGCCCATCAGGCCGAGGCCGACGGGGCGGTGCCGGCGGTTGGCGTTCGCCGACTCGGCGGTCGGGTAGTAGTTGATGTCGATCACGTTGTCGAGCATCCGCACCGCGGTGCGGATCGTGTCCGCCAGCAGCCCACGATCGACGCCTTCCCGCCCGGTGTGCTTCACCAGGTTGATCGACCCGAGGTTGCAGACCGCGGTCTCGTCGTTGCTGGTGTTGAGCAGGATCTCGGTGCACAGGTTGGAGCTGTGGACTACCCCGGAGTGGTCTTGCGGGCTGCGTAGGTTGGAAGGGTCCTTGAACGTCAGCCAGGGGTGGCCGGTCTCGAAGACCATCGAGAGCATCTTGCGCCACAGCTTGGACGCTTCGACCCTGCGGAACAGCTTGATCTCGCCGAGTTCCGCCTGCTGCTCGTAGTGCTCGTACCGCGATTTGAAGGCTTCGCCGTACAGGTCGTGCAGGTCGGGAACGTCGTTCGGCGAGAACAGCGTCCACTCTCCATTCTCCTGCACCCGCCGCATGAACAGGTCCGGCACCCACGCGGCCGTGTTCATGTCGTGCGTGCGGCGGCGGTCGTCGCCCGTGTTCTTGCGGAGCTCGAGGAACTCCTCGAAGTCGAGGTGCCAAGGCTCAAGGTAAGCGCAGATGGCGCCCTTGCGCTTGCCGCCTTGGTTGACGGCCAGGGCGCCGTCGTTGGCGACCTTGAGGAAGGGGATCACCCCTTGGCTCTTGCCGTTGGTGCCGTGGATGTGGGCGCCGGTCGCGCGGACGCGGGTCCAGTCGTTCCCGAGCCCGCCGGCCCACTTGCTGAGCATCGCGTTGTCCTGCACACACTTGAAGATGTGCTGCAGGTCGTCGTCGACCGTGGTGAGGTAGCAGGAGCTGAGCTGCGGGTGCAGCGTGCCCGAGTTGAACAACGTCGGCGTGGCGCTCACGAACCGGAACGTCGAGAGGAGCTCGTAGAACTCGATAGCCCGCGATTCACGTTCTTGCTCGTTGAGAGCCAGGCCCATCGCCACACGCATCCAGAAGTACTGAGGCGTTTCGATCCGGCGGCCATCGATGTGCAGCAGGTAGCGGTCGTAGAGCGTCTGGACGCCGAGGTACTGGAAGTCGCGGTCGCGCTCGGGGCGGATGGCGCCTGCGAGACGATCCAGGTCGAACTCGAGTAGCCGCGGGTCGATACGCCCCGCATCGGCGCCGTCACGGAGATACCCGCTGAACCCTCCCCGGTAGACTGTTGGGAACGAAGTGGCGGTCTCGTCTTCCCCTTCGGTGGCGGGGAACAGCGGCAGCGGGGCATCGTGGGTGGGCTCGGGGACCCGCCCCCACGCCTCTTTGTAGACGATGTCGAGCAAGAGTCGCGTGGCCGCCTGGCTGTACGCCGGGTCCCGCTCGATGCGTTGACGGGCCGCCATGACCAGCGCCCGTTCCAGTTCCGACTCGCTGATCCCGTCGTAGATTGTCGCGACCGTGTCGCCGAGCAGCTCGTTGGCGGAGCACTCCGGGAGCCCGCGGCACGCCCTAAACAGCCGGTGCTTCAGGTCGTGGAAGTCGACCGGACGGAGGTCGCCGCCCGCGGCCCGCATCGACACCGTCCGGCGATCGCCGATCTCCGATTCGGCCCGCAACGCCCGTGCGCGAGACCGCTGCTCACGGTAGAGGATGTACCGCCGGGCGACCCGGAACTCGCCCTCCTGCATCAGCTGCGACTCCACCAGGTCCTGGACCCGCTCGACGTCGACCGAACCGTCGCCGCGGGAAGCGACGAACTCCACCTCACTAACGACTCCCGCCGCGACACGCGACGCCGCCTCGTCGAGGGCCGACTCGACCGGGTCGTCGGCCGAGGCCCCTTGCCCGGCGCGCATCGCCGCCGTGACCGCCTGGTGGATTCGTCGAGGGTCAAACGCCTCGGTCCGGCCGTCGCGTTTACGGATCGAGAGTTCGGTTTGGGCAGCAATGGTCACGGCACGACTCCTACTCGCGTGGGATGGGCGAGCGAACCTTGCGGGCAATAGGCGGCCGAGCGCGCAGCAGCGGACCGCGGCTGGCGTACGGAGGAAACACACCCAGGGCGTCATAGACGCACGGGTGGGCTAGATGGCGGCGACTTCCTGCCGCCTCAGCGAGAGACGCGCACAGAGCATACCGACCGGCCTTTCCCTAGAAGGTTCGGACGCATTAGTACCCGGCAACCATTGCCAGGCGTATCCGTTCGGCAGGTCTTCGGACTCGCGGGCGTGGTGGGACTCGTTCAGAGTCCTCACCGTCTACTTGCCGCGGCTTCCCAGCTCCTCAGGCGGAGCCAGTGCCATCGTTGCGACGTTCGTTCCCGCTCACCGCTGCTGGGCAGTCCCGGACTTGCACCGGGTTCCCTCTTGCGAGACCACAACAGGTTGTGGCCAACCGAGCGAAGGCGAACTATAGCTAGATGGGCCGGGCGATGTCAACCGGCAGAGTGCGATTGATCGCGTCGGCGGAGTCATCGCTCTGAAACGAGGCTCCGTGTGTGCCGCCAACCTGATGGCTCTGGATGCCCGGTAGCTTGGTGGGCGCCAAGAGCTACGTCTAGTTGAGATAACGCCGCGCCACTACTAGAGCGCGCTCCGTCTCTTCTGTAGGACCCTCAACGGACGCGTGCGCCAGAAGCTGACCGCGGAGGCGACCGCCACTAGGGCCGCAAACTGCAACGCCGTCAACAAACCCACTGCCAAAGCTAACCGCGGAACCACCAGCACCGGCTGCATGCCGCCGAAGAAGCTCATGTGCTGTAGGAGCCCAGCGCCGCACCATCCCGCCCTGACGGCGAACCCGAGGCTCAGGCACTCTCCTTGAAAAAACCGGTAGCTCAGTCAATCCTGAACAATCTGCCACGTTCCCCGCAGACGGGCGGGCAATCCTATCCACAAGAGAAGGCACGGGCGGCAGGCTGCGACCCCACCGACCTACGAGGCAACGAGCACCCCAGCCAGCCCGCCGAAAGGCCCTGATGTCATACATTCCACTTACACCGTACCGCTCCGCGCTCTTCACTATCGCCTTGGTGGTTGGTCTTGGCGCCGGCACGGCATTCTCGCAGCCGTCTGTGGCGCCGTGGGCTGCGGCGCCCATTGAAGACGCAACAGTGATCCGGGATGGCCGATCCGGAGACCGGATCGCCATGGGGGCGATGCTTGAGCGTGTCCAGGACGCCGACATCGTATTCGTGGGCGAGTCGCACACGGACGAGACCACTCACCGCCTGCAATTGCACATCTTTGAGGAGCTGCTCCGCCGCAGGGGTGGCAAGGTGGTCCTCGCCATGGAAATGTTCACCCGCGACGATCAGCCAAGCCTCGACGACTACCTGGCGGGCCGGATCGACGAGCAGCAGTTCGCCGGAGCGGCCGCGCTCTGGCATAACTACCACGAGGCGTACCGGCCGCTCGTTGAGCGCGCCAAGCAGGCAGGCGCGCCAATAGTAGGATCAAACTTCCCGAAGTCGCTGCTCCGGCAGTTCGCGTCGCAGGGCGCCGCGGCCGCGGAGACGCTCTCCGACGACCAGCGTCGGCTCGTCCCGGCCGAGTTCCACCCCAACCCGCCCGACTACTGGCGCAGGGTCGACAACGCCACCCGCGGCCACGCGGCGATGGGCATGACGGCCAACCCCGAGGACCGTCTCTTCTCCGTTCAGTCGTTGTGGGACAACGCGATGGGAGACGCCTGCGTTCAGGCCCTGCGGTCCCACCCTGACCATCTGGTGCTGCACATCAACGGAGGCTTCCACTCGGCCTACTGGGAGGGCGCCGTGCACCAGGCAGCAGTCCGTGAACCAGACGCAAAGGTCACGACGGTAGCGATCGCCCCCGCCCCATCTCCGACAACCGCCGTTCATCACGGCCTACCGCTGGCCGACTATATCGCCTACGTCGAGGTCAGGGCGTCGAACGCTGAGGAAGGCGTGCGTTCGGTCCGCCTGAGCGCGGAGCTGGAGTACGCCCTCCACCGGCCAGACCGCGAAGACCAATCCGAATCGGCGCCGCTCCTGATCTGGCTTCCCGATGAAGGGCTGTCCGCCAAGGAAGTGCTGCCTTTCTGCCGGAACCGGTACGGCGATCAGGCGATGATCGCCGTTGTTCAGCCCCCCTACAAGTCGGTTGACGCCGACAGAGCCCTTGGCGGCCGCTGGTTCTGGCCCGATTCTTTCAGCGAAGATGTCGCCGCGGCGGCTGGCGGCGTAGAAGAGATCTGGGCCTACCTCAACCGCCACTTCAGTGTCGACGCCGAGCGGGTCTGCGTGGTGGGCGAGGGGGCCGGAGGTACGGTAGCCGCCGTGCTCGCTTCCCGCAGCGACACCATGCAGCTGGATGCCATCGCAGTCCGTCCTCGGCACGCGTCTCGGTTGAAGGACTTGCCTCTTGTGCTCCCCCAGCTCTACGCAGAGGGATCGCTTCCTCGGCGGTCGCTGACCGTCGTTGCCGACCAGCAGAGTAAGAACTGGTGGCAGGGCGAGATCAGCCAGTACCGCGACGCAGAGGTCGACGCGAGCATCGTGGCGCTCCAGCCAGACCACATGCTTCGCGGCGGTGATCTGGACAAGCAAATCGCTACCAGCCTGGGGCTGGACCCGCGCGAATCGCCGACACACCCGCGTGCCCGCGTCCTCGCGGTCACCACCGACTCGCCGCGCGAGTTCCTGTGGGCGCGTATCCAGGCCGACTGGCTCAATGAGCAAGCGGGCGAGCGGGTCACCGTGACACCAGCCCCGGCGGTAGCCCCCGGCGCCGACCTCTTGCCTACGGTGATTACTCCCGCGGCGGCGAGCGTCGAAGGGGTTCTTCCCCCCTGTCCCGGTCCGTTCGGCGGCACAACGGTCCTGCTGCTGCCAGACGACGCCGACGAAGGCGACCGCGCGGCTTGGCTCGCCCTCGAAGAGAACGACCCGCTCACCGCGCAGAGCCGCTTCCACCGCGTGCGGATCGCGACCCTCGGCGGCGCCCACGCACTGGAGGGTGTGCTTGCCAAGCTTCGTGAGCAGAACCGCAAGAACATCCTGATCGTCCCCGCGGTGTTCTACACCAACGGCGACCTCCTCCGCCGAGCGGCCGACGCCGCCAAGCCGTTCGAAGACGACATGACGCTCCAGTGGCTCCCGGGGCTCGGCGGCCGCGCCGGCATCCTCAAGGCGATGTAAGCATCCGCTCAGAGGCTACTTGCAGATGGTCCGGTGAGACTCAGCTTAGTAGGGGCGCCAGTCGCCATCGGCCAAGCCTTGCGCAGGACGGGCATCCAGCCATCTACCAGTCCCGCTTGAACCTGACAGGCGTACCGCAGGATGCACGCATTCACCCCGGCATATCGGCCAGAGTGGCGGGAGCATTGACACTTGCAGGCGTTTCCCAAATAGCCCGGGAGGGACTCGAACCCCCGACCAAGGGATTATGAGGTCAATCCGCGAACCTCCTAGACGCCGGGAAAGATGGCGGTGCGCGGTCTCGCGCAGCGCCCGGCGCAGCACCAAGACTCGGCGGTCCTGAGTTGGACCCTGATCTCAGGACCGTTGTGCAACCTTGGCCCGGGCTTCCCGCTGCGGTGCGAACCGAAATCCTAGTGGTGCTCGAGTCGGCTCACCAGTGTCGCTCAATTCCATCCGACTGACTAAGGCGTGCGAACCCAATGGGGGTCACACGTTAACCTAGTACCCCTAAAGGGAGGGGCGAGCGAGGAAACTGTCCGCGAGTGGGTCATTGGCGAGCTGCTGCTTCATCTCGCGACTTTAATGGTGCGTGCGACAGTGGAAACTTGGACCTTCAGCAGAGGGTCGATTCTCTCGAGGGCCAGCAGTGCGTCGCCGTGCATGTGCCTCCTCGTGACGTCAAGTGCCAGCCACTCCCGTGGGTACGCGTTGCCTAGAGTCAGCATCCGAAGCAAGTGGCCATCGGCCGACAGATCCACCACGAAGTCGTCGATTCAGACGAGATCCTTGTGCGCCGGATAGAATCAGACGCACGAGCAGTCTGCCACATTCAGCCGCGTGGGTTTGGGATGTTTCCACGGACTCTCGAGGTCTAGGCGGCTTACACATCTAGAAATCTCTTACCGCTGGACCGCTGTTCTTCACGCGTGATCAAGTATGTGCAGGCAATCAGTCTCGTGGCCCGCGGACTAGGTTTGCCTCCAACCCCTCGGAGCCGATCTCAATGGTGATCTGATTGTCGTCAACGTCCCGAATGCGAGCGCCGCCAATTGACGTACCGGCGAGCGGTTCGAGGGACTCGCTCGTTTCCCTGTCAACAAGGCCAACCCAGTCGCGGTTCAATCGCAGCATGGCCGTTACTCCGTCTGGAAGCCGGACGCTGACAGAGGTGGTCCGGTCTGAGTCTTTGAAGGAGACCGCGATGCGGCCGCGTGGCGAGGGAACAATGCACTCAACATCGGAGAGAGAAGCGAGCACCGGTGATATCTGTACCGTTGCGTAACCGGGCTCAAGCGGGTCAACGCCGGCTACGTACTGCGACAGCAGCGTCAGCGGGCCGCCGCTCCAGGCGTGGTTGTAGCTGCCACCGCCGTACCCGGCTTCCCCCACGCCCCACCCCTCCCAGAGCGTCGTGATCGGGCTGTCGATCATAGGTCCGTACCGATCCAGCAACCGGGAGACCGCGGAGTCGCCCTCTCCAAGATGAAACAGCGCCTCAATAACGTACTTTTCCATGTAGGGGCTGGCGTGCCGTTCTTCGACAAGCACTTTAGTGAGGACTTCCGTGTTGGCTCGACTCGCCAGGCCTGACACGACAGCCAGGGCATTCCCGCGGTCGTCGGTTGGACCGGCGTGCCCCGGGGATCGATACCCTTGGGGAGTCCAGAACGTCTTATGAAACGCCGCATGCAGACGCGCCTTGCTCTTCGCGCACTCGGCCGCGGCTTTGTGGTCGCCGAGCAGGCTGGCCATCCGCTGCAGTCCGTCGAGTGCGAGGTAGTACCAGGCGTTGTAGAGCAGCGGCATATCCTTGTTGGCGCCCCAGTCGCCCCAGGTCCAATCGCCTTTGCGCTGGATCACGAGCCCATCTTCGCCAAGCTGCCAGAGTTGCAAGTACCGCCTGACCGATGGGTACACGGCTCTGATGGTGTCGATGTCTCCGGAGTGGCGGTAGTACTCCCAGTACCCGTACCTTCCCACCGACGCCAGCATCTGCAGAGGCAACTCCTTGTTCCAGTTGCCGGCCGGGACCGGTGAGAACAGCGTTCCGTCTTCCTCTTGCCAGGCAGCCAACTCCCTGATCGCCTTGCTGCCGAGCCTGTCGCTCCGTCGGTCGAGGGCGTAGAACGCCTGCTGGAGCTCAAGCGTTACGTCACCCCACCACTGGGCTCTTTCCCGGTCGGGGCAGTCGAAGTACGTGTCGCGCATGTTGATATAGAGCGTCCGTTGCGACTTTTTCCACAGTGTGTTGAGCCGCTGGTTGCTGCATGTAAACGCGCCGGCAAGATTGGCGTCGTAGCCGGTCTCACGGTATTTGAGTCCGTAGATCCTGGTTCCCTTGGGGACCTCGTAGATGACGCGGTGACCGTTCATCCACCCCAGCGACTCGTAATGCTGCCGTCCTTCACGCACAAGATACTCTGAGCGGACATTCGGCTCGCTGCCGCCCCGGTAGTTGTCCGTCTGTATCCTTATCTTGTCGCCCTGACTCCCCTCCACGTCCAAGATCGGATTGACCTGGGCGTTGTATGGCAGTTGCGCGATGATCGGCTCGCCGGTGCTTACGCTAGGGAACGAATCGGCGTTCTCGTAGTTCCGCGGCTCAGAGAATCGCCACTGAGGGACGGGACGCTCAACAAGCGCGCCCCAGGGATTAGCTGGCGGGGTCCCTAGAGCCTTGGCGCTTGGCCACTCGGAGTCGTCGTAGTGGCCTTCCGTCCAGCCCTGCATGTCAAGGCGCGCGTCGAATCGAAGGTTCGACTCCGGGAGACGCCAGTTCGGGTGAGGCGGATCGGTTTGCTGGTAGGCGGGGTGTCGGACAGCTTTCCACTTGTCGTCTGAGAACAACTGCCGATGGTCAATCTGGGCCTGGAATACGAGCCCACACTGTCCGCTGTCTTGATGTGACATGCCGTCCTTGCCGAAGTACCCAACAAGCACGGCGACGCAGTTCTCGCCACGACGCAGGTATTCTGCGATATCGACACGGTCAAAGTAGGTAGCCTGCGGCCTTGGGCCACGCTTGAGCTGACCCTCGAAGACAACCAGCCTGCCGTTTATCCAGAGCCAGTACTTCGAGTCGCAGGCAAGCTTCGCCTCGGCGCGCCCGGGCTTCTCGGGGAGGGTAAAGCTCCTGCGAAAGGATTGCCAGGAGTTCGGCTCGGACGGGGTGTCCGCCGTGATCCATTCTGCTTCCCATCCAGTCGAAGCGTGAGCCAGACCGCCCGAGGCCGCCAGGGACAGAGAGAGAATCTGTAGTGCCCGCTGCAGTCGAGTCACGGCAAGGAGAATCCGGGGGTAGGCGATTGGAGACGTCTACGCTGGGTCCGCACCGCCGAGGAGTAGCGCTACTCCGCCACGAGCACCCGCAGTTGATCGATTGATTCTGTCTTGAGAACCACGGAAAGGGATCGACGGTCCGGGCTTATCCAGATGTAATCGCCATTGCGGTTCGGCGTCGACTCGAGTCCCCTCTCAGGGTGCGCACACTGGAGTGACCACCCGGCGCCGAGAGATTCGTTTGTGGCGTTCAACCCATCGGAGCTGCAGACCACGCCAAGTATCCTACCGGGGAACGTGATCTTGCCCTCTACGATATGCCTACGCCTTGTGGGCGCGGAGTGGACTAGGTAGGTGCTCGCAACCTCACCTGGCTCTAAACGTGCGGCAACGCCATCAAACCGGTTGTGACGACCAGACTCTGTGCAGTTGAGTCTCACGACACCGCTGAGCTCTCGGCGGTAGCTTTCCAAGAATACCTTGATGCGGTCATCGTGATCGTACGCGTTGTAGGCCAAGGAAGCCGGGTGTTCGGCCTCATATTCAGCGCTCTCGCTGCAGACAGGGTCGACTCGGTCCACAACCGATAGCGGCGTTCCCGGACCCGCTGCGGACGCCAATTGCCCCGCTGAGAGACGCAGCGGCTCAGGCGACCCACCCGGGTAGACCTCGACCCGCCCCTCCGTTACGTGAAGGTGCGAGGCCCCCGACTCGGTTGCCGACACACGGAAACCGGTGCCGATGTCGACGACCGTGTAGTCCGGAGTTTTGAGTCGAAACCCCGAGGCACTCTCGGGCGTCCGGACGGACACCACGCCATACTCGATCTCCGCGCCGTTACTGGACCGTGCGCGAAACCTGGCGGGCCCCTGCACCGAAACCATAGCGCCACTCTCGAAGGTTAGACGTGCGTTCCCCTGCTCAAGCGTCAACCACCCGCGTCCCAATTGTGAGCCTACTGCGTAGGTCTCGCCGCCCTCCCAACGCGCGTCGTCAACCGCTACAAAGTGTGCGAACGGCAGGGTCAGGCGCCACCCGACGACCCCTAGGAGAAGCGTCGCGGCGACAGCTAGGGGCTTCCACTGTGAGCGAAACCCGCGGAGGGCCGAACTCCAGCCAGGCGACGGACCTCGCCGAGCAATGTCGTTCTTCACCCGGCTGGCCCTTTCTTCTCGCGGAGCCGCTCCTTGGGGCGTGACGGACTCTGGCATCTCGAGAGTCCGCACGCCCGTGGCGATCTCAACCAACGCGTCCGTTGCGACGAAGGCGGCGTAGTCTTCCACGAGTGAGGCGTCGCGGGACAGGAGTTCCGCAAGCTCGCGGCGTCCGTCGTCATCTAAAACGCCGTCGCACGCCTGCGAGGCACGGACCCGGACCGCAGACCGCATTTCGATTCGATTATCCATTCAACTTCGCGCGTGGCTGAGTTTCTTTTGGGTGCATTCGAGCAACTCACTCCGGATGCGGTAGAGCAACGTCGACACGGCCGCAGGCGTTTTGCGGAGGGATTCGGCGAGGGCAGCTACACTGCCGCCGGGCCGGTACCGCTGGGTGATCAACTGCCTGTGCCTATCGGGAAGGTACGAGAGGCAGTCTTCCAACGCTACGGACCTATCGTCTAACGAGTCGCCAATGGTGGACGAGTGGGACGCCACAAGTGCAAGCAGCTCGTCATTAAACAGGTGCTTCTCTCGGCTCCGCTTGCGGCGGTCGGCAAGGACTTCGTAGAACGCGACGCGATACGCCCATGCGGAAAAGTTGGTTCCCTCTTCGAACTCGCCGGCCTTCTCAAGCATGACGAGGTTCGTTTGCTGCAGTATCTCAGACGCCCTTTCGCGATCGAGCACCAGCGATAGCACGTACGCGTACAGCCTCGTCTGCACGGCGATCATCTGCATAACGAACGCGTCGTGGTTTCCGCTTCCCGCCATTTTCCCCTGCGTTCTTCGGTTTCTCGGGCGTCGGCGCCCCAGCCACGCTGGTGGTCGACAAGGAGGTTCATTCCTAGACTCCACTAGCGAGCCCAAATCTAACACGGATTCTCGAAACCAAAGAAAAACGGCTTTGTCTTGATATTCGTGTTAGATCGCCTAGCCCACGCGGAGTAGTACTCCAGCGGAGTAGGCGGACGGGCTCCTGACGCCTCTTCTTGCGGTTTTCTCCTCGAACTACTCAGGGCTGGCGGACATGGACTCTCTGCAGGCGTGTTTCAGATCGCGGGTTCTTGCCGAACTCGGTACGGAGGCGTTCGCCAAGCACGGACGCCCCACCCTTTGGTCCTCGCCACAGCGGGGCGGGAAAGCTGGCAGCCAGCGATTCGACGCATTTACGCTGGTCGAGCTGCTAGTGGTGATCGCTATCATCGGCGTCCTGATCGCTCTGCTCCTCCCCGCCGTCCAGGCTGCGAGAGAATCAGCACGACGCAGCAGCTGCATGAACAACATGCGTCAGCTCGGGTTGGCGCACATGAACTACGAGTCAACCAACAACCGCCTGGCGCCTGGCAACCAATGGCGAGCCAGCGAGAACAACTCGGCGCCGGGACCCCGATTCACTCCCAACGTTGTCTTCCTCATGAGCTACCTGGAAGAGGGGCCGCGGTTCTCACAGTACGACCGTGCGCTCGACTGGGACGACCAGCCGGTGCCGGTGCTCGAAGCGCTGGGATCGCCGATGCCTACCTACCAGTGCCCCAGCGACCAGGGACAGCGGATGACGGCGACAACCGCCGGCGGCGGCGCTACGTCGGACCAGTTCGACGACGCCAAGGGCAACTACGGCGTCAACTGGGGGTCGCTGTTCGGTTTCGATCAGTACGACGAGCGGCTTGAGATTGGCGCCGCGGCTGACGCTCCCATGAGCATCGTTTACAGCTCAGCTACCGAGCGGGAGTCTGGGCCCGGTAGCCGACGCGCGCCCTTTTCTTACAACTTCGGCGCAAAGCTCTCTCAGATCACAGACGGAACGTCTCACACCTTCCTCATGCTGGAGATGCTCCAAGCCCCGACGGCCCCTGGGGCGGTGGACCGTCGGGGCCGCATCTGGAACCACCTGCCGGGCTCGTACCACGTTACCGCGTACCTTCCACCAAACGGTCTTACCACGCCCTACCCAGGGCAGGACAAGAACGTGAAGGGGGATCGGGGGACGTGCGCCGATCAGCCGGACCTTGGATTGCCGTGCAGCCCTACGACGCAAGAACGTCTGATGCACATGGCAGCTCGAAGCAGGCATGCCGGCGGAGTCGTTGTCAGCATGTGCGACGCGTCGGTGCACTTCGTAGTGGACTCGATCGACCATCCCACCTATCAGCGGCTTGCGGTTCGAGACGACGGCGAGCCATCCCGACTACCCTAGGCGCCGCCGCCAACAGCGTGTGCGCGCAGCAGGGCGCCCGCAGGTGGGCGCACCCAGGCTCTTCTGAGACCGCGTAACAGGACTTAGCAAGGTACACCATGACCCTCTCCATCTATCGCCCACTCACTGTGCTGTGCACATGCATGCTGCTTGCGCCGGTATCGTCCGCTCAGCCGTTGGTGCTGTTGTCGGACACTTTCGAAAGGACGACCGGGAACGCGAACCCATCCAACGGGGACACGTTCAGCGACTGGGGCGAGAATGACAACGCCCTCGGCGGAACAATCACTCAGAAGTACATCACGACGCCTAGCAGGCCGCCGACCGACGGCGGAGTCGACCAGACAGTGCAGGACACCGACGACCCGGCAAATGGTGAGAACGAGGGGGTGATTCGGTTTGGAGTGACGGCGGTCGACTACAACCTAGCGACGGACCCGAACGTCCTGGCCGGCGGCGGATTCACGGTCGAGTTCAAGGGGCGCCGGTCATCCGGAGGATTCTTGTCTTTCTCGCTCGGGACCGACCCCGCCCTGATCGCGTCCACCAGCGGCGGCGCCGCGTTCCTTCCGGTCACGAGCAATGACGCGGGCGAGCACGCCTACATCTACCAGGGGGGAGACTTCGCCGACCTTCGAATGCAGGTCTTCGAGTTCGGCGGCGACAAGCTCGACCCGCCCGGGAACATCGACTTCGTTACCGGCGACGGCGCCGCTGAGTTCACATCGCTCGTCACTGTGCTGGCTCCGGATGGGTTTGATACAGGCGACGAACTCACGGTGAG
The DNA here is from genome assembly GCF_007859765.1 of Posidoniimonas corsicana. NCBI lineage: Bacteria > Pseudomonadati > Planctomycetota > Planctomycetia > Pirellulales > Lacipirellulaceae > Posidoniimonas > Posidoniimonas corsicana. The sequence continues at coordinate 2,690,807 of NZ_SIHJ01000001.1, forward strand.
CGTGTCGATTGACGGGACCGACGTTGCCGCGGCCACCCACACGGTGAACGTCTTGACCAACTTCGCCGGATATGTGGCTTGGTCGTCGAATTCAGGCGGCGCGTTCATCGATGATGTAATCATTACCGCGCTGGGCACGGCGACCGGCCTGCCGGGAGACTTCAACGACGACAACCTCGTCGACGCCGCGGACTACACGGTCTGGCGCGACAACCTCGGGGGCGACTCGTCGGTGCTCAATGGCAATGGGACAGGCGGTGGGACAGTGGTTCAAGCCGACTACGAACTCTGGCGCGACAACTATGCCGCCGGCGCCTCGCAGCTTGGTGGCCTCGATGCATCCCAGGTTCCGGAGCCCACCTCGTTGCTGCTCTTCGTCGGGGTTGCCGCCCTCTGTGGCGGTCCCCGGGCGCTAGGCCGCGGCCCCTGAATCCTACTCGGCTCTTCTGCACCATGTTCTTCTCTTTGGGAGTCACAGTCTAATGAAGCACCTCATCGCGTTTGCACTCGTTACGGCGGCGTTCTGGTCTACCGCACCCGACGTCCAGGCAGGAGTTCTCTTCTCCGATTCATTCAACCGGGTGGAAGGGAGCGGCGATCCAAACGGCAAGCCCGCGGACCCCAACAACTTCGCCGACTGGGGCTCCAACGACAACGCGCTGGGCGGTTCGAACTCCGCCGCGTGGTTGGTTGGGCCAAGCAGAGGGGGCGGCGCAAACGCCGTGACAGACGGTGACCTGGCATCGCTCATCGAGGGCGTTGGGCGGACCACCTACGACGCTCTTGCACAGGCCCCCAACGGCTTCAGCGTCGCTTTTGACTTTGGCAGGTTCGCGCCTGTCAGCGCGGGCGGATCGGGGGGAGGCTTCATCAGCGTCGCGCTCGGTTTTGACCCCACGGTGAACGCCTTCGGCTCCGCCGCCAACACGTCAGATTCCGAATTCGCGTTGCTGTTCCAGCAAGGCGTCGGCGGGAACACCGGTAACACACAGTTCTTCGAGGACGGGGTGTTCCTCGGAGCAACGGGGAGCGAAGGTCCGGTCGACTACGGCGACCCACTCGCGGAACATTCCGTGCTGTTGACTTTCGTTCCGCAAATGCCGGGCGCCTACGGTTCAGCAGACACGATCGATGGGGCTGTAAGTATCGACGGTGGGTCCCCCTACTCCTTCTCCGTGCAAGGGGGCCCGAGCTTCGGGACGGTGAGTTTCAGCAGCAACCAGTTTGTCCACCGGTACATCGACAATCTGGTCATAACAGCCATCCCAGAACCAGCAGCGGCCTTGCTGTCATTGATGGTCGCGGGAACGTTGGTGGGACAGCGGCGCAGGTCGAGGTAGCCCACACCAGGCCCCCAATAGCGGACCACGCCGGGGTCCGGCGTGGTCCTCCCCGGCTTCACTCTCAACCACATACGTGCTCAACGGCGATGATTCTACGAACCCTGGTTACAGTCTCAGCCGTCTTGGCGGGCGCGGCGGCGATTGCAGCGTCTCCGCCGAACATCGTGTTAATTGTGGCGGACGACCTCGGCTGGAAGGACCTCGCGTGCTATGGAAGTGACTCCTACGAGACGCCACACATTGACCAGCTAGCCTCATCGGGCGTTCGCTACTCCGATGCCTACGCGACGTGCCCCGTGTGCTCGCCGTCCCGCGCTAGTTTGATGACGGGCAAGAACCCCGCCCGTCTTGGCCTAACGGCTCACATCGGCGACCCTCAGCCAGAGAACTGGAAGAGAGACACGCCGCTCAAGCCGGCGCCCTACATCGGCAACTTACCGCTGGAGGAAATAACGCTTGCCGAACGATTGCACGACGCCGGCTACGCGACGCTGCACGCCGGCAAGTGGCACCTGGGCGGGGAGCGTCACTGGCCAGAGTACCAAGGGTTTGACGTGAATATTGGCGGGTGGTCCCAGGGTGGGCCTTTTGGCGGGAAGCAGTACTACTCTCCTTACGCGAACCCGAGGCTTTCCGACGGCCCCGAGGGAGAGTATCTCACCGACAGACTCGCCAGTGAGGCCGCGCAGTTTATCCATGCTCGTCGCTTCAAGCCGTTCTTCGTATACCTCCCCTTCTACTCCGTCCACGTTCCACTCGTAGCCCGCAAAGACCTCCTGGAGAAGTATGAGCAGAAGTTTTCCCGATCCGATGCAATCGAGATGGTGCAGACCCTCGACGGCACAGAGAGGGCGAGGCAAGACCACGCCGTCTACGCCGCAATGGTGGAGGCCATGGACCAGGCGGTGGGGGTTGTGCTTAACGCGATCCAAGAGGCTGGGGTCGCGGACAACACGATTGTTGTGTTCACGTCCGACAACGGCGGGCTTGCGACCGGGGACATCGGCATCTCTGCAGAGCAAGGATGGCCGACCACGAACAAGCCCCTCCGCGCGGGCAAGGGCTGGCTCTACGAGGGTGGCATTCGCGTTCCTCTCATCGTCCGCCCGCCCGGTGAGTCCGTGTCTGGCGCTGTCTCATCACGGGTGGTGACCGGCTGCGATCTCTACAGATCGCTTCTAACGCTTGCGGAGCTAGACGTGCCAGAGTCGGAGGGCCTCGACAGTGTGAGCTTTGCCGGGTCCCTAGCGGCGGAGGAGAGTCAGCGCCCGCCTGCATACTGGCACTACCCCCACTACGGTAATCAGGGGGGACGTCCAGGCGGCGCGATGCGGATGGGAGATTGGAAACTCATCGAGTGGTTTGGGGAGAACGAGAACGACTCGGACGTTGAGCTGTACAATCTGCGCGACGACATCGGTGAAGCAAACAACCTTGCCGACGAGTGCCCGGATCGGTTGCAGTCAATGCACACTGCGCTGCGCGAGTGGCGCAAGGAGCTTGGCGCGCGTATGCCGAGCCCCAATAACGTTTCTGTCTCTCCGACGCAGGTTTCGTTGCCAGACGAAAAGTCAAATAGTGCTCGCCGATAGGTGCACTTCGCAGCGAAACACCTACAACGCGCCAGAGCGTAGCCAGCGTGTCGAAGCATACGTGCTACAGCTTCAGGTATATGGCCCGCAGTTCCAGGCTGCGGACCAGCAGGTACGTAGCGCCGATGAACACGGCGCGCCCGCCCCACATGTACCACTCAGGGGCGTCGCGCGGCATGAACGACTTGACCGAGTGGTCGACCATCATGTGCAGGACGTAGGCCGCCAGGGCGTTGGCGCCGAAGGTACAGAGCACGCCAATCCGCCAGCCGTACAGGTCGCAGCCGACGTAGAACAGCAGGAATACCGCCAGCGAGAACCCGGCCGCGAACACCTGGTACGAGAGCGTGCCTGACCGCTGGCTCATCATCCAGTAGTTCCACGCCCGCAGCTGGTGGCTCTTGCCGATGTCGCCGTCCGGGTGGGCGGCGGCACGAAGGGCGGCTCGGCCAGCAGTTGCAGGACTTGTCCGCTCGCCACCTTCACGCGGGCGGTCGCCTTGAGCTTGCGACTGAGACTGGCCCAACTCGGGACGGTGTGAGGAGAGCTTGCAAAAGGAACCTCCCAAGCCCCTGCAAATTGCGGACTTAAGTGACGGCCTGCGAAGCGGTGCGTGCTGAGACGCAAATAGCCCGGGAGGGACTCGAACCCCCGACCAAGGGATTATGAGGTCAGGACCATCGCGAGTTGCAATCGCGTCCGAGTATTCCTAAGCACCAGTCGTAGAAGAGTTTACAACGCTACTGCGACTACTCCCTCTCGCGAGTGTATTCCTCTTTTTGGCCAGAATTGCGTACTGTGCCGCACGATTCTGTACCGGATTCTTTACCGCCAATAGACCAGAAGACTCTCGCGGTCGCTACTGAACAGGTGCCCCGCTTCCAACAATTAGGAGCATATGCGACGCCGAGAGAACCCAATGACGCGAAGGCGTACGGGGGGCGCCGCATTCGAACGTAGCCAAGTGACCGCGGTCAGGCCCGCGAAGTACGCCGGAGAGCTCAACTGGCCGGCTATCAAGTCACTGCTTTCTATGATCTTCGGACGAGCACTTTACTGGACCCGTCGAGCCGCGTTGGTTCCACAGGCTTGCCTGGCGGTGGAAGTCGCGGCGATCAGGATAGAAGGTCGCACCACGGCTCCACACAGTCCCAGGCAGAATCTGTACGTCGACCGAATTGTGGGCTCGGTACGGCGGGAATCCTTGGAGCACGTGATCATACTTGGCGAAGGCCACTTGCGGCGGGTGCTGGCGGACTACTTCGGGTACCACAACCCCCACCGCGCCCATCACGGACTCAGCGGCGACGACGCGGCCGCGGTGCTTGAGGCTGTTCGCAAGCAGCGTGGCGCCGCGCCAAGGTCGATCCGCGCGGGCAACGGGCCAGAGTTCGTCTTGAATTCGCTTGTCTGGTGGTCGTACTTCAGTAACGTGACGCTCGACTTCAGCCGGCCTGGGAAGCCTACTTGCAACAGTCGTTGAACAGCTGCTGTCCGAAAGTCGTGGACTATCGCGCCAGTGGCGTTGCTGCAGGTGGGTGAGGAGTTACCGCAAACCTTCAGCAAATCACTTCTCAAAAACAATTGGCACAATTATGCAAGCGTCATTTGTGTCGTCGCATGCAAGTACTAGATGCCTCTGCTGTACCGAAGCAGACGGGTCAATCACAACAACAAGGTTGTGCATAGATTTATTTGAGGCATGCGATTCATCTGCAACCAATGCTACTCCTGGCTGCTTTTGAGCTTGCCTAATACTAAACTGGGCTCCATCTTCTCGAGACACCTGAAGTTTGCGCAAGATCTGCCCCGTTCTCGAGCCGATGCGTTTAGTGACCTGTAGTCGTCGGGGCATTACTCTAAATGGTGACTCTTTGCGTCCAATTACTCTTATCGAGTGCGGTGGCGATGCAGGGGTAGAGAAGTGCACTGTGATAGATCCATAAATGTCGCCACTTGGACACATCTGGTCTAGGCTTGCTTCTATTTCGGCGGCGTCGGGAGACGTCTCCGCTACTCGCGCGGTAATGTAGGGATGATCACAATCCACCTTGGCGATCTTGGCTCCACGGAACTTGCTGGAGAATCGCAGCACCGCCGAGGCGTGACTCTTATTGATTAGAGAAACTACACTGGGAACTGACGTGATAGGTCTGACGATTCTGCCGAATACTCTAAACTGCGACGCTTTAGCCTCGCCTAGGTCATTCTCGAGTAGTACGAATATCGTCGACTCGAATCGTCCTGGCGTTGTGGCGTCCCTCAAGCTTATGGAGAAGCAAATCTCGTTTGCTTGCGATAGTTCAGATCCAGTATCCAACTCTGCAACAGTGCAGGCACAGCTGGTCTTGATTTTCTTAACGACCCACGTTCTGTTATTGTCGCAAGCAATCTTTCCTACTCTATTAGCGGCCGTTCCCGCAATCACCTCACCAAAATCGATGTCACTAGACTCAACCGGCTGGCTCAGGTCGATCCTCTCGCCACTGCCTTGCGATTCGATCTCCTTACCAATTTCCATGGTGCAGCCGCTTACGCCAATCGCGCAAGACAGCGATGCTAGAACCGCCGCAGGCTGACGATTGGGGCGTGCCAGCTCAAGACCGCGACAAATGCCGAGCGGGAGAACGCGCCAAAGGAGCAGTATCCCGGCGGCTGACCATAAGGTTAGTGACAGAGTATCGGCGCGTTGTGTAAAGTCTGCAATGCTGACTTTGCTGTCTGAAATCAGAAGCGCGGCGCCGGTGAAAGACCTTGGCAACGTCGATATCACCTCCATGGAATCTGTCCTTGGATCCCAGCAGTGAAGGTCTCCTTTGTGACGGCTCGGGAAGACTGCAACGAAATGCCCACCAAGGTCATTCTGAAGATGAAGTATCGCCGGGGTTCCAATGAGTTTAACGCGATCCGCTGGCAGCGCGATTGCAAGACTGTGAAGTCCAGCGGTATCTGCGCACTTGCTCAGAGCTGCAATGCTCGCGCCCTGAGGACCTGAGGGGCAAATGGAAACGATTTTCTTGAGAGGCAGGTCGCGGCCCAGTCTGCCAGCGATTAATGCAAGGCATTGTTGCCCGCAAGATTGGTCTGGATGGCTCTCTGCAAATCTCTCCTCGTTTGCTCTCAAGGCAACAGGAGCGCAGAGAGGGATCGTGATTGCTCCCACGAGTTGCACCAAGGATACCAACAAGTTCACGCAGGCCCTCTCCTGAAACGATTGAATGCGTACGGAAGCTGCCTGGTCAATAGTGGGCTATCGATCGATCTGGCATTGCGATCCGATCTGTACCTAGTTCTGCAATCTATAGACTAATGCTACTAGTAGCAGTACTATTACTGCGACGTTGATGGCCACAAGAGTATGGTTTGGTCGATTCCCGGCTTCTGAATCAGCATTTGAGTTTATTTCAAGTCCATGTGGAAACGGATTATGTGTTAACGGCGGCATTGACGGGTCATTTTCTGATACGCGAAGGGCAACCGCAGCAAGCTGGTCGGTGCGTACGCCACTAGGTGGCACGCGGTATCGCACATCGTACCGGTGGTCAAAGACGACGGAGCCCGGGGCTCCGATAAACGAGAAAGTGTCGTCATCAAGTATCGGGGAGTTGACGACAAGGTTTTGAAAGTCGGCTTCCCACCGGAACCACTCCTTGGAGCTCGCTGAGTTCACGGTTCGTGACCGGCTTCCGTATGGCATCCAAACCCCCCCAGTCTTCTTCAACTTAGTGAGGTCTTGGTGAATATCCGTACCATTGCCCAGGGCTCGCCGATGAAAGCCTGTAACTAAGTATCCCCTATCCGGTGCAACTGAGAACCGGATATTGTAGCCCTTGGAGGAACCGACGCCTTTTGAGGTGAACTCGATCACATACTCTCGGCAGCTCAAGTCTTTGTTATGTGACTCGGTTACAGTGGCTTCAGCGCCGTTCCGTATAGCTTTATCAAAGCACTTCCGCGCACTGTCAGAGCACCAATCAATGGCGTTGGGCAGTCTGGTCATCACTAGATCTTGCCCATCCGCCCCCTTGCCATTGTAAATTGCCGTACTTAGCAGCCCCATTTCTCCTGCCGGCTCATCCCCATTGCTGTCTACGCCAATGACCCCATGGTGCGGTACATCCGCACGGAAGGTAGACAAGTAACTCGTGCCTCCGTCGAAAATATCGTCGTATGTGCGAAGCTCTTGTGCGATCCCTTCAATGGATTTGGTGACTCGGGACCGAAACCGGCCCAACGAGTCAGACCATAGTCTTTGGGTATAGACCTCAACTGGCTTATCCAGTTCGGTGTAGCGCCACCTTATGTCGGCTTGGAGGTTGTCGACAAGTGGGAAGCGTGATTCAACCTTGTCCATAATCGCACCCGCGCTCGGAAGTTCATCCCCCCCGTTGGCTGCACTCGCGGCGTTTGAGAATGCGGTGACGAGCGTCGCAATTGCGAAGAGTGCCTGAAATAGATCGTGATGATAGTTCAGATAAGTGTGGAAGATTATCGACCTGGGGTTTTTCATCTGCTAGAGCCTTGGGGAGTGTGGTCGCAGTCGTCTACGCGGCAATTGCCAGCAGGCGAGCCGTATTCGCCGGGTGGTTGACTCAGATGGGGCGTTGCCTGGCCAAGCCAGGAATGGAGATACGGACTCGCTCTCCGGAGCTTCTAGCGCGGCGTCCCTGGTGTGCCGCCCTGGCGGCTAAGCTCACAGGGTAATAGCGGTAGTACTAACGATGCGTAGTGCTCGCTTGCTCCCGAAGCAACGAGCTCGACGATTCTTTTCAATTCAAATAAGGCGATGAAGCCTGGGATGTGACAGCTGAATGCCAAGCCTCGGATACTTGCATTGTGCATCCACGAGACACCCTTCCACGGCGGTCCCACTCAGGCGCAACTCAAAGCCTTAGGTCATCAGCGTTGTCGAAACTCCTGCCAGGTTGAAACAGGATCTAGCCCCTTCAACCGTTGGAGTGGGATAAACGCAGGCATAGCTTGATTGGGACAACGATCTGTAGTTCTCGGAGACGCTGCCGCACGACCACGCGCGCATGGACGGAGGTGAGTTCGAGGTCGCCGTTGGCACCGTCGCAAGGTTTGCTGCGTTGGAGTAACTAGCCGGTGGGGCAAGATGTGTAAAGAAAGACATCAGTAGGAACCTCGTTGTCCGTCCAAGAAGTGCAGTGTTCTGTGCATGCGCCACCTTCGTCCTCTGCGCAAGATCGAGTTCTGGTGCAAGTCTCTGGAATGGATGGTGTGCACCACTTCTTGCCTGTCCCGACCGCTTTGCAGTAGGCCTTGTCAATGCCTGAATGTTGGGTGTGGAAGTTGCACGGACCACCGGCCGCGCAAGGGCTTTCGGGGCCGAACTCGTGGTAGACGCACGATTCATCGCCATCGCATGCCGTGTCGTCGGTGTCCTTCGCATAACAGTTTGAAGTCCCACCTTGAATTAGGGCTTGTGCAGCCTTCGGGAGAGCCTGAGCCGGACTCAGAGAAGGCGACAACTGTCCGGCTAGCAAAGCCGAGCTGACAGCCAAGAGTACGAATAGGGAGTTCACGGACATGAACAGAGCTCCTTTGGGAAGATATACGATGCGACAACATTCCGGCGCCTCAACAACGCTCACATAGTATGCGGCACACTTACTTGGAGTTGGATTGAAGAAGAGGGTAGACAACGGTATAGCTAACTCGTTTGCGATTTAGGGCACTTTCTTGTTGCTCTAGGAGTTCGCGTAGCTGGGATGCATTGGAGCTGCACCAGGGGTCCCAGCCTCCACCGTGTATATAGTAGACACTACAGTACTGCCCCGCCTGTGCCTCTAAAGGGGCGGGGGTTTGGTGACACGGGCAACGAAAAAGTCCAGGCGTCCTTAAGCTTCCAAGGCGTCCGACGCTAAGGCGCGAGCTTGCGTCTATCGAGCACGCGTCCCAATATACATACCTAAGGTCTTGCCCCCAATCGACGCTGCTTCCGAGCAAGTGCTCTGCCCCATTCAGCGGCCCACCAATCGACTCGTTAAAGTAACTCAAACTGTGCGGGTAGATCCATAAGCTGCTAGAGCTCAACCAGACGAGCAGCCCAGTGGAAACAACCGAGCCCACGCAAGTGTCGGCCCGGCTAACCGCATTGCCCTCTATTCGAGCGGCTTGGTTCGATTTGTCAAGTTTTCTCTCAAAGATTCGGGAGCCGTAAGCAGTAATAACTCCGCTGATCCATATAAATGCGTAGGGGAAAGCAGGCAGCACGTACCGGAAGTGTTCGCTGAAGCCAGTCTTCGAGCTCACGACGCAAAGGACGACTATCGCAGGTGTCAACAAAAGCAGAGAGTCGCGAGCGGGGGCAGGATGAACTCCCCAAAGCGACAGTAAAATGCAGGCTCCCCCTAACGTCAGCAAGCCCAGGGGCACTTTGATGAGGCCTGCGTACAGATAGTAGTGCCACCACCCGCGGTCCCTCCATTCCCCTCGCAAGTACGAAGGCCGACCATAACTCTCAAAATCCTTCTGCTGAGTGTCGATGCCCAGCAAGTAGTTCTTGGGGAACGGGACTGGTAGGTCGGCGAGCCAAGTGCTGGCGAAGCGGTTGGTGAACTCGTGTTTCGGTTCTCGGGTCTCGGAGTCCGGAGGGGCTTCGCCGGTGAACAGTTTGCTCACAAAGTGGAACTCTTTGAGCCGCATGAAACTCTCGTCGAATCCGTAGCCGAGGTTCACCACGTACAGTCCAATCGCCATCCGCAAGACCAACATGCCCGCTTCGCGGCCCCACGTGTGAGGCGTCATGGTTGCCCGGTCTTGCCAGCGGTAGGCGAGCCACAGCATCGGCCAGAGGGGGTAGAAGAGGATCAGCGTGGTCTTGGCCAGTTCCGCGAGCCCGAGTACGACGCCGGTCAGTGCTGCTTGTGCCCAGGTGGGCGTCTTGAGCCATCGCCAGAACGTGTAGCAGGCCGCCAGCCCCAATGCGGTAGCATGCGCGTCGGCGGTAATTAGCGATGCGTGGGCCAGGATGTTGGGCTCGAAGCACCAAATTAGGCACGCGATGAGTCCCGCGGTTCGGCCGTAAAGGTCGCGTCCCCACAGATAACAGACGACGGCGCCCAGCCAGCTGAACGGTATGCAGGCCCAGCGGGCGATCATCGTCAGGAAGAACGTCCGTGTACCGTTGGCAGCGACAAAATCCTTGCCCATGTCAAAGACGGGGCGGGCACCTGGTCCTTCATAGAACCCGCTCCAGTCGCTTTCGTAGCCCACGGCCATCACGGGCAACGCGGCGGCCATCCGCACCAGCGGCGGATTCACGCGGTAAAGTTCAAACCTACCAAACTTCCAGTGGCTAAGGCCGGCGACTAGGTGCCCCGGCTCGTTGAGTGTCGGGCTGTGCACGTACGCGCTGTACATCAGCAGGCTTGTGTGGACCGCCAGCAGCCCGACCACCACCCGCCCCGCGACGCGCGGCTGGTCAACCAGCTGGCCGAGCCTCTGGAAGCTGGTTAGCAGGCTGCTCATTGATTGCCGTTAGTTCCAATACCGATAACGCACAATGCACCACAATGCCCGAAGCCCGTCGCGCACTCCGATCTTCTTCCCTTCGGCGTAGGATCGCGGCGTGTAGCTCACCGGGAGCTCCGCAATCCGGCAGCCGAGCTTGGCCAGCCTTGCCGTCAGCTCTGGTTCAAAACCAAACCGATCTTCACAGAGCTTCATTTCGTCGATCGATTCGCGGCGGAACGCCTTGTGGCCGGTCTCCATATCCGTGAGCGATAGGCCCGTGAAGCGATTGGAGAGCCAGGTCAGCAGCCAGTTAGCCAAGTAGCGTTCGCGTGGAGTTTGCTGGCGGTCGCCGAGCCCGAATCGTGTGCCGTAGACCACGTCCGCTTCCAATCGGAGCAGTGGCTCGACGAGCCGCGGGATCTCTTCCGGGGCGTACTCCAGGTCTGCGTCTTGGATCACGACGATGTCGCCACGGCAGTTGGCTAGCCCTGTGCGGATGGCAGCCCCTTTCCCTCGGTTCTGTTCGTGACGAAACACCCGCAGGCGATCACCGGAGGGGTCAGCCGCCGCCGACACGCCGCCATCGCTCGACCCGTCATCAATCACGAGCACTTCGGACACGCAATCGAGCGGAAGCAGGCGGTTGACCACCTCGTTCACCTTGCCGGACTCGTTGTAGACCGGCACTATGACCGAGACCGAAGCTGTCGCGACGGTTGGGCCGGTCTCTGTTTCAGATTGTACTAGTTTAAGGGCTGGCATTCTGGATGCTCGGCTTGTCAAACGAGGCGTTCGTTGTGACGCCATCGCGGAGAGTGAATTCGACCGGCGCCTGCACGAACCATTTGCGGTCATGGGTTAGCCTTGCGTACCTCCGGCGTCGAAAGTTGTGGCCAGAGCCGTAGGGCGAACCTCCACTAACAGCACTGAAGGGCAGGCCGACGGCGCGTTCTGGGCGCGAATCACCTCGTACTTTGGGCGAGCTAATTCGCACTTGGAGCTATCGTGGCGATAGAGTAGCACCACCGACTCCCCCACAGCAAATTGTTAGGATGGCTCGAGAAATCCGCTTAGCGGGAAGGGCTGGCCAGTCCACTTCTTCGGTTCTGGTAACGTCATCCCGCCAACGTCTTTAAGCAGCGGGATTGCTTGCGCCCCACTGGGGGCAACCAACGCGAGGCACGGGCCGCCTAACGCGACGTATCTGGCGAACGCGACACGCATTGCGCGAGGGCGGCGAAACTCGGTTTCGGGCCTGACAAGCGTCAGCGCGCCTAAGACAACAACGTTGAGCCCGACCGACCACCAAGGGGTGACCTTGATCAGGCCGAAGCAGCCGCATGACTCGGCGCCGCCAAGCACACGGTACGCAAAGAACGCGGAGAACACCAACAGCACAGTCTGGGTGGCTCGTCGCGATTGGCGGGGCCAGGCGTACCACAGCAGGGCTATGCCCAGGGCGGTCTCTGCTTGGACGGCTAGCAGGATAGCCCACTGGGGCACGCTGTACGCGGACTCCAGCAGCGCCGACTCCCCGGGCGATGTCGCTTTTACAAATGCTGAGGTAATCAGCAGAATCCCAACCGCCACGCGGGCAGTCGCCCACGCCGATGAGGATTCATTGGCAAAAACCTTGATAGGGTTGCTGGCGGCGAACTCAGGCATTACGAGAACCTCGGATAGGCCTGAGTTCGCCGCCCGCTTCTGCAGGCTGGTGTAGTCGGGGATCGCGATGCCAACGCCCATCAGCTTCACTAGCGATCGTCCGATACCTGTGGTTTAACGGTAGGTCAGCGAAAACATCTCGTGCAGCGACAGCAGGCAATGGATTGCCTCGTCGCTGAAGGTATACGGGGCTCCCCCCGCATCTCGGCATTCTAACGCTCCTAGCCGAGGCTCACGTCCTTTTCCAGCCACAGCGTCACGTCGCTGCGGCTGACAAGCAACTTGTGGTAAGCCTTCGAACTCCTGACCTTGTACTCCTTGCCAGTCGCGCGGCCCGCCACCCAGGAGCTTGTCAACGTTCGCTCCGTCGCGAGGAGATGAAACCCTGTCCAATGGCGTTCTAAGCGGCCCGGCAAGTGATTGTTCGACAAGGCCAAATGGAATGCCGCCTTCTGTTCTTATTGCCAACAGTGAGTGTGCCCACTCGGGACGCTGGTGCCACCGATAAACCCCGATGATAACCTCTCGAGAATCCACCTCGATCGCAAGGTTTAGGAATGCTCAACCACACCTTTCAGGCAGTGGCAGTACAGGTCGCTCCTGTAAGATGAAGTAACGGCAAAAACACTTTCTGTACGATAAGAGCCGAGTCAACTATCGATAGAATTTCATCTTTGCTCTCATGATCGCCAATAAAGTTAGTACGACACAAGCAAGGATGTTAATGACTAGAAGTACCTTGTGGCGCTGAGGCGTCTCGCCAGGTCTGCCCAGGGCATCGCTGGCATCTCGCCCGCCAGTGTCATCTGAGTTCATTCGCCGTAAGGTGCCACCCTCCCAAACCATGCCAGTCGCTCGCCCTGACGTCGAATCAACGACGCGTGTCCCCTCAGGAAGGTTGAAGCCCTCTAGTGTGAACGCTTCGGGGGGAGTTTTGCCTAAAGACACTCTACTTACTTCAATTTCCATGTCTTGGGTAATCTTATCACCATACCTCACCACCGTGTGTGACTTTAGGGGGAACCAACTCGTGGTGTTATTGCCCACCACTGATTGATAAGAAGTCTCAATAATGGCATGCGACAGCTTATCGAGCCCAGCAGCACGCCATGTTCTCTCCACTCGGGTGAGCTGGCCGTCGAATCTATCATCCATTGTGATTGTCAGCCGGCCATTCGCCTTGGTTCCAAATTCATAATGCCTAACACTACCGTCCTTGCTCGCATCGTTTGGAGACAACTCAACCTTCGGGATGCCAAGGAAGTCGCGAATGTTGCGATACGGGAAACGCGCCCGCAACGAATAGACCCCGTCGAGGGTTGTTCCGATCCCACGTGGGTCGAACATATACTGATTGAGGAATGGTTGATTTACAGATTCCGCCGACGTTCGCTCCACCAGCAACTCCTGTCCCGGGTCATGCAAGAAGACTTGATCTGTCAGTGCCTTTCGGTCCCATGGGCCCCAGCCGTCCATGAGTGGAGAAGTTGCACGCGTGTCAAAACGAATTCTACTCTTATCGAAGAAAACACTGTGTTGAAAGACAATCGAGTTCTCATCGAGCCTGTCCCTTACTTCCACTAATGCAGTTCCTGACTCGTACAACTCGTCTCGGTATGCGACTAAATCGTCAATCGCATCTGATTGGGCAATGGACGCCCCAATACAGGTCATGAGAAAGGCAGATAGAACACCCATGCGAAGATCGCACTGACTCGCCATCACAACCACTCTTGTGTTTCTGCAGGCGAGTCGCGTGAGTGTCGACGATAATGGCCTGGAGGAGTCAGGGCTACTCATCAATCGATTCTTGCGAAGTGTCTTAAGTCAGCACTGTGGAAGCAGATCAGCACTTGTGCGTCGCCCGGCAACTAAAACGAGCGATCATCGTCATCAGTTCATTCGACGCATTACACCTTTCCTGCGTGGGCAAGGCGTATCGCAATTCATTGCAGAAAGTGCTGTCGCAGCCTTGAGTTAGGCAGTGCAGTCTACACATTCAACAGTGGCGTATACTGCAGTCCCAGTGACAACCGCTTTGCCCGTAGCTGGATTTATCAATGGCGTACCCTGTCCGCACCCATTTCCAGTCCAAGTGCAATTGTACCAAGTCTCGCAAATCCCGTTTCCTATGTTTTCGCACCTATCCGTTGTAATATCGCCTCCACCGACGCACGAGTTGTGCCTGGGCTGTCGGGTATTCATTGCTCCCGAGCAGGTTTCGGGGGTCGACCCCGAGCAGGTAGCTGCCGTTCCGCATGGAGCGAGCGGAGCCGGATTAGTGCCGTCACAGCAGGGAGCAGATACAAGCGGTGCAGCCAGAGTCGCTAGGAAAAGTAAAGTGGCAAGACTTGTCAAAAGTGCTCTTTGAAAGTGTTCAGTTCGAATAAGCACGCGAATCTCCTAAATTACTAGTGGTTCACCGGCTCTCGGCCGAGCTGGGAATCCTGCATATGGCGGAGTTGGCGTCATTGGGCGATGTAGTCGCAGCATATGACGGCAATTCAAGAGCATGGATTAGTGCACGCTACGGCGCCGTAAGCGTCCTCATACTCTTTCTCTGGTACGCCAGTTACCGGATCTACGAGGGGCAATCCCTGCACGCACTGTCCAGATTGCCAAACGCATTTGTAGTACTGATAACAAGTAACGCGGCCAATTCTCTCACACTTCTCTGTGCACTTGTCTTCACCAGGGCCCGGAGAGAGGCAATCCCACGTTCCTCCCGAAATAACAGTGATAATAGCCTGATTGCAGGAAGGCTCGTCATAGTTTGTAGAGTCACAAGTGCCGCCTCCCCCCCGCTCCGGGGCAGTCAGTGTATTGGGCTGGATAGGTGCCGTCGCAGTTGGGATTCCCCAGGGTTGTCAACGGTTGAAGCGTGCAGCATGCAGTGATCCAGATGGAGGCCAATCGAAAGTTAGAACCGCTCTTTCTGCCATAAGAGGTTGTTGCCATTTGTTTGGCCTCCCTTGGTTAGGCTGGTCGACCGAACCAGCAGCTGCGACTTGCCTAGGATTCAGTTGTGAAGAATTTCAACCGGCAATTCTGCGGTGGGCTGTCTCGTGTTGTCGGTGACTACGGTAACGCCCGAATGCGACGGAGTGCCGGGCCAATCGCTAGGATCAAACTCGATTGTGAGCAAATTCGGATTGGAGGGATGCACAGCAGCCTTAATCCACGTATTGCGAGGTTCGCAGCGTAGGATAGTTGGTGCATCTGTTCCGATCAGTGATTCAATCCTAAGCACTTTTCGTTGTTTCGAATGCGAGCTGAAGGCGATGGCACCGTGCGGTTGGAATGCGTAATCATCTTCGATGTCGGCGCTAACGAGGATTGAGCTTCTCTGCTGCGGTACTCTGTCACTCACCTTGTAGTCGATCAGTATCGACGTGGAGAATTGACCTCTTCTTCGACCGATATCAAACGCACACTTAATGGTGAGTAGTTGGCCAGGAAGGACGGAGTCTGTGGTCGCAGTCGCTTCAGAGCACCCGCAGCTCGTTCGAATCGTGCTGATTTGCAACGTGCTTTGAGAGCCATTCCTTAGGAATAAGGTCTCGGATAACGTTGCACCAGGATCTAGCGATCCCAAATGTATTGAAGTCTGTGCGGGCAATCCCTGCAATTGAGGCGAATTCCCATTGTCTGACTGCAGGAGTCCGTAACCGCTCCATAAGGCGACAACAAACGCCAAAATCGCAGTTGACTCCCAAGCACGCGTCATCTGTCAGGCTCGCGATAATCGTGTAGTTGCCCTTGCAGGAACCTCAGGACCCCTTTCCTGCCAATTGCGAGGTAGCCTGGGTTTCGGATTCCAAGTTGGAGATTAGCAACACAAGTGGCGCGGGAGGGCCGCTCAACATGTTGCGTGGAATGTACTAGTTCAATCCGCGATCCCGTATTCCCCTGTAGCCGACCAAGGCGCAAGCACGGTTAAGCCATAACCAGTTTGGGACCTTAACGCTCTACCTCGTCGGCGATTACGTGGTTCTGTACCGGTCTCACTTAGTATATTCAGTCGTGTAATAGCGGAAGCATTCAAGACACGCAGTACGGCTACATCCTTCAAATCGCACAGCAGAGAATAGGAAGTAGCGTTACTGATCGCTATGAAGCAGTCGGCGGGGTGATAGGTTACGGCATTCTCCGTTAGGTCCAAGCGTAAATCGGGATTCGTCACACACCAGCTCTCGAGATAGTAGTAGTCTTGTCCCCAATCTAAGTTGCTCCCAAGTAAATGCTTCGCCCCATTCAGTGGTCCACCAACGGTCTCGTTGAAGTAGCTCAGGCTGTGTGGATAAATCCACAAGCTGCTCGCGCTGAGCCAGGCGAGCATCACGGCGGGTGTGATCCATCGAAGCGGAACTCGAAGGCGGCGGGCCGCACGTGAGGTTATTAGAGCGTACTCTTTCGCTCTGTCAAATTCTGTGTGAAGAGAATTACGATCTGAGTCGCGGAATATGCCCCCAATCCAAATAAAGAGGAACGGAAACGCCGGTAACGCATAACGAAAGTGTTCGCTGAAGCCGGTTTTAGAGCTTACGACGCAGAAGATGAGCAACGTTGGAAATAGCAGAACCAGTTCATCGCGGGGAGCTTTCGGCAGTGTCCTATCGGCAGTCGGCGCTACTCGCTGTTTCAGCCACAGCATTGCCGCGAGAAACGCGAGCAGCAACGCTGCTACGGGGACTTTGATAAGTCCCGCGTACAGGTAGTAATACCACCATCCGTTGTTTCGCCACTCGCCCCGCAGGTACGAGGGGCGGCCGTTGCGCTCGAACGCTTTTTGTTGGATATCGATGCCGAGCAGGTAGTTCTTGGGAACGGGGACGGGTAGCTCGCCGACCCAGGTGTTGGAGAAGCGGGTGGTGGGGGCGGGGTTTGAGATTCGGGTCTCGGGTGCCGGGGGGGCTTCGCCGGTGAATAGGTTGCTTACGAACTGAAACTGGTTGAGCTGGGTAAAGCTGCCCTCGAAACCGTAGCCGAGGTTCACCACGTACAGACCGATTGCCATCCTAATCGCGAGCATGCCAGCCTCGCGAGCCCATGCCCTAGCGGTCATGGCCGCGCGGTCCTGCCAGCGGTAGGCGAGCCACAGCAGCGGCCAGAGCGGGTAGAACAGTATAAGCGTTGTCTTGGCCAGCTCAGCCAGTCCAAGCACCACGCCCGTCAGCGCTGCCTGCACCCAGGTGGGCTTCTTGAGCCATCGCCAGAACGTGTAACAGGCGGCAAGACCTAGCGCCGTAGCGTGGGCGTCGGCGGTGATTAGCGACGCATGGGCGAGGATGTTTGGCTCAAAGCACCAGATAAAGCAGGCGACCAGTCCCGCGGATCGGCTGTAGAGGTCTCGCCCCCACAGGTAGCAGACAATCGCGCCCAGCCAGCTAAACGGGATACACGCCCAGCGGGCGATCATCGTCAGGTACAACGTCCGCGGGCCGTTGGCGGCGACAAAGTCCTCGCCCATGCCAAACACGGGCCTAGCGCCGGGGCCATCGTAGAACCCGGACCAATCTTCTTCATAGCCCACCGCGATTACGGGAAGCGCGGCCACCATTCGCACGAGTGGCGGGTTGACCCGATACAGTTCAAACCGCCCGAACTTCCAGTGGCTGAGGCCGGCCACTAAATGTCCCGGCTCGTTGAGCGTGGGGCTGTGCACGAAGGCGCTGTACATCAACAGGCCCGTGTGCACTATCAGCAGCCCGAGTACCACCCGCCATGCGATCCGCGGCTTATCGAGTAGCTGGGCGAGGCAATGGAAGCTGGCTTGCAAGCTGCTCATAAGATTGATGCTAGTTCCAGTACCGATAAGGCACGATGCACCTCAACGCCCGAATCCCGTCGCGTCCGCCGATCTTCTTCCCCTATGCGTAGAATCACGGAGTGTCGCTCACGGGGAGCTCCGCAAACCGCCAGCCAAGCTTGGCCATCCTAGTCGTCAGCTCCGGTTCAAAACCAAGCCGATCGTCACAGAGATTCACTTCATTGATCAACTCGCTATGGAACGCCTCGTGGCCGGTTCCCATGTCGGTGAGCGACAGGCCCGTGAATCGATTAGAGAACCAAGTCGGCGCCTGATTCGCAAAGAAGCGTTCGCGGGGAGATTGCTGGCGGTCGCCGCGCCCCAACCGGGTGCCGTAGAGCACGTCCGCCTCCAATCGAAGCAGTGGCTCGACGAGCCGGGGGATCTCTTCCGGGGCGTACTCCGGGTCCGCGTCTGACGACAACTTCAGTCACGCACTCCAACGCAAGCAGGCGATCGATAGCCTTGACCACCTTGCCGGACTCGTTGTAGACCGGCACGATGACCGAGACCGAAGCTGCAGCCAGGGTTGTGCCCGCCTCCGCATCTGGTTGTACTCGTTCAGGGGATGGCATGCTGGATACTTGGCAGATCAAGCGAGGCGTTCGTGACGGCGCCATCGCGGAGTGTGATTTCGATTGGCGCCTGCACGAACCACTCGCGGCGGTCGGTGAGCCTTGCATAGTTAGGGTTAGGCATCGCTTGGTCCGTGCCGTACGACGGAATCTCGACGAGTAGCACGAACGGGCCTGCGGAAGCTGCGTTCTGGGCAGCCAGCGCCTCGTACTTAGGTCGGGCCGCTTGGCACTTGGGGCAATCGTGGTGATAGAGCAGCACAACCCACTCGCCGGTAGCGAGTTGGCGAGACGGTTCAATGAACTCGCTTAGCGGGAAGGGCCGGCCGACCCACTCCTCCGGTTCTAACAGCGTCATCCCGCCGATGTCTTTCAGCAGCGGGTTTGCATGAGCCTTGCTGGGGGCGACCAAGACTGCCAACGCTAGGCATAGGCCGCCAACAACTGCGTAGCTGACAACCGCGAGACGGGTCGCGCGCGGGTGGCGACGGTCGGTTTCCGGCCTGCCAAGGTTTAGTGCGCCCAACACAACAACATCTAGTCCCAGCGTCCACCACGGGTTGACCTTGATCAGGCCGAAGCAGCCGCACGACTCGGCGCCAATAATCGCTCGGTACGCAGAGAACGCGGCGAACACCAAGAACGTGGCTTGGGCGGCTCGCCGCGTCTGGCTGGGCCAGGCGCCCCATAGCAGGGCGGCCCCCAGGGCGATCTCTGCCTGAATAGCCAGCAAGATAGCCCACTGGGGCACGTTGTACGCGGACTCCAGCAACACCGACTCCCAGGGCGAGGTCGCCTTGAGAAGCGCAGAGGCAATCAGCAAAACGCCAACCGGCACGCGGACGGCCGTCCACACCGATGGGAGTCGATCTGGGAACGCCTTGTTAGGGTTGCTGGCGGCGAACTCAGGCATACACGAAAACCTCGTTTAGGCCTGCGGAGGCTTGACCCACCAGTTGTACAATCTCAGCACGAGAGCGCCCGATGCCGAAAGGATCACGAGCGCTGCTTGGATGGCTGCTTGATCATCTGTAACCGGTGGGCCGTTCACGAGCCGCAGTAGCGGCGCTAACGCCACAACCACCCAGCACATGAACTCGATGGCTGGTGAAACCTCTCGAAATTTAACGCCTGACGCGATGTTATCGCTTGCGGATTCGTCGGGCTGTTCTTGCTCGTCTCGAAGCAATTGTCCTGGCTGCCTCACACTGGACATTTTGGAAGGGAATCAAGCAGCCCGTGTAGCCATTCACCAGGGTCGAGGATCGAGAGTGTGCGAAAGAGTGCTGTTGGGCAATCCGACCACCACTCTCAAGGGCGAGCGGACTCTGAAAAACAAACTTGACTTGAGCTGCGAAGAACCGTATGCTCTGTGTACAAAGTCAAGATTGCGGCGTCAACAAAAAAACGAAGTGTTTTCATCATTTCAACACCGCCGTCGAAATGCCCGAGACACCCGAGCTGGCATCGGCAAACTAGAGCTGCTCTTGGTTCTGGCAATTCTCTCCCTCATGCTTCAGCTTTTCCCTTCGCTTTGGGGAAGCTTTCTTTTTGCCATAGATACTCGCAATTGGAGCCGGTCGGCTTGGTTGCTTCTCAACGGCTTGATCATTCTAGGGTTAGTTGGAATCCGGCTTGGACCAGAACTAGTTGCTGGTTGGCGTGCTCAACCACGCTCCAAGAGAATTCGTCGTCGAAAGAGGCCGCTTGCGATGCGGGTCCGAAGAGGCGACTGGAAGGATCTCGACGATAAGAGCCAGAGAGAGCTGTTCGAGAGGATGCAAGAAGCTCGCAAGAAGCAGACGATCTAGGCCACCAGCTAGACGGGCTCCTCTGATTCAGCTTCGCCTAGTGGATCGTCGAGCAGCCTGAACTAATGGGATTGCTTAAGGAAGCTTCGTTGCGAACGCCAGACGGGAAGGTTAGTCCGGGCCTTGGTGAAGGGCCTGACGGCCGAAGGTCAAGAGTTGGACGAGAAACTCCCGTCCTCGAGATTTTGCTCGCAGCTTCGCTAGCTTGCCTCTTCCTTCAAATTGCTTGGCCGTATGTGAATGACTGGCGGAACCGGCCGCGTGCCGGCTGGCAGGTCGAGCAACATTTCATGGATGAGCAATCCGCAACTGGAACGCAATACCTGCTCTATCTCCCCGACGCATACTCCCCAGAAGGGCAGCCTTGGCCGTTAGTCGTCTATTTGCATGGCAGTGGGCTTCGAGGCAGGGACCTCGATCTTGTGGCGAGCGAAGGCCCCCCACGATTGGCACGAGAGGGCGAACCACTTCCATTTATATTGGCTTCGCCCCAATGCCCCCAAAATCAGTCCTTTGACCCAAAGATGGTTCGGTCTCTAGTCGAGCACGTTGTCGAACAACACCAAATAGAACGGGAGAAGATCTATCTCACGGGCTACAGCATGGGGGGATTCGGAACGTGGCAGGCGGCAGCCGCCTATCCAGACCTCTTTGCCGCATTTGCTCCATTGTGCGGCGGCGGCAACCCAGACGAAGCTGAGAGCTTGGCCCAAACGCCGGTCTGGGCGTTCCACGGCGATCAAGACAAGGTCGTTCCTCTCGAACAAACTACGCTAATGACAGAGGCGGTCACCAACGCCGGTGGAGAAGTCACTCTCTCGATACTCCCTGGAATGGGCCACGCTATTTGTGACGATGTCTACTCCGATCGCTCGCTGTTCGACTGGCTGCTCACGCACCGCAAACGGGTCCCTCTTGAAGCTGAGGTGGCAAAGTGAGCGTGCCTCACCGAGGTAGCCTAGTGTGGCGGTTGATTGGGGCAGCAAATGGTGGGCGGATTTTGATTGCAAATCTTCGCGTACTTCGTTTAACTTGCCGAAGGGCGTAAGAGGGTTCTAGAGTTGTGCCCGTATCAATGAAAGAATGTTTGGGGCCTTAGCCATGCGGAACCCACACGCTCAAATGCGGCTGCAGAGTGGCTTCACCCTTGTTGAATTGCTGGTGGTGCTGGCGATTATTGGAGTGCTTGTCGGGTTGCTGTTGCCAGCTGTTCAGATGGCACGCGAATCTGCTCGGCGTTCCACCTGCACTAATAACCTGAAACAGCTCGCACTGGCGATCAAATTGCACGAGCAGACTCACGGGACATTTCCCACAGGGGGGTGGGGCCCGGACTGGGTCGGAGATCCGGATCGAGGATACTCGCCGAAGCAGCCCGGGGGCTGGATTTACAATGTGCTCGTCTACCTAGAGGCTCAAGAGGTCCGAGACCTGGGCCATGGCGCTAGTGCACAGGACAAACGCCTCGCCGCCTCAACGCTCTTAGCGTCTCCGCTCAATGTCTTGCACTGCCCGAGCCGAAGGCCCGCGTCACTCTATCCCTACGCAGGCCCTCCGCAGCTGCAAAACGCCGACCCACCATTGGCGGTTGCGAAGACGGACTACGCGGTTAGCACAACGATCGCCCACGAACGTTCTGAGGTGATAGCTAGCGAGATCCAACTCCAACGAGGTCTGAGCAAATCGGTGTTTGTGGCGGAGAAGACTGTTTCTCCGTCGCACTACCTGGATGGAAATGCCGAGGGGGACCAGCTTTCCGCCTATGTGGGAAGTTGCTCAGATCTCGCGAGAAGCGTTGAGGGGGTGCCGTCACTCGACTCCGGGGGCGATGCAGTCGGACTCGGTGGCCCCCACCCGGGTGGTTGTGTTACTGCCTACGGAGACGGTTCTGTTCGGCTAGTCCCAGCCGGGCAACAGTTCGAGTCGGCCCGGTAGCGATCATATTGCCTCGTTGGTGCTCGGCAGATGCCGGCCACAGGGCATCAACCAATACTCTTGGGAGCACCGACCTATGGGCACCAAATGTCGAAACGCGATCAGCCTCGTAGAAGTTCTCATCGTGATTGCAATTATCGCGGTGCTCGTGCAGCTACTTCTTCCGGCGGTTGAGTCTTCCCGGGAGGCCGCGCGACGAGCGGCTTGCAAGAACAACCTGCGCCAGCTTGGTCTGGCGGTCCAGATGCACCACGATACCCACTCGGCGATGCCGACCGCAGGGTGGGGATGGGCGTGGATTGGCGATCCCGACCGCGGGTACGGAGAGAAACAGCCTGGCAGCTGGGCGTACCAGCTCCTGCCCTACATGGAGAACCAGACTGCGCATGATATCAGCGCAGGATTGCGTGGCGAGGCTAAACGTGACGCACTCGCTGAATTGGCCGCCACACCTGTCAAGCTTCTCTACTGCCCCTCCCGACGGCTCCCGCGGGCGACGCCGAATGTTGGCCCTCCCATCTCGGACATCGACGAGAGTGCTCCCGACATGCACTGGTACAATGCGACCAAGTCGGAGAAGTGCGCCCGGATGGACTACGCCGCAAACGTCGGTGACACGTTCGTCTACTGGAGCGAAGGCCCAAATCCCGAGAGTGCAGAAAAGGGCGACGGGTTTTTCAACTTTATGACGGCCGGCGACCGGAGAGAAGTTTCGGTTAAAGACGTGACCGGGGTTGTTATCCAGCGCCATCCATTCTCTTTCGCGCAGGTTACTGACGGCCTCAGCAAAACCATTTTTGCTGGAGAGAAGCCGATCACGATCGAGGCGTACAAGGCGGGCTGGAACGGGAACGACGATCAGCCTTGCTGGAATGGCGATGACCTCGACACGACGGCCAGCACCCGATATCAACCACGCCGCGACACGTCGGTGGAGGAAACGACAGCCGGGGGGATCCCTTTTGGCAGCGCCCACCCAGACTCGATGCATGTGCTCTTCTGTGACGGCTCGGTTCAAGCGATCTCCTATAGCGTGGAATCGGAGGCGTTCCGGGCCTTCGGGAACCGGAGGGACACGTTGACTGTCACGTCGGACAACTCTCCGTAGGCGCTGGCCTAACCAGGTATCCGGAAATCACTACATGCGCCCAGTCAGTCAACTATCGGTGGTCCCATTCGTCTGCCTTATCGCAGTGAGCGACGCATTCGCGACGGCCCCAGACGATGCCGCAGAAAAATGGAGCATCGAGTGGGGGCTGGCAGCCTACCATGAGTACAGAGGCCCACGTGGTGAAAAGCGTGTTCTGCCCTACCGCCTGTTCCCGCCAAGGACGTCGGAGGGCGATAACAGGGACTACCCGCTGGTTCTATGGCTCCACGGCCACGGGGCCGAGCCCGGCGACGACAATCGATCGCATGTCGCCCATATGGATGACACTATGTATTGGGATCCCGACGAGCTCGGCGAGTTCCCGTTCTACGTGCTTGCTCCCCAGTGCCCGGCAGGATCTTTTTGGGTGGGTGACCCTACGGTTGAAGGGGAAGTGTTGACAACTGTCATGGAGATCGTTGATGAAGTGTCAGCGAGTGAACCGATAAACCCTGATCGCATTTCCGTAGTAGGTATCTCGAGCGGTGGTAGTGCAGCGTGGGAATTGGCGGAACGTTTCCCAGAGCGATTTGCCGCCGTGTTGCCTCTCGGGTCCGGCGGAGGCGATTTCAGTTCGGCGAAAGAACTTTCCAAAACCCCGATTTGGGCTTTCCACTCCAAACGCGACAACGCGGTTCCTATTACGGGTGATCGACGAACAGTCTACTCGGTCCAATCGCACGGTGGGCAATGCGCGTTGACTGAGACACCAGGGTTTGGGCATGACTGCTGGTGGCCAGCGTTTCAGCAATGCGGCGCCAGAGAATGGCTTCTACTGCAAGAAAGGGGGACTATCTCGTCCCCTCCTCCTGGTCGTGTTCCCTCGGGTACTCGTTGGAGTTGGTTTTCTCAAGAGTATTTGGATCCAGAAGAGATCCTAGCAAGGTCTCCGATTCCAGTTGCTGTTATCGGAGTCTTGGCATACTTGACCTATCGAAAGCGATACGCTTGAAAGAAATCTCTTCAAGCTGGACTCAAAGATTCAGTTCGATGGCACAATACTTGAGGAGTACTTTTCCTCCAGCATTGCGAGCCCTTCGTCAAAGAACTCTTGTTTGTTCCCGGTAAATTCACCTTGAGATTTGAGCCGGTAGAAGATCCGCTCGAGGTGTTCGACCCGCTTCTCACGAACCTTGTGGCCGGCGGTTACCCAACGGCTCTCGGCAAGTGCTTGCTGACGCTGCTCTTGCCTTTGGAGCTCTTCCTCCCGGCGCTTCCTGGCGGCGTCAGCGGCTCGCTTCTTGGCGGCCGCCTCTTTGTCAGGTTCTGAATCTGTTGGCTTGTTCGAGTCCCCGTCGACACCTGAAGCCTGCGTCGAGGCAGGCTTGGCATTCGCTTTCGCGTTGCGATCGAGGCGTCGCTGTTCAAGGCGAGACTGGATGTCGTCAAGTTTCTCAACGGGGTCAATCTCTCCCATGATATTGTAGGCGGAACTGTTACTCATTGGCTGCTTTCCCCGGTTGCGTTAGACGTTGCACGATCACTTCGTAGACAAACGCTGCGATGTCCATCGCACACTTGTCGCTGCTCTTTACCCGATTGGCATTGGGGTTCCGAGTTACAAACTCGCACATCCGGTGCCACTCGTAGTAGCGAAGCTCTGCCTCGGCGACCTGGTACCCGGCTTCGACAAGCTGCCTCCGGTAGTTGACCGCACTCCGGCTTCTTCTCCCCTGCCCCAGCGGTCGCACCTCGTTGAACACAATGACCGATTCGGGCTGGCCGTTCTGGCGCAGTTGGAGCCGCCGGATCATCCGCAGCACCGAGTTGCTGCCTCGGACGTCCTTGAGCGAGAGCTTGATAGGCACGACAACCAGGTCCGCCACCGTGCAAATGGTTGCGACCTCCTCGCCCGAGGTCTGACCCGGGGCGTCGAACAGGATAATGTCGTGCTCAAGAGCTAGCTCCTGGATGGCGTCGTCGATCTCAAACGCCGTCTTAGCTCGCCGGATCTCAATCCGCGGTTCGAAGCGATTCAACGCCCCGGCGTTGATCCCTCCTTCCTCTCCGTCGATAAACGCCACGCTGCGGCCCTGGTCAAAGAGCTCAACCGCCGAGTTCAGAGCGAGCGTTGTCTTTCCTGGCCCGCCCTTGCCGTTGCAGAAGCCGATCACGAAGGGGCGCCCACTTTCGTTCTTAACTTTCTCGTTCATGAACCGACGCTAGCACGACCTCTGACAAACTGGCAAGATACTTTCGCGACCAAGTGCTCAGCTGGTTTTGAACGCGCGCGCCAGCGAGATTTCTTACCCAAGCACGAACGCGCGTAGTTTACCGGCGGTCAACGAAGAATGTGAGTTGGTGAGGGATTGCCTCGATTACCATCGGCGCGAGAAGGGCGCTGGCGTCGCGCTGACGAGACGATCGATCGTCGACCTAGGGGTGAGGTAGGCTCGAAAGATATCGCTCACTAGCGGCCACACAGGCGACGGCCCAGATCGAGAGCATTGAAGCTTCATGGGCGCTGAAATTCCGGTGGCAGGCAACAGCGGGCCTCGGCGGATCGGCTGATGCCACTCGAACTCTCTGGCTAGCTCGTGGGAGTGGAGCTGGCCAAGGTTCCCGCCAGCAATCAGTTCTTGCCACCACAGTTCAATCCGGTCTATGGTCAGCTTTAAGGCGGTTAAAGCAGTTGAGGCTCGGTGGGTTGGCGTCGGTAGGACCACGACGTTATCTGACCGACAGTTCGGGAACGTTGAACGACCGACAGGGGACGTTAACTGACCGACAGTTGCCCCGTTAATCGACCGACAGTCGATCGTTATCTGACCGACGGTTTGTCGTTAAACGACCGACCAAACGCCCCCGATTCGGCAGCGACTTCGCGGGGTTAGAAGGCCCTTATCTAGAGATCTAGAAAGAGTAGAGATCTAGAAGAGCTCTTTTTGACTAACTAGAGAACCACATTTAGGAGGCAAGTGCGAGCAAGTAGAAACACTCACATCATTTCGGACGAGATGAATCTGGCTGAGTTTCCGCTCAGCACCATCGGCGAGCGGGCGCCTGCTGGCGTTGACCGACTCGTCTTTGAAGACGAGGGCATCGACCCGAGCACCGGCGAGCGGTCCGCTCGCCGGGTCACAGTACTTGGGCAGGCGCCCTTTGGGCTTCCCACCTCAGTAGATGACGAGGTGCTGATGGGGTGCCTCCGGGCAACTAAGGACGCAGGGTTTGATAGCCGGAGAGTTGACTTTGAACCAGCATCGTTTCTGCGGGCCATGCGGTGGAGTACCGACGGGCCTGCCTACGCAAGACTTCGCCGCGCTCTTGACCGGTACTCAACGGTTTCGGTGGTCTCTGAGGGCGCCTACTGGCACAAGGGCAAACGCAAGCCGGTGCGAGACGTGGTCGGGATCCTTGACCGGTGGCAGTCAAGCGGCCGCGACCGTGAAACGGGGCTTCCCGAGAAGGCGTTCTTTGTCTGGGGAGACTTTATGTGGGAGAGCTTTCAAGCGGGGAACTTGCGAAACCTTGACTACGACTTCTTGCTTGGACTTGAGCACGCGATATCTCGTCGCGCCTACCGCTTCCTTGGCAAGCGGTTCTACCACAACAAGAGTATCCGGATGGGGCTTAAGCATTTTGCGGTCAACAAGATCGGCATGAGCGACAAGAACCACAACGGCCAGATCAAGGCGACGCTCAAGAAAGCTCACACCGAGCTGGAGCGAAAAGGGTTCTGCCGGGCTGAGTATGTCGGCCGGGGCCAGCAGGCCGAGGTCGTTTACCACGCCATTGGCGCCGAGCAACAGCAGCCTCGCGATCCGCTCGTGGGCGAGTTGCGTCGCCGTGGGGTAAGTGGGGCGGCAAAGTTAGTTACCGCTGACAACAGGGAACGAGTTCGGCAGGCGATCGCCAACTATGACCACCGGCGTGATTGTGGCGAGAAGGTAGGCCCCGGATGGCTGCACCAGTGCATTGTCGCGGACAGTGCGTACAAGTTTCGAGACGACTACGTTTCACCAGAAGCGGTAGCGAAAAGGAGGCAAGCATCGGCGGCGTCTGACGCTCGCAAGGCAAAACGGACCGAGCGACTAGAGGCCAGCGAGGATAGTGCGATGCAAAGAGAGAGGAAACGGTTTGGCGCGTTCATTCAGTCGCTAGACGAAGAGGCTTACGAACAATTTCGAGAGCAAGCGATTGCCGCCAGCTCTGCCTATGGAAAGTCGCTCCGGACCGCCAAGCCAGAGACGATGCCGCACTACGCGACGTACCTGGAGGCGGCGCTTCTCGGGCACTGGCGGAGAACGGTCTGCCAGCGTGACTAGGCGAAAGTTAAGTTATCCCACGAGGAATGTGACGGCAGGGGAGGTGTTCTCTATGCGGGCCTTTCAACGGTCGACGACCAACCGCCGAGGGCTCGTGCACTGAAGCCCGCCGTGGAGGGATCGATACGCCTGCATTATATTTACCAAGCTGCAGAGCAGAAGGCGTGGCGAGTAGGTGGCCGGCACAACACCACACCGACAATGCATGCTAAGCAAGCCGAGCAAGGCTCCGGGATGTCGTGTGGGCTCCCGGTCAACGACAATGGATTGTCTCGCCAGACCGTGTAGTCAGCAGCATCAACAAAGCTGTCTTGGTTGCCGTCGGCGTCGAGCGCAAGGGAAGAGCCGTACGATGCCCGCCACGCAACGTAATCCGAGGTGTCAACCAGTCCGTCAAGATTGTAGTCACCTTTGTGCCCTACTCCCAGCCAGCCGACGAGGGCGTCCCGGTCGAGCTCGTCGAGCACGTGATCGCTATTGAGGTCGCCGACGAGTTCACGATCCACGCCCGGGTACATCAAACTATATGCATCGGGATTCCTGATCGCCAACGTGATTGCCGAGATGTCTGCGACTCCAATCTGTCCGTCGCCAGTCAGATCACCCAGCGGTGGCGCGTTCGGACTTGGGACAATCTGAGCAAAACTATCAAGTGTACCCTGGTGTGCGGCGCCAGCCTCATTGGAGATCGATTCGGCCCCGACGTCATTGAAATTGTAGAGAAGGACGGTGCCACCAACAGCCGAGACATTGTCACCCGGCGGCAAGAAGGAGTCGCCCGAGTAGAGGTTGTTCTTGGTGATGCGTAGCCAATCGACATAGCCGTTCATGGCGGGTTGCAGCGCATCATCTCTGCTTATGCTCCCAATCCTGGGAAGGCCCTGCGGGCTGTCCCGGACGTTGGTTCCGGTCAGTGCTCGACTGCTGATGAGCTGGCCGTTGATGTACCAGTGCTCGCTGACGCCATTGGAAGTCCACGCAACGTGGTGCCAGGCGTCCCTCTGCAGTTCTACAGTTGTGTCAAAGTTCCCAGCTGTCAGGCCGAGCATATAAGCCCTCTGCCGGCTGGGGCCCAGGCGGATCTGCTTGTCTTCCACGCCCAGCTGCCATTCATTGAACAGCATGCCAAAGCTCCCTAATGTGTCGTCGAACAAGACTCTCGCTTCAACGGTCAAGAGATTGCCCAAGTCGGTCTGATCGGTGATGAAGATACGCGCCTGTGGCCCGCTCAACGCCAACGCGCCCGCCGAGCAGTACGGCGTAAGCGTCAGAAGGCCGAGCGACGTCAATAGCGTGAGTGCTCGCATCGTGCTAGCTTGTGTTGGGGGTTGGTGATTGGATCTGGAGTGAATGTGAGTGCAACTGAAGATGCTGCCTTGCAGAACGGCCGTACAGTTAGCCAGGCCGTTTTCTCGGATAGGCCTTGTTGCGTCGGGATACGCTGCATCGCATCTGAATCTCAGTCACGCCGGGGCGGAAGGTTGGGAGCATCGAAGTAAGTGCAATGTCTGGTCCTAGCGAGAACCTCCCGACCGAGCTGGCGAGTATCGGCCCATTCTGCGATCCGTCGCCGTCCGCTGAGTAGGATAGGGCGACATCCAACGGGTTGCGGCGGCGAGAAGCGGACGGGTTGAACGCGACCGCGGCTGTAACGACTCCGGGGAACCTCGACCCGGATAGTTCATCGTCCCCTAATGAGACGACGTCGAGTGAGAGCTTGTTTGCCTGCAGTGGGAGCCGCGGCCCGGGAATCTCAGCGACGCGGGTGGTTTGCCCTTGGACGTTCGTGACCTCAAGAGCCAGTCGACATTCTAGGCTAGCAGCGTGTGCGGTCGCGCAAGAGCATGAGAGAGTCGCGGCTGCCAACAGCCAGATTCGGAATTGTTTCGTGGTCGCCATACTGGTGCCTCCTTGGAAGTTTGAACGTCGTACGGGAACCACTAACACAGTCCTCTTTGCATTTCAAGCAAGTTGGCTGAATCGCGTTCATCACATGCAAGGGCGGCCATCGCCTAAGTATGGCTACGCCATTGACTGGCGGCAGGACAATGGCAAGCAGCAGATACTAAGAAACTGTTTGACTCGTCAATCTCTTGGTGACATCGACAGCAGAGAAGGCCCGATGCAGAGTGGATGGGCACGGGAACCTTCTTGAGAAACATCGGGATAGCACTGTCCACCGAATGGGCGGCGGCCTAAACGCTCGTTGTCTGCTCGGTGGCCTCTTGACTGCCGGACTCTCTCGAGTCTGACTGAGGCTTTCCGAGCATCGTCATGTGGTCGACGACCACCTTGACCTTTGACCGCTTCTTGCCATCGTTATCCTCCCAGGATTCGTATCGCAGCTTCCCCTCGACAAGGATGTTGCTGCCCTTCCTGAGATACTGATCTACCACCTCGGCGGTCCGTCCCCAGAAGGTCAGGTCCACAAACGTGGTGGTCTCGATCCACTCGTCGCCTTTCTTGTAGCGTTCGTTGACCGCGATACTGGTGTCAACAACCGCCTTCTCTCGGGGTGTGAAGCGGAGCTCCGGATCGGAGCACAAGTTGCCACACAACACAACGCGATTAAAACTCGCCATTTGAGAACTCGCTTTCTCTTCCCTACGGGAAGCATTTGCGAAGTCTCCCAGAACCTTTGTCAGCTTCCACTCTGCATGGGCTCTCAGAGTCAGCCTTGACGGGCTCTGAGCGCCCCAGCGGGCGGGCAGCTGTGTCAGGCAAGCTTTAGAGACAGCGGCTGTTGTACATCGTCCGGCTCGGAGTCACTCGGCGGGCAAGAGGCAACTTTAATCGGCGTGATGGTTTGAGCGTTGGTGGCCAGCCCGTGCTTGAACTGTGCGGCCCGTAGCTCTTCAAGCTTCGTCGCCGCCTGCTCGGCGGCCGCCAGGAAGTCCCTAGTTGCCACCGCCTTCATCTGGGGGATGATGCTTGTCCGTCCGGTAGCCTTATCGGTGTAGGGCCTGCCGATCTCGGCGTAGTACTCGACCTGACCGTAGTAGATCCTTGAATAGAGCTGGTAGGCGACGGCCCCCACCAGAATCATGTCGCCGATGGTTGTTTTTCGCTGTGCCATAGGTGTTCGTTCCTCCTGCTTGCTCGCATGTTTCATCTAGTAGGCCACAGGCGCCGCTGCTAAGCAAAAAAATCCCTATGCGGCCTCGGAGGCACGAATGCCCACGCGGGTGTAGTGGGCGATGGTGCGGGCAAGCTCCACAGCAGCAAGCGCATCAGAGAGTGCGGTGTGCGTCGGCCGGGCCTTGAGGGAGAAGATCTCCGCGAGCGTTTCAAGCCGGTGGTCAGCGGGCGGGTCGATCGTCTGGTGGTTCATCGAGAAGAACCATTCACTGAGCTGTCGGGTGTCGAGAACGCTTCGCTTAGCAGGAAAGAACTCGCCGTGGCGTCGAAACCAGGCCCTGAGAGTCCCGGCGTCAAACTCGACGTTGTGCCCGGCGATCTTGGCGAGCCGGTAGGCCTTGCCATTCTTCGAGGTGAACTCTTCGGTGGCGTGTTTTCTCAGGAAGTGGGCAAGCTTCTTGATGGCGTCTTCTTCTGGGATGGCGTACTGCTCCCAGACCGAGGGGCGGAACTTGGAGAGCCCCAAAAACCGGACCTCGGAATCCTTGGCCGAGAACTGCACCCTAGTCTCTAATCGGTCAATTTCCTGGTAGCTTCCCGACACAACCGCTATGGCGGCGAGCTCGATGATCGGGGAGGTGCGTTTTCTGCCGGCTCTCTCAATGTCGAGGAATACGGTGCTGTGGTGGTCAGGTTCCATCCCCCGATACTACGGCATCGGTTGCGCTACGCAAATCTTCTTGCACCGTCGTCGCCGTAGGCGACACAAGTAATACGGGAGCGCAGGTCGACCGGCGCCCAAGTAAGAGCACAGCCGCCCGTTGCCGGCAGGTCCAAGCTGCGACAGTAACTGGGCATTTCGGGCGCGCGAGGAATGCCCAGGCGCCAGCACGAACCCTCACGCGTTTGCCCGGCTTGTCGCTTCGAAGATGCACGGGTGTGTTCTTGTCTTTGGTGGGGATCCGGAAGCCGCCGCGCGGCTTTCCCTCAAACCTTGGTTCCGGGCAACCCTGGTTTCCGATTCCCAAGGTTGGATCCCAATAGCCAGGGAACCTTGGTTCTGGGTTTCCGTGGTCCCTTAGTTTCTCGGTGGTCGGCTGCTGGCGTGTCTCACAGGACCGGCAGCGAGCTCTGAAGTGGGAGAGCGAGAGTGTTTGAGTAGCGGCCTGGGCTGTGGTATTCACTGCTATGGCGAGAAAGAAAACCACCACCAAGAAGACCTCGAGAACGAAGCCCGATAAACCTGGCAGCCCCTCGGAGCTGTTGCCAACCCCGCCGCCGTCCGAGGACGCCGTCACCCTCAGCGTCGACATCCCGACCAAGACGAGCTTCCGGCTGAAGGTCGCGCTTCTTCACATGGAGGCCAGAGGGAGCAAGGTCGCCAAGAAGCAGTTCGTGCAGCAGGCGCTTGTCGATGCCCTTGACCGGTTTGATCAAGAGTGGGGAGGGCGTGATGGCTAAGAGGAGCGAGAAGTCGTTAGTTGAGCAGTGCGAGAAAGTCACCATCCGCTTTACCAGGGGACAGGCCGAGAAGATCGCCGAGGAGTGTTTGAAGGCGGGTATCCGCCCAAGCCAGTACCTCCGGATTGCCGGTGTGGCGTTTACCGATCACCGGTACCTGGACCTCAAGTCGATGATGCAGTCGGTGTTCGATGAGACGATCCGGTTGCGGCGAGACTTTAGCGACGCGTTGGTCAGCGGAGGCGACTAGCGATGCTATCGATCAGCAAGATTGGAGGCGGCGACGCCGTGGCCTACTACGCCTCGCTCTCTGAGCAAGAAGGAATCGTTGGAAACTACTACTCTAACGACGGCAAGCGACCAGGGCGTTGGTTTGGAGCAGGCGCCGCCGCACTCGGGCTCAGTGGCGACATCGATCTGACTTCGTTCACACATCTTCTGGAAGGGAGGTCACCTGATGGGCAGTCGGATCTGGTGCAGCAGCGAAACGGCGATCAGCTCAAGCGGCGAGCCGGTTTCGATCTTACGTTCTCGGTTCCCAAGAGCTACTCGGTTCTGTGGTCTCAGGTTTCTGACGAGAAACGAGCCGAGCTAGACCGGATTGCCGAGCAGGCC
Source organism: Posidoniimonas corsicana (assembly GCF_007859765.1). Classification (NCBI taxonomy): domain Bacteria; kingdom Pseudomonadati; phylum Planctomycetota; class Planctomycetia; order Pirellulales; family Lacipirellulaceae; genus Posidoniimonas; species Posidoniimonas corsicana. The sequence goes on from NZ_SIHJ01000001.1 coordinate 2,723,588, forward strand.
CTCCAGCGGACGCTCGAGCTTGTGCAGGCGGAGTGCGGAAAGACCCGCCGGGGGCGAAACGGGGCCGTGGTCGAAGAAGGGAAGCTGATCGGCGCGATCTTCAAGCACGACACGGCGAGGGCCATCCCGGGCGAGGCGCCCGACTGCAACGTCCACTACCACTGTGTTCTGGCCAACGTTGTTATCCGCGGCGACGGCACGGCTGGAACGCTGGATGCCCGAACGCTCTTTGAACGAAGAAAGAAGGTTGCCCTAGGCTCGATGTTTCGAGCCGAGCTGGCAGCTCTCTTAAGGAATGAACGGGGAATCGAGACCTACCGACCGATCAAGCCCGGCAAGAAGGAGCCGGTAAGCTGGTTTGAAATTCGGGGCGTTCCCATCGTACTTCTTGAAGCCATGAGCAAGCGTCGGTCGGAGATTGAGGCATGGCTCCGAACGCACGGCCTGTCTGGCGCCCGGGCGGCCGAGAAGGCAAATCTTAGTACCCGACGAAAGAAGGAGACGTTCTCGTGGCAGGCCCTAAGCAAGGCTTGGCTAGAGCTTGGCCACGAGCATGGCTGGTCGCGAGCCGACGCGGATGCCCTGATGACGCAATCGCTTTCCGACCGTCGGCCGGCAAAGACAGCCGAGCAGCTGGCCAGGCAGTCGCTTGCGATGGTGATGCAGAACCGAGCCAGATTCACACGGAACGAGCTGATGGAGCGAGCCGCGATTGAGGCCCAGACCACTGGCCCAGGGATCGATGGTGTGCTGAAGGCCATCGACCTGACGCTCAGCAACACACATGAGGTTGTGCGGCTTCAGGACAAGGACCGGTTGGCGACGTTTACCACGAGGGAGATGCTCCAGCTAGAGAGAGACACACTGAATCGAGCACTGACGATCAGTCACCGCAGCGACCACGCGGTCGAGCTCAGCGAGGTCGCCTCTGTTGCGGTTCGCTACCCGACCCTCAGGCGGGACCAACGTGAAGCCGTGCGGACGATCTGCACCGGCAGTGACTGCGTTTCCATCACCGGGATTGCCGGCAGTGGCAAGACCTACATGCTGGGCGTGACGCGCGAGGTGCTCTCGTCAGCCGGCTATACACTGGTCGGCACAGCCCTTGCCGCCGACGCCGCCAAAGGGCTGGAGGAAGGTGCGGGCATCGAGTCCACTCATCTTCACAAACTGCTCTACGATCTTAATCACGGCTACGCCAGGCTTACCGACGAAACGGTTGTTGTGCTGGACGAAGCCGGCATGGTCGGCACCCGCCAGCTTGCCGAGCTCATGCGCCGCGTCGATCAGGCTAAAGCCAAGCTCGTGATGGTGGGCGATGCGCTTCAGCTCCAACCCGTTGACGCTGGCGCTCCGTTTCGAGCTATCAGCGAAGCAATCGGCACTACCGAGCTCGGTGAGATTGTCAGGCAGCGAGATGCCTACGCCAGGCAGGTCGTACGAGACCTGCGCTCGGGACGTGCGCAGGACGCACTCCGAGAACTCTTCGGGCGTGGCCAGGTGGCAATCGAGCGTGAGGCAGAGTCGACTCGGGAGAAACTCGTTGGCGACTGGGAACGATTTGTGTTTGAGGAAGCAGTACCGCTTGGGGAAGTAGCGGTGCTTTGCGGCATGAACGAGGATGTTCGAGATCTCAACCGGCGTTTGCAGGCAGTCATGCGGCGGCGGGGAGAGCTTGGCGACTACCGATTGGAGCTGGATGGGCTGGAGTTCTCACTCGGCGACCGGGTGGCGATCACCAGGAACCACCGGCTCTTAGGAGCTCGCAATGGTGAGCGGGGCGAAGTGGTTGGAGCGTCGGGAAGAACCCTGTGGGTAAAGCTCGAGAGCGGCTTCGAAATCGAAATCGACACGGAGGAGTTTGCTGGCGTCACGCTCGACTACGCCAAGTCAATCCACCGCTCCCAGGGAAAAACTGCCGAGCACACTTTGTTTCTAACCGGCGACGTCATGACAGCACTCGAGACCAGCTACGTGGCCGGTAGCCGTGCTCGAGACAAGACGTTTGTCTATTCGCATCTCTCGGCTGTCGAGTCGATCGATTGCCTGGCGGCGATGATGAACGAGTCCCGCCAGAACGAGATGGCTAGTGAGTATGTGCTGGAGCCAGAGTGATGGAGTGGGTGAGTGGACTGTTTGTGCTGGGGCTGGCCGTCAGCGTCCTGGGCGCACGGCCCATCGCCCGCAAACTCCGTATCAGGGCATACTCCCGGGGCCGGTTGCTCCGCAGTAAACACCCCGCCCAAAAAGTCGCAGGCGATAAGAGCACCGGACTTCGCTGGGGAAACGCGTATCTCCCCGAATCGGCCGCAACGCAGCACACGCTGGTGGTCGGCACCACCGGCAGCGGCAAGAGTCAGGTGCAACGGCTCTTGATGCGAGAGCCCCTGTTGCGGATCAAGCCCGGCAGCGACCACCGGGCACTCGTCTACGACGCCAAGGGAGAGTCGACCGCCTATCTTAGGCGGATCGGAGTCACGGCCCCGCTCTACAGCTTGAACCCTTTCGAGAAGCGAAACGACTGGCCCAAGGCGGTCGCCTGGGACATCGGCAAAGACATCACCTCACCTGCCAGGGCGCTAAACCTGGCTGCGGCGCTCATCAAGCAAGAGCAAGGGGGCGCCAACGGGTACTTTACGGACGCTGCCCGGCTGGTCGTCGACGGCGTTGTTACCAGTTTCATGCGGCACGCAGGAAGCGACTGGACGCTAGCCGATCTCGTCAACGCTGCTACGACCCGAAGCGCCATGGAGCGTGTGCTCAGTCGAGATCGACAGGGGAGGGGCGTCATTGAGAGCTTCCTCGGCGACGACCGGACCGGCTACGCCGTGGCGTCCACAGTCGCCAGCAAGATGCGGTACTATTCGGCCGTGGCCGCCCTCTGGCAGCGGTGTGAGCACAAGATAAGCCTCCGGGAGTGGCTATCAAGCAGCTCGATTCTGCTGCTGGGCGACAACGAGACGGCATCAGCCTCACTTGATGTAGTGAATCAACTGATGTTTACCGTCATCGCCGAGGAAATTGATCTCCAGGGAAACTCTGCCAACCGAAGGACATGGCTCTGGCTCGACGAAGTGCGTCTCGCTGGCGGTGTGCTCAACAGCGGGAAGCTTGCCCGCCTTGCCGTCAAGGGCCGCTCACGCGGCGCCGCCCTGGTGCTTAGCTTTCAAGATATCGATGGGTTTCGGCTGGTCGCGGGCAAGGAGACCGCCAACGAGGTCGTCGCTCAGTGCAGCAATATTGCGTTACTTAGGATGTCGGGGGAGGCGTCCGCTGAGTGGGCATCCAAGGTCATTGGCCAACACGAGACGATCGAGGTGCACCACTCGGATTCCACCAGGTTGCTGGGTGCTGAGAGTCGGACCGAGCAACGCGTCGTCAAAGACGCCCTTATGCCCTCGCAGTTCTACGAGTTCCCGGCCACGAACCCACAGAACGGCCTGCACGGAGTATTCATCTCGACCGCCAGGGGGGCTGAGCTGGTGAGGATAGCGCCGAACGAGGTTGCAGAGGTTGTCGTCACCGCCCTGCAGGAAGAGCGGGATGCCATCGTGGTGAGGCCCAGCGCGGATCAGTGGCTACGGGAGTGGACTTCCAGTGACTACCGGCGGCTCGGTGTCGAACGCGGGATTGAGGGCGCCGCCCATGTGACGCCCGAGATGAAGCCGAAACTCAGGCTGCGCCGTCCTGACGGCATGGCGGAGGTGCGGCTACCGAAGGCGGTCGTGTAAGGAAGCAGGGAAGGATTGATAAAAAGAGAAGTGAGAGGAGTCGCCACGGTGCGGTTCGTGCTGCTCGGTCAGAGGCAGACAAGAACTGGCTGACGCTGTCTGGCAGCGGTACTCGGATCGCCGCCCATCCCTTGTTGCGAGCATGAGGTCACCACGTGTTCGGGTTGCCGTCATGGGCTTCTGCCGCCCGCCCCTTTATCAGGACAGCTGGAGGTCGGCAACGCAGTAAGCATTCGCCGGCGCCAGCGCCGTGGTTGGAAAAGTGCGCAGAAGTTTACGTCCTGCGCGTATTTGAGGACAAAACTCTGAGGTTGAAAACGACTGGGAATCTGGATTTCGTCGCCAGAATCCACATCGACGGAGATCAGGGATACAACCGACCAATCGTCTCAAGGCTTGGGCTATTTAGCAAATCGCCAGGTGTTACGTAGTCAGCGATGACGGCCAAGGCCTTCTGGGCTGGCGAAGCGGACAAGGGCGCGGTGCAGCGGAACTCTCTGTCAGCATTGTCAACGAATGGGGCGTCGGCGATAGACGAGACAAACTCTCGGGCCAATGCTTCCACCTGGGTTTCAGAGACCTCTGGTGCTTTCTCGTTAGCCGTCGCGACAGCATTCCCAGCCGCCGAGCCGGCCATGAAGGGCACCTGCTCTCCCGTCCATTCGTAGATCATCGCATCCAACTCAGCTTCGGACACATCCACGGGAGCCGCGGTCGCATAAAGCAACTCTCCTGGCCCTTCGGGTTCATCCAGAATCCGTGCGAACAAGCTACCCGGTTCGATAGTTGGAATCTCGGTCTCCGGCCGAGCTGCAAACAACCGCTCCCGAATCCGCCGCCCGGCCCAACGACGCCGGGGCTCTCGCCTCGATTGCGAGAGGATTGCGAGGGAGTAGACATCATCGTCCTCTAGTAAAGCTTCGTCGTACGCGCGGTATACAAACTCTGAGCAGATCATCGGCTCGCGGCCCTCAGAACTGATCAGACGGATGAACTCGTTGGCTCTATGCAGCACGCCGTAAATGATCTTACGAAGGAGGCCATCGCCGAGGTTGACCTTGTGCGCTACGCAGATTGCCGCGACCAACAAGATCTGGTCGAAGCCGTAGCGGCTCCCGTCAGAAAGCCGCCTATTTGCCGCTGTAAGAACCGCACCTAGCTCATGAGTGGAGGTTAGCCTACGCACCTCTACCCAGTCGCAACCGGCAATGCTGTAGTGCAGCGGATTTGGGTGCAGCCCTGGGTTGCCCATAATGAGCGACTCGCCAACTTGCTCGTCGCCAAGATACAACCCGGCATGACTGACTTCCGTTCCATCCAGCTTGCGGATCAGCACCGACATCGCGTTCTTCCAGGCATTCGATGCACGGTAGAGCAGCACGTCACCAGGAAGAAGATCGTTTGCGTCTAGACTGTTCATGGCATGCCCTTCTTGCAATATTCCTATTCTATAGATGTTAAAGTAAATAGCCGTAACTGTAACTCAAAGCCCAACGAATCGTATTGGTGTGATCTGTCTGATTCCTGATAGCCACCCAGGAAATCAATTCGAATGCAAATCACTCAATATTGACGACGAACTCCCCGCTACGAGCAACGCACACGCCGCCTTTCACAACGAAGCACTCGACCCAGTGCATTCCAGCGTATTGCGTCGATTCATGCCGCTTCCTGCCGCTGGCATCGCTGCGGTAAAAATCCCCCCGTAGCTGCTGGGCCGCTGTTGCTTCTTTCCCGGTATTCACCACCTGCCAGTGAACGTCATAGGGCTTTGGGATGTCAGTGATCGCCTGGAATTCGAGGTCAACCCGCTTGGGGAGCGGCGCGCCGTTGCTGCCAAACCGTGTCGGGCGGAATCCGTTCCGGAAGTAGCGGGCGCGAATCTCGACTCGGTGACCCAACGGTCGCATTCGCCACTTTGGCGGCTGCCGGTGTGGGGCGTCGAGGCGCAACCAGGCACGCGGCACGCGGCCGAACGCGGAGATCGGCGCCTGCTGGGCGCCCGGCAGTGGGCCGGAGTATCGGCTTGCCACGGCGCTGCCCGGGCGGTCGCCGAAGACGCCCCGGAGCTTCGTTTCAAGTTCGCCGCGAGACGTGACGTTGAGGAGGTCGTCGATGTCTTCTTGGACCCATTCGACCCACTGGAAAAACGCTTCCGCCTTGTTGCTGCCCGGCTCGTTCCAGCGATCGGCAAAATTCTCTTCTGGGTTCACCGGGTTGGGAATTACCCACTGGTCAGCGTCGCAGCGGATCGCCCCGGACTGCTGGTAGTCCCGCATCCTGTGGACGAAGCTCGCGAGCGTCGAGTACACGTCGGGTTCTTGCCGATACCCGCTGGCTGCCAGCGTCGAGATGATCATCGAGATCGGTTTGTCACACTCATCATCGCGGCCGTCAAAGCGGACGTCACGGTGTCGTTTGAGAATCTGGATCGCCCGTTGCAACGGAGTCCGCACGAGCTGGTCGGGGACATCGTCCACGCGAGCGAATAGGTCTGGGTGGCGCGCCTGAAGCGACGCCCGCGAGCGGGCCGCGACCGCGAGAAATACCTCGCGTTGCCGCTCGAAGAACCAATCGACGTAGCCTGCGGGGTTCGTGCCGCCCCAGCGGTAAACGTCGGCGGTGCGGTTGGTGAGCGCGACCGATTGCTCGCTGTGGCGCGGCTGGACTCCGGCGTGGTAGGACGGGTCGGGAACGCACGGCAGCACGTCGAGATGGAAGCCTACGCCGTCCGCCTCGGCGTAGGTGAGCGTCCAGCAACGTCTCCCCTCGGCGTCGAGCATGTCCCGATATTTGCCATGCGCCTTCAGGCGGTCGCCAACCAGCCGCTTGACGACGGAGGGCGAAGTCGCCCCCTTCGGGATCTTGAGTTCACAGACCAGATCAATGTCGTACTCCGGGGACTGGTAGGTCGGCAGCGGGCGGACCACCGTGCCGAGCCGGAACGACCCCTGTGGGTAGACGCGCGTCTCTCCCGTCGCGCCGTGATACTCCCCCTCTTCGAGCCAGCGTCCGACCGCTTCGTACCGTTCCACCGCTTCGCGGTACTTCGAGGGGGGGATGTCAAGTTCCCTGGCGACCTCGACTAGCAGCGTGTCAACGATCAGCATCCGGTTGTCGGGCATTGTGGAATCCTTTCAGTTTTCTTGGGCGATCCGCAGCGCTGGCCGGAAGCCATCGACGGACCGATTCTGGTCGTAAACGAGGAAGGGTAGGTCGGCCTTCGGCATCCACACGCGACCCATTTCGACGGCGGCCGACACTGGGACCGCCGGGAAGACGTGCAGTTCAGCCGCCTCTCCGTGTTCGTTTTTTATCTGCTCGAACGCCAACCGAATGGCCCGGCGGAAGTCCTGGAGGTGGGCGGCGGATTGCATATAGTCATTCCCGGGCGCTGCGTGGGACAGCGACCACACGGCCGCGTCCTCCCCAACGACCGTGAGGGCGCGTTCGGAACGGATATGCGCCGACAATTCCAGTAGCAGCGCGACGCGGCCAGAAACTCCGGCGCAGCGCTGGCTGACGCTGTGGTTCACCGGAGACGCCTGATCGTTCCAGACCCAAGTCGGCGGCTCGCGGCGGCGCTGCCGCACTTCGGCATGTGGGATGTCAGAGAGAAGCCTGCCGAGGAGCACCAGGAGTGGGATCGGCGCGAGGCCGAACACTGAAAGCCGACGGATCTCGTCGCTGGCGATGCGCGGGGTGACTTGCGCCGCGAAACTGCGGCGGAGGTGCTCCGCCTCCAGCGTCCAGTACTCTTCTTCCCGGTCCTCGAATGAACTGTTACGTAGTCCAAACGCGATGGGTTGCCTCGTCGCGGGGTACTGGTCGGGTAGGAGAGCAGCCGCGGCTTCTTCGTAGCTGAGCGGCGCCTGGTGCTCGCCGATCCGGGCGCCGTACAAGAGAATATGGGATTGCATCGCCTCGGCGACACCGCCGGCTATTTCAAGACGCTCCTCGTGCCGCCGTTTCATCTCGCGGAGCCGATCGACGGGGTGCCCGTCGACATCCACCCGGTCGACCAAACGGTGGTCGGCGCACAGCAGCATCAGATTGGCCAGTTCCCCCTTGAGCTTCTCCGAAAGGATGGCGTCTCCACGGGGGCCTCCAGGCCGATCCGCGACAATGTGGGCGATGTACGCGGAGTTGAACTCTGCTTGGGTGACGTCGTCGCGGTAGAGCGGGCGGTTGCAGCCCTCATACTCACACCGCCCGCCCGCCTGTCCCCAGAGGCAGAATTTGACCCATTCTTTGATGTAGCTGACCGACATAGGTAATCCCTGGGCTAGGGTTTCGAGCGTTTGCGGCCCTTCACGGCGACCGACTTGGGGCCGGGCTTCCCGGGTCCGTGGCATTGATCGCCCGGCAGGGATCGATGGTGGGGTTTGACGGGCACGGTTTTCGGGTCCGAGATGGCGGGCCGTGCCGAGCCGCCGCAGTTTTCCTTGGACATGGGTCTTCTTCTCTGTGGGGCGTACGACGATGGCGAGAGCCTATCTCTCCTATTACTACGAAGCGCCGTTACAATCAGAAGCTTTCGCCACTTCGGGCCGGCTGTAACGGCCCTTCGTATAGGTCGGTGCCCCCGCCGATTGTTCACGCGGTCACCAGAGGCTTCCCTATGAACCCAACCGTCGAAGAGCCGCCAGATGAGGTCGATATCGCCCTACGGCTCCTGGAAGGGGACCAGTCGTGCCTGGCCGACCTCATCCGGCTGACGGCGCCAATTGAAGAGGCGATCCGCGGTCGCTTCCCCTCCCTCGCGGCCGACGCTGAGGACATAGTGGCCGAAGCGGTGCGCAGGCTCTGGAAGGCGAGGGCGAACTTCGACCCTGACCGGCCGCTGCGGCCGTACCTATACCGGATCGCCGAACGGGTAGGGCTAGATTACGTCGAAGGACGGCTGAGGTGGCTCGCGATGCGAGCTAAGGAGGTCGCGTGGGAAACCGAGCAGCTTGCTGTCGTCCCTCCGCCCTACTGCGAGGAGTTAGCTGCGGAGGACGTAGCGCCAGCTCCGAGCAAGAAGCTGCTGCGTGACGTGCGAGAAGCCGTCGACGGGCTGAAGAACCCTTTACACAAAGCGGTGCTGGTGGCCTACGCGGAGGCCGGTGACTACGTGCTGGATGCCGGGCTGCTGGGACAGCGGCTGGGAGAGGAGCATAACGGCGGGGTCCCGATCCCTGCGGGCACGATTCGACAGTACAAGCATCGCGCCAAGTCCGCGGTGGAGGCGGAGCTTCGTAGACAGGGGCACAATGTGGATCTTCTGGTGAGGGTGATATGAGCAACAACAAGCAAGGCGAGCGACTAGACGCCTTATGCCATCGAGTGATTGTGCCGGCTGGCTTCGACCCGAAGAACGATGCGGAGATCGAGCGGATGCTCGAAGCGCTTGGCGGAGACGACACTGCAGAGCGAACCGATCGGATTCTCTTGAAGGTGCTCGGCAAGCGGCGTATGGCCTGGGAAGAACCGGTAGCTGAGGCCTATGAGTGCGACACGAACGATGCGGCCGCTAACGAGTTCGTTGAGATGTTCCGCGCGCCAGGTGAACCGCTGTCGGAGGATTTGGAAGCGAAGCTCCGGGAGATGGAGCAGCGGGCGATGGAAGAACCCAGCGAAGACGGCGAAACTGGTCCGAACGAAGAACGGGGCGAGCGTGGCGGTTCCAAGTAGCAATCCATGGCGCTTGGCGCACGCCGCGCGCGAGCGGGCAACGTTGGAGGGAGAAGCGGTGGCCGAAGCTCTTGGGTGCGATACCCCGCCGATCGATCCCTTCGACGTGGTGAGGCGGGAGCGCCGCCTGATCCATGCCGAGGGCGATGACTTCGGCGACGCGTTTGATGGGAGGATACGCTACCTCGGTCGCCGGTTCTTGATCGCCTACAACACTTGCTACGATCGGTGGCCGCATCAGGGCAAGCACCACTCGAAGGTCTTGTTCACGGTCGCTCACGAATTAGGCCACTTCTACCTGCCAGAGCACCGAAGGCGCTTGGTGACGAGCCGTCGGGCGCACGACTCCTTCACCGAGTTCGTGGCCGACCGTCAGATCGAGCAGGAGGCCGATGCGTTCGCCGCGGGCCTGCTGATGCCCAAACAGCTGCTGCGACGGTTTGTAAACGCCGAGAACTTCCCGACAATCGAACGCATCAAGGAAGTGCGCAACCTGTTCAGCGTCTCGCTGACGGGCCTGCTAGTCCGCTGGACACAGCTCTCGGACTTCCCGTGTCTGACCGTGGCGGCCCGCGGCGATGAGATCCTCTTCGGCTGGGCCTCCGAGTCGCTGCGCAGTCAGGGCGTGTGGGGAGTTCGCCGCGGTGAGCGTGCGGTAGGCAAGGAGTTTCAGTCCTTCGTTCGGCATTCTCAAACAGGGGGCGGATACCGCGAGTCAAAAGCGAACGGGGCACTATACTCCTGGGCCGAACATGAAGGTCGGCGGCTACTCACACAGGAACACTACTTCTATATCCCTCACACCGGGATGTCTTGGTGCCTCGTCATGGCAGACGAGCAAGACTTCGAGCGTCAGAGCTACTGATCAGCTTTATGCCGCAAGACCGTTCAAAGATGCGTCGGTCCGACACTCTCGCGTAGATTGGGCAGTTAAGGTAGGGCAAGCGTCAGGCTGCGTGCAAGTGGCTGACTTCCCGCGTCAACAGAAGGCATCGGCAACCGGCCTGCGGTGCAACTATCAGTGCAACGCGAACTGAACTGTGCTCGGAAAGCCCAGGGAGGTTACGCCCTCCCCGGCTGCATTCAGTATCAAAATCCGCTGCTGCATTCGTCGTTGAGCAGCGGTCTTGCCTTGTCCTGATCCACCGCAGCTGAGCCTTGGTTACTCGAGTCAGTGGTCTGTCCTCAGCATGTCCCACAGCAAACGAGCGATGGTGCTCACTACTTCAGCAGCTCAACCGCAAACCCACGCCGCGCAAGTCAATGCATCTTCAATAGGTTGTATGAGCGTAAAGCTGCGGTCGGTGTCTTGACCGCTGCACGAAGACCTTGCTTTCGCGGTCAGTTCTTCAACGGAGTGGAGTAGCCAGATGGGATGTATCGCCAAGCTGTCGAATTTGGGCGGCGATCTGACGGAGGTGAGGATCCGCGTGGGCGAAGAACCGCTTCAATCCGGGGCACAAATAGCTAAGTCCCGGCTGGCCGTCCGGGCTCTTGGTGAAGCGGTTCTTGGGGCAGTCGCCGTTGCAGGCGAAGCGGTAGTCGCACTTCTTGCAGTGGTCCGTCAGTGTGTCGCGTTTGTTGCAGCCAAACTTTCGCTGCTCTGGCGAGTAGACCATGTCGGCCAATTGAGGCCCGTCCTTGCTGAGCATTCCAATCTGGTACTCGGGGTAGACGAAATGGTCGCAAGAGTAAACCGCGCCGTCTTTCTCCAACGCGACGCATCTGCCGCAGGTTTCAGCCATTGTACAGAGCTGGGCGGGTTTGTTCATCCATTGCCCGACAGCCGACTCGAACCAGTTCACGTAGACTCTGCCAAGATCGTTCTCACGCCATAGATCGAACGTGCGGCAGAGGAAATCACCGAAGTCGTCGGGGTCCACCGACCAATCTGTCACGACCGAGGTCGAGCGGCCTGGCCTTGCTGCCTCAGAGCCAACTGGTGGCATGGAGTCCTGATTCCAGTGGCCCGGCGCCACGGCATGAAAGTCTCGTGGCTCTACGCAGGGGCTCCACTGGATGTAGTGGCAGCCCAAATCTTCGGTCAAGAACCGGTAGACGTCCTCGGGATGCCGGGCGTTGACGGCGTTCACGACCGCCAAAGCGCTGAACGGTATGTTATGCCGCTGAAGCAGGCGAGCTGCTGAGTACACCTTGTCGAACGTGGAGGCGCCGCCCCGCGTGACGCGGTAGCGATCATGAAGATGCTTGGGCCCGTCGATGCTAAGGCCGACGAAGAACTCGTTCTCCTTCAGAAACTCGCACCATTCGTCGTCGAGCAGCAAGCCGTTGGTTTGCAGGTCGTTCTCGATGTGTTTGTCGCCAGCATGCCTCGCTTGTATCCGAATGACCTTGCGGAAGAAGTCGAGACCCAAGAGCGTGGGCTCTCCACCGTGCCACGTAAACTCGATGATGTCGGTATCCTGACCGGCAACGTGTTGACGAATAAATTCCTCTAGCAACCCATCGGTGATTGGGCTGGCGGAGTCGTCGGCAAGCAGGCCCTGCTTGTGTAAGTAATAGCAGTAGGTGCAGTCGATGTTGCAGCGAGAACCAATGGGCTTGGCGGCGACGAAGAATGATCGGACAAGGCGTCGCATGGCCATTGAGGAATTGGATGAATCAGGGAGGGGCAGTCAGCACAGTGGCTGGCGGTTTACTGCAACGCCAAACGGTAATCGACTATCCGCTGTTCGAGAGCCAAGCCACGGGCAAAGTCCAGTTCTGAGAGGGGCTCTTGTCCTTGTCGCTATCACTTGTCTTGGTGAAGGCAATACAAGCTTTCACCTGAGAGAGTCACGGCGGCCTTGAGATCGGCTGCGTCCTCGCGGCACGGATCGATTAGTCATTCAACGGTCCTAAATCGCTCCATGTGGCAGGATCAATTCCCCATATCTCTTCGCAGTCAATTGCGAGATCTTCGAGGGATTGGTAAAAGCTATCCCATTTGCACGGTCCTTCTGAATTTACGTACTGGTATAGAAAATAGCCTCCATCCCCCTTCTCCGCACCTAGCCACCGTATGTCATTCGTTACATGATCGTCGGGTATTTTACATTCGATTCTCATGGTACTAACGGAATGTGAATATTCCGCCCTCCATTGAACTCAAAATGTCCATGTGGACCACGACTTGAAGCATAGGGGCTTCGAGGGTGTCCTGCCAAGTCGCTGTTTGAAAAGCGAACTCGCCGCATCCCGTCAGCCGAATAGAGGGAACCGTCCTTGCCTGTAGTATAGCCATCGCCCAGAAATCGCTCCGCATCGTCAAGGAATTTTCCTTCAGTTCTTGGTTTCGCTGTCACGTTGTTGTACGGATCGGCCTTAAATCCAGGAGGCTTGCGAGGTTTCCCAGTGACAGGATCCGGTCGTGGCTGGGCACACCCATTGTTATGCACGAGTGCTCCAAGCATCGAAACCCGATAAACATGGTCAGTCTCGACGGCCATGTTGTAGACACGGTGAACTCCTGGAACTTGCGCAAGTGACTGTACTTGGAGCTGGCCATCGGGACCGTCCAAGAAATCGTCACGCAGGAGTTCGCGTGCCGACACCCACGCATCGTCGTTTGATCGAAAGAACTTGTGAGATCCGGTTGTGCGAACGGACTCAATCTTGCCATCTTGATCGGCAAACGTAAGTTCGTAGAGGTCGTCGTTGAGGTGGTCGACCGTAGTCAATACCACCCGACCAGGGCCGTCCATTATTGGTGGACAGGGCTCGTTGGCGACTACCACGGCCTGTAAATTCTCGGGAAGGCCCATCTCTAAGAGGTCAAGTGGCAATGGAACGGTATTGCCGACTTCAGCCGAGTGTGCTGAGACCCAGGCAGGTGGCTGCAACGTCGAAACATGCACCAAGTCGACTGTGCCATCTTCCCAACGGCTTTCAGCCTTAAGCCGTACTTTCCGCCACGTTGTGGGGTCGACCTGAGTGTGACCTGCAAGCTCATCGGCCGAGTAAACGCCTGTAACTCGATCGCCAACCTGTATCTGCTCGATAGGAGCAGTCGTTTCTGCGACTGATGCGGCGACCGGTGTTGGCTCAATAGCTGGTTCGGGATCACCGGCGAAGAAGCACGGTATTGCGAAGAATCCAGCAAGCAATAGCCAGCAGGTCAACCACACAACCTTAATGCGAGCCCGGCTAAGCAGCGACGACTTTTCAGACGCAATGCAGCCCGGTTTAAATCCTGGAACTATTACTCCAGTTTCTTCAACTCGCTCGGAGGTTGGCATATTCGACGGCTCTGCCATTGCTTCAGCACTTTGTGGCCTTAAGGGGGCCTTCCTGGAATTCTGACGGCGGCGAGCTTTGCTGCTTGAGTTAGTTTTCTCTGGCTTGCGACTGTGCAATTCGGGTAGACCTACGCCGGCAACTGCGATAACTGTCGCCGAAACTGCCAAGACCATCGATGAGTTGTGTGACGTACCGCTTTCCACCTGCACAAGGTGGGTCTCGGCTAACCGTCCCACGTCTGCGTGCTGCAGAACAGGGGTGCCAGCGACGAAGCAGAATCCGCCGCGAGTGCTTGGGGGGGCGTGTCCTGCTCGGGCAGCGGCGCGCGCTGCCGACGCGCCGGCAAATGCTCCCCCGACGATCCCTTCAATCAAACCTGCCATGAGCCCTTCTGCAGCAATGTCGCCGAAGGATGCTTTGGGGGAGGCAAATGCTCCTGCCAGCAGGCCAGCGAGGCCTCCCCCAATGGCGCCGGCAACGGCTCCAGCTGCGGCTCCCGGAGGTCCCCCCATGACTCCGCCGGCGGCAAAACCTGCTGCGAGACCGGATGAAGCCCCCGCCAGACCGCCGATTGCACTGCGAGTGCCGATTCCGTACAACCCCGAGGGATCAACGTAGATCACCGAGTTATTGCCGACGTAGCGGTGCAGGTTCATGTCGCCCGCGGCAAACCCCATCGGGTCGCGGGAAACAAACCCTCCGATGCTCGTGCTGTACCACCGAGCTCGGGCGTAGACGAGGCCGGTCGTGACGTCCAGGCTCTGGCCGGCAAAGAATCGGGTGTTGCCAACGGACGACGTCGATGTCGGGTTCGCCCAGTTGACATCATAGATGGTCACCCTGCCGAAGGGATCGTAGTCGTAGCGTTCTTGGACGACGCCCGCAGCATTGACAACGGCCGTGATATTGTGGTTGGCGTCGGACAGGTAGTAGAGTCGGTCCCCCGACACAAGCACGCCGGCTGAATAGCTGTCACGCAGGATGGGCGAGTCGATATAACGCAGTGACCAGACGTACTGCCGGTGGGGTTGAAGAACACTCTGGCCATCCGGCAGTCGCGTCTCGACGACCTGCTCGCCATCGTAGTAGAAATGCTCATCGGTTCCACCGCTGACCCGTTCGATCCGCCGGTCCTGGCCATCGTACTCATAGGTAACGGTTGTCGTTCCGTCGCTGGCCGACACAATACGGTTCCATGCGTCGTACTCCAGCGTCAATCCGGTAGTCTCGTTGCCAGGTTTGGGAGTGGTGATCATGTTCCCGGCGCGGTCGTACGCGGGCGTAGCGGCACCGGCGCTGATGGAGGTGATCTCATTGGCGGCGTTGCTCTGTCTGGTCTGGACGGTCCCGTCGTCGTCGAAGCTGCTCCAGTTGCCCAGCGCGTCGTGTCCCCAGTCCTGCGTGTAGCCGCTGCCTCGCTCAAACGACACGAGTTGGTCGAGGTCGTCATACTCATAAGCTTGGTCAAGAGAGGACTGCAGGGCATTGTCGCGGGCCGTGCGGTTTCCAGCGCGGTCGTACGTGTAGTTGTATTCGTCGAGCACGCTCGGAGTGGAACCATAGTCGTTCCAGACCTGATCAGCGACCCGGCCGAATCGGTCGAGTGCATCGAAGTTGCTTGCTGAGTAGTCGAGCTTGACCTCTGGCTCCTCGTAATCTTCGCTTGCCAGGGCGTCCAAGCCGAGATACTCGTACGCCGCGTGCGTGTTGGTCCCGTCGCCGATCGTTGCGACGCGTGAGAGCACGTCATCGATCGAACCAGAGCTGCCGTACCCGTACTCAACCGTCCTGCCGTTCGGATAGATTAAGTCGGTGAGTCTTAAGTGGGCTGCGACGCCCGCGCTGGCGCCGTCATCGTAGACGTAGGAAACGCTCGGCGTTGTGGAAGTGTTGACAGCGCCGTCGTTAGCCTGCCACTCTTCAATCAGGTTCCCCCAGCCGTCGTAGGCGTACTCGATCTGATTGACGACCTGCGTGCCACTTGTATCGCCGTAGCTAGTAATCGACTGCTGACGGCCGAGATCGTCGTAGGCGTAGGCGATTCGGCGGATCGAGCCATCGACGTTTTCCCCGCCGATCCCCAGATCTGTGACGGTGTCGTCGGACAAGCGGCCGGCCGCGTCGTAGCTGTACGCGTGGACGACGCCGCGTTGGTCGGTGGCCGTAACCGCACGGTCCAGCCAGTCGTAGGTCGTGGTGACGTGATCTCCGTTATCGGTAGTGATCGACCACACCAGTGTGTTCTGATCCTGCGTGAGCACGTCCGTTGCATCGGCAGATACCTCTCCCGTCCGCACGAACGCATTGGTGGGCGACTCGTAAAGGTAGCGAGTTGCTTGGCTGACGACGCCCCCGCCGCTCCCTTTGGCGTTGAGGGCGGTGACCGTAGCGAGGCGTCCGAGTGTGTCGTACTCGTACGCAGTTGTGATGTCCTGCCGCGTGTCGGTCTCAACGACGGCGCCGTCGTTGTAGTTCCGGATCTCGCGGATTGGACGGTCCAGGAGGTCGTACTGCGTTTCAAAGATGCGGCCGAGGTTGTCAACCTGGCGCTCAATCCTGCCGGCGTCACTCAGACGCGGGTCGTAAACCGATTTGGTGACGAGGTAGTTGTCGGAGGAGTTGGGCTCCGGGGCGGTAGACTCTACCACGTCCGGCAGCCTGTTCGAGTTGGTGTCGATGAGATCGCCGTAGACGTCGTAGAAATCAGTCGCCTGCGCTCCCACAACATCTTGGCGCCCGTAGTCAACTTGATGCGTGACTCGTCCCGCATCGTCGAACCAGTTTGCCGTCGTCGACGCGTACGAGTTGAGGGCGGTCAATGCTCCCGTTGATGTCGAATCCGTCGGCAGCCGCTTGAAAGTTGTCGCAGCAACCATCCGCGCGTTCCCATCAAACCAGTTTTCGGCTTGCTCGATAACGGTGTCGCCAGCGACGCTAAGCGCCGCGGAGTAGTCGGTCTGGTTTTCGTCGGCATCGAAACTGACATACGCGGCCGCCATCCGGCCGGCCCCATCGTACTTGGATTTCTGGAAGGTGCCCGCGCCGACAACTGTCTTGGCGACATAACCGCGCGGGTCGTACCAGGTATCTGTCGGGAGGTAGTCGCCAGCTGTTCCGGCGCCTGTGGAGGAGTTTACGGTGACCTCGTAGTCGCGTGACTCGTAGAGCCGGCCCTGCTGGTCGTAGAGGAACTCCATCTGGTCTCGCAGGTCCCCTGTGACGATGGCGTTGGAGCTGTACGAAGAGCCTCCAAACACCTGGCTCTCGGTCGTGCGGCCCAGGTTGTCCAGCGTCAACACGGTCGCCACATAGTCGGGCTCAAGCGTACCCGTTAGGCGGTTGCGCCAGTCATATTCGTAGTAAGTAGTGTAGAAGTCGTTGGCGCCGCTGTCGAAATAGATCCGTGTTTCGGTCTGATTCGAGTCGCCCCCCGCCTGATCAAAGTCGTAGATGTTGAGCGCCGCTTTATACATGGAGGTCCCCGCGGGGCCTTCTACGGCGTTCGGGTTCTGTTCTACCCAGTAGCGAAAGTCCTCTCGGTCAAGGGTGCTGTCACCGTTGTAGTCGGTTGTCGGCACATCGTCGGTCCCTTTCCATCGTTGCGCCAGTCGTCCCAGGGCATCGTAGAACAAGTGATTGCTGGTCCCTGTTGCGTCGGCGATCAACACCATCCAACCGCGGGAAGTAAACGCGCCCTCTGACTCCAGATAATTGGCGCCCTTCACGCCTAGATCGGGAGTCGCCGAGTAGGTAACGCCATCGAGGCTGGAATAGTCGCGCGTCGCGACCGCTTGCCCCGCGGCGTTGTAGAGGGTCCGCGACAGCGACTGGATTGTCGCACGAGAATCGGAGAGCGTCTCAGCGCCCGTCGGACGCGCCTGCATGTCGACAGGCACGCCGCCCGCATCATCCCAGATATAGGTGAGTGATTCCGTGTAGCTGCCGGGACGATCTTCTCGGTAGACTTGGATCGGGCTGGTCGTGTTTGAGGAGGCAGCGTCCCAGCCCTCGTAGACGCGAACTTCATGGGCGTCATCATCATAGACGGTGTACGTGACGTTTCCGACCGGGTCAACAAGCTTGATTGTCCGACCCAGCCCGTCCACTTCCATTGTGGAAATAAGATGCAGGCCGCCCCCCGTCGGGATCTGCCATCCGCTAGGCAAGTCACTGAAGTCGCTTGTGCTGGCAGTGTCGACATCGTCGATCATTTTGACAACGGCGCCCGTGACCGGATCGTACTCCGTGTACGAGAGGTAGCCAGCGGCGTCTTTGGTCCACACCGTGCGTCCATACTCGTCCAGGTACGCCGTGGTGACGTCCGCCGAACCGGAGCCATTCTGCGATGCGCTCGCCACCGGGAGGGAAACGGCAATCGACTCGACCGCGACGGTGTCCGTGAACCAGGTGTAGGCGTAGCTTGTCGTTTCGGCGCCCGTGCCATTGGTGTTGCGGTAGACCTCATCAGAGGCCAGAACAACGTTCGTCCGTCCACTTTCGGTCTGGACGTAGTAGTCTTGAGCCTGCTCCAAGACAGGTGTGCCGCTCGTGCCCTGCTGCACTTTACTCGCCTTGAAGAAGCTGGCAACGCCGCCAGAGGTCGTGTCGGTAGCGGTAGTGCTCGTGTAGTACTCGGTCAAGTGAATGAGGCCCGTGCTAGACGAGAGCGTTACTACCAAGTCGTTATTGCCATCGATCTCGTAGTCGGTCACCGCCGACGACATTGCCTGCATGACTTGGCGTCCGTCGGAGTCGTATTCGTAGAATGTCAGCCACTCCTCGCCTTCGAGCCCGGGATTTCCAGAGTCATTTACGTCTTCAAAGGCCTTGAGTAGGGGAGCGCCACTGGCGTTGGTGTAGAAGGTGTTCTTGTTGCCGCCAGGGAGGGTCTCGACCGTCTTGTAGGCCCAGTCGTTGAAGTCGTCAGAAAACTCACTGTTGACCGTGTACTCGTAGGTGTACTCGCCGATTCCCCCCGAGGCCGTTGCGCCAGCGCCCTGGATGGCGTGCAAGGTGGCCCTGGTGTACTCGTCGTACTCGAAGTACTGCTCCGCGTACGGGCTAACCTGGCTGTCGCTGGCGAGGGTCGGGTCGCCCACGTCGGCCGTGAGGCGGGCGTACGACTTAGCGTCAAATACGTACTTGAGCCCGTGGACGTAACCGCCGGCTTCTCCCGGCGTGTAATACCGGTAGTAGTTTGTGTCGAGGACGACGCTGCTACCATCCTCGATTATCGCAAACTTGAGGTCGCCCAGGTTCCCGTAGTCTTCTGCATTCTCGTAGTATTCGTAGCTGACTTGTCTCACGATATCCCAGCCGCCGCTGCCGTCCGATTGCCTCATTTGGACGTTCGACAGGAGGCCTTCATTTGGATCCGAGGAGCCCAGGTAGCTGTAGAGCCAAGACTCAACCTCATTGGAGCTGGCGTCTTCGCGGCGTATCTCTTGGATCGCTCCATCGGTGGCCCACGCCGTGACTTGCGTCACGAGCCCGCTAGGGCTGACCAGCGACTTGAAGGCGCCTTCCCTGCCTGCCGGTGTGCTGCTGCTGAAGTCATAGAAGTGGATCTCATTGCCCGCTGAATCCGCCCATACGAATTCGCCGTTGATCTCATTGACCCAGCCCCTTCAAATAAGTCCACGCCGTTTGGGATAATCCCGGGCGTCGAGGACATGACCTTTGAGGAGGTAGAAGGATGCCGAAGGGTAAGAAGCACGGTCCAGAAGAGGTGATCCCGAAGC